>CAOKQM010000001.1 GCA_948470875.1 uncultured Clostridium sp.
GTCGAAGGAGATTCAGCAGGAGGAAGTGCAAAACAGGGAAGAGATAGACGTTTTCAAGCGATACTTCCACTTTGGGGGAAAATGTTAAATGTGGAAAAAGCAAGAGCGGATAAAATTTATGGAAATGATAAATTAAATCCTGTTATTTTAGCTGTTGGAGCAGGAATTGGACCAGAATTTGATATTACCAAAATTCGTTATGGAAAAGTTATTATTATGGCAGATGCTGATGTGGATGGTGCTCATATTAGAACATTATTGTTGACATTTTTCTTTCGTTATATGCGTCCATTAATTGAAAATGGAAATGTATATTTGGCACAGCCACCATTATTTAAATTGTCAAAAAGGGGAATGGAAGATATTTATTGTTATACAGATGATGATTTAACTAAAGCTTTCAAGGAATTAGAGGAAAGAGGAATTGCAAGAGAGCAAATTGGAATTCAAAGATACAAAGGTTTAGGTGAAATGAATCCAGAACAATTATGGGAAACAACGATGAATCCAGAAAATAGAACTTTAATTAAAGTAACCATGGATGATGCAATGGCGGCGGATGAAACTTTTTCATTATTAATGGGAGATGAAGTTGCGCCACGTAGGAAGTTTATTGAAGATAATGCAAAATATGTAAAAAATTTGGATGTGTAGAAAATGGATAAAGATTTTGAAAAATTAATTGTAGAAGCAAAAAAGATTGCAGGAAAAAAGGTATTAACTGAATATGCAACTTGTGGACATGTTGCTTGTGCATTACTTACCAAAAAGGGAAATATTTATACAGGAATATCAGTAGAATCAAAATGCAATTTGGGAAATTGTGCAGAGTCTGCTGCAATTAATGAAATGCTGAAGAATAGTGAAACGGAAATTGAAAAAATTGTAGCATATTCTGCAAAAGGATTAATTTATTCGCCTTGTGGAAAGTGTAGAGAATTAATTAGAATGATAAATCAAAGAAATTTGAAAACAAAAGTAATGGTAAAAGAAGATAAAATTATAGAATTAGAAAAATTATTACCAGAGATTTTTATAAGTAAAAAAGAATAAATTTTGATAAAAAGCATTCACAAAAGTTTTATTTAATGTATAATATGGTAACAACGAACATTCAGAAAAATAAAAAAATATAAAAAAGGTAGTACAGTGCAATGCTACCTTTTTTATAATAGGAAATATCTCTGATATTTCTATTATAGGCGAGTAAATTTTTGTTTGAGCAAAAATTTTCACTCTTTTTTACTAGCGAAAAAAATCAATGATATCTAAAATTGTTTTTATAAATTCTGCTAAAAATGCGATGATGCTCAATTTATGTAACAAAGTTTTTTTCGTTTTTTCTTTTGTTTACAATGAACAGCCGTAGTATCACCTCCTTTTAAGAGGTTAGTAGTCTAAGAGGGATACATTTGATTGCAAAATGGATAATTTGAACAAGCATAAAAACTTCCTTTTGAAGAATTTTTTTCTACAATATATCCGCCGCATTTTTTACAAATAATTTGTTTTTGCAAAACATTTATGTCATTAATGCAAAAGTCGCAATGTGGATAATTGCTACAGCCAAGGAATTCTATGTCAGATGCATTGTTGGTTCGTAAAACTAAATGTCCTTTTGCACATTTTAAACATTTTGGCTGATTTTCTAGGGAAATTTTATTTTCATTTTTAGGTTTTTGAACTAAATTAGTAGAAAATAATTCTTCTAAAAATTGCGAATAATGCAGTTCTGGAGCAATTAAATAAGTACGATTTTTGGTGCGTGTTATTGCAACATAAAATAAACGACGTTCTTCAGCATATAAAAATTCTTCTTTGTTAGCCAAAACAAGAGATAAAACTGGATCACTGGAAATTCGATTGGGAAAACCAAGTAAATTATTTTGCATGTTTAACAAAATTACATTATCAGCTTCGAGTCCTTTTGAGCGATGAACGGTTAAAAATGAAATTTTTAACGTGGGAATTGGGGGATAAGTAATGATAGAAAAATCTTCGTTTGATTCAAATTTATGGTTATTTTCTAAAATACTAAAAATGTCATATTTTGTGCGTCCAAGAAGCAAAATTTCAGAATCATTTCCAAATTCTAGGATAATATCTTTAATTGCATTTTCAACTGCTTCTATGATATTTTCAGAATAAGTTATGACTTTTATTGGATTTTCGATATGTTTATCAGATTTTAAGTTTTTGATAAGTTGACTTGGATTTTGGGTAACAAAATCGCTTGCAATGTCAATTAATTCTTGCGAATTTCGATAAGTTTTTTCGATTTTTAGAAGTTTAGAAGGTCCGAAATATTTCTCAAAATTACTAAATAAATCAATATCACTTCCAGAAAAACGATAAATTGATTGCCAATCGTCACCAACACAGATGACTTTAGCTTTTGTTTTATTTTGCAAAGCTTTAATTAATTTGAAACGACTAACAGAAATATCTTGATATTCATCAATAATAATATATTTATAATTTTGAGGAATAAATCCAAGTTTTACAATTTCGGTAGATTTATTAATCATATCATTAAAGTCAATTTTTCCTTTTGAATTTAAAGAAGTTTCATAAAAATCAAAAAAGTTTTTAAAAATTTTTAGAAATAATTCGTTGCGAGATTTTAAAAAATTGTTATCTAAATTTTCATTTTGTAAAAGCAATTTATCAATATCGGATAATTGAAGATTATTCGATTTAAAAAGGCTTAAAAAAGTTGTGATTAATTTAATAAATTCTTCAAATTGTTTATCTTTTTGTAAAATATAAATTTTTTTAAAAATATCTTGCAAGTTTTCTGGTTTCAATTTTACATGATTTTGTACAAGTAAATTTTCTAATTTTGAAAGCAAAATTTTGTCTTTATTGTAATAAGAATAAGTTTCAATTAATTTTGTATTATGATTTGCATGCAAGTTTCTTTTTAAATTAATTTCTGCTAAATATTTTTGCTCTTCGTATTTTGTTAAAAATTTGGAATGCCCTTTTTTATCAATACAAAAATGCTCTAAATATAAATTATAATTAGGAAGATAAAAATTCATTTTAACTTTTCGTTTGAATGAATTTTCTGCTTTGAAAGGATACAAATAATTATATTTATAAGAAACAGAATTTAAAAATAAAAAATTACTAATTAATAAATCATCAAGTCGATGTACTTTTTCACAAAATTTTTCATCATTTTTATGAACAGTTTTTAAATACTTACTTTTTACAGTTTCATAATCAATATTTCTAAAATTGTCAATATAATCACCTAAATTTTTAAAGTTAGAAATATCTTCTGGAATATACAAAAAAGCTGTCATAAAATCAAGAATAAATTTAATTTGATTAGGAAAATTCAGAATTTCTTTTTTGAAATAATTAGAAACAATGGTATCTAAAAATTCGCCTGTTGCAATAGTTGGACGAAATCCTTGATAATTTGTGATAATATCTAAACCAAGTTTGTGAAAAGTTTTTGCTTGTACATTAATATTGATTCTGGAAAGACGTTGAGACATTTCTTTTACTGCTTTGTCTGTAAAAGAAATTAGTAAAATTTCATCTGGTTTTGCTTTTTTTGATTCAATTAAATATTTTACTTTTCCAGAAATGGTGAGAGTTTTTCCACTTCCAGCACCAGCAATAACAAGTGTATTTAATTCATCACTTAAAACAGCCGATTTTTGTTGTATATCCAAACTTTTTCCGTCAATATTATTTAATAAATCATCGTAATTTTTCAATTCATTTTTTTGATAAATTGAATTTTGTGTTTTAAAAAAAGTTTCAAGATTTGAGTAAAGATAAAAAAAATTTTTAATTTTATTATATTTAATTTTATATTTAAAAAAATAATAAATTGGTTTATATTTTCGTATTAATTTTTTTTGTTCTTTAACAGAAATATATTGATTTTTTAAAATATCAATTTGTTCTAAAAATTCATTTGTTTTGGATAAATATTTTTTATATTTTAATAAAAATTTTATATAAATCATCTCCTATATTTAATTTTTGTTTTATGGAATTTTTTTAGAAATAAAATTTTAAGAAAAAAGTAACTATATTATAACAGAAAAATTACAAATGTCAAGATAAAAAACAGAAAAATTAGTGACTTTTTTATAAAAATGTTGTAAAATAATAAAAAAGGAGTAAAAAATGAATATTTATAAATCTTTAAATGAAGTGATAAATTATATTGAAAATAATCTTGAAGAGAAAATAGAATATTCAAAATTAGCACAAATTTTGGGTGTAAATGAGTATACCATGAAAAGCATTTTTAGCTTGATTTGTAATATGTCGGTTTCCGAATATATTCGTAAAAGGCGCTTGTCTAATGCAGGCTTTGACTTGAGTAAAAATGAAGCAAAAATACTTGAAATTGCGTTAAAATATCAGTATGAAAGTGCAACTGCTTTTTCCAGAGCGTTTGAAAAATTTCATGGAATAAAACCTAGTTTTGTAAAAAATCAACCTGAAAATTTAAAAATTTTTACAAAAATTATTTTTGATGAAAATGTAAAAAATAATGAAAATGTGGAATATAGCATTATCGAAAGAGAAGAAATGATTTTGTATGGCAAAGGTGTAAAAACTACATATTGTAAAATTTCTAAAGATGCGCCAAAATATTTTTCCAATATGTCAAAAAAATATTTTGAAAAATATGGACCAATTAAATTTGGAATGGTTGTATATCAAAAACGATTTGAAAGTGATTATCTTGAATATTGGGTTTTATATGATAAAAAAATTAATGAATTTGAAAAATATATCATTCCGAAAAGCAAATGGTTAGTTTTTAAAATTCCTTCACAAAATGAGAAGGATATTCAAGAAATGTCTCACAAATTTTATGCAAAAATCGTGCCTGTTTTAAAATATAATTTAAAAGATTCTCCAGAACTTGAATATTATCATGATGATATTACGGAGTTTTGGATTTCCATTGAGTAGTAATAAAAATTGAGTTATAATAAATATAATTTAATAAAATAAAGGAGAAATATTTTGTCAATAAAAAACTGATTTTTCTTGTTATAAAAAAGTCAGTTTTTTTTAATTTTTTTGTAGTATAATTTCTATAAAAAATAGGATATATGAATATGAAAAAAGACGTTGTATCAGAAGTGTTTTTGACTTCAAAATTTGTCACAAAAGAAGCATGGTTAAAGTTAATTTATGAAGTTTCTAAGTTAAATGGTAGGTTCAGAAGATGGGATTTTTTTGTTAAAATTGAACAAAATACAGTTCGTTATTTTATTAAAACATCTCGAAAATTACCTCCAGTTATCAACAATTTAAGTGATTTTTTATTAAAAAGAGTGGATACAAATAAAAAAATACATGCTAGATTTAAGTTTTTGTATTTGATTACAAATCAAGAAAAAAATATTTTAGATATTTATGATAAAAATGAAGTAAAAAAACAGAGAATTCTGAGTATTTCGCAAATTACAATATGGCCATATTGTAAAAATAATTTTTTATATTTTACAAAATTATTTTTTGAAAAAAAGGATAAAAAACTCATTAAAAAATTTGCATTATTTAATATTCCTCATCAATTTTTAAGTATTGATTTTTCAAATTATAGTCGATTTTTTTATAAAAAAGATGCGACTAAATTTTTAGATATTCAGAAATCTCTGCATTTGTTAAAAAGTAATGAAAAAAATGCAATTTTGAAAGTAAATGGATTTCCATATTTAAATGATAATTATTTTTTGCATTTGAATAATTATGAATTTGCAAAACACTCACTTATTGTGGGAAGTAGTGGCTCGGGAAAATCGAAATTTATGAGTTCGATAATTGCAAATATTCAAAATAATTCAGATTATCAATTAAAATATAAAATTGTTGTTATTGATCCACATGCTTCTATGGAGAACGATATTGGCGGTTTAGAAAATACTTCTGTAATTGATTTTAAGAAAATGGAAGATAGTGTGAATTTATTTATGAATTCGGGAAAAGATGTTGTAACTTCTACAGAATTAATACTTACTTTATTTCAATCTTTAATTGCAGATTTATATAATTCAAAGCTAGAGCGTGTTTTAAGGCATAGTATTTATACATTGCTTGTAAAAAAGAAATTGTCATTTTCTAATTTAAGAAAATTTATTTTAGAAATTGAATATAGAAATCACTTGATTAAACAAATTGAATCAGATTTACCAGAAAGCACCATTAACTTTTTTTTAAGTGATTTTAATGAATTGAAAAATCAATCTTACCAAGAAGCAATTGCACCAATTATTTCATTTATTGATGAAATGCAGATTTTGCCAGTTTTTAATCAAGATAATGCACATTTGAAAAGTGTCAAAAATGTCATTGAAAATCACTTTTTAACTATTTTTTCTCTTGATCAAGTTACCTTAGGAGAAACGATAACAAAAACAATTGCAGGATTTATTATGCAACAAATTTTGCAATTAGCTCAAGCTAATTTATTAAATGAACATATTATTTTTGTAATTGATGAAGTTGCTGTTGTGGAAAATCCGATTTTGCGAAGGTTTTTATCAGAAGCTAGAAAATATCATGTTTCATTAATTTTAGCAGGACAATATTTTAGCCAAATTAGTGAAGATTTACAAAAAGCGATTTTTGCAAATGTGCTTAATTATTATATATTTCGAGTTTCGAAAGCGGATGCGCAAATTTTAGAATCCAATATTCAAATGGAAGTTGCTGTACATAATTCATATATATTGCGTATGAAAATTTTGACAGAATTAGCAAATCGAGAATGTATTGTAAGAGTGAGTAGTAAAGGAAAAGTACTTTCTGCTTTTAAAGGAAAAACAATGGATTTCACACCATTTCCGAGACAGAAAAAAAGTCAAATTTTACAAACAGATTTGGTTTTAAGCAGTCATGCAAAGAAAAAAGTCAAACAGATTAATTTTATTCAGAATAAAACCATTGATTTGAAAGATATTTTAAGTTCACAATCAACTGGCAGAAGGAGGAAAAAATTAAATGAATAAAAAACAGGCAATGGAAGTTGCAAATAAAATTTTTGTAAATATTTTTGGAGAAAAATCTCCTTATACATTAGAAGAAATTTTAACAGAAATTGCATTTGATGTAAAACTTCCGCAAAAAGTAATGGATAGTACAACAGGGGAAGAAACTTGGGCAAGCTCGATTAATCCAAGCAAATATATTACACAAAAAAATTAGCAAAATTTTAATCAAGGAAAAGGTTGGATGTTGAAAAAAAGAGAAATAAATAGTTTAGAAGATGTTATTAAATTGTGGAAAAAGGTCAATTTTACAACCACAGAAAGAATTTACCATTCTACCAATATTTCAGAGTCAGATACTATTTATAGCTCAGAAAATTTATACCGTTGTAATGATTGTAGAAAGTGTAAAAATTCAATTTATTTAGATGGCTGCGGAAGTTGTGATTATAATATTGCTTCACAAAGAACAGGAAATTCGTCTTTTTGTATTCGTGTAGATGATTCGAGTGATTGCATGAATAGTTATAATGTGATTTGTTCAGCCAAAATTAGTAATTCACTTTTTATTCAAGATTGCAATAGTTTGCATGAATGTATTTTTTGTTGCCATATTTCAAATCGAAAATATTGCATTAGCAATATGCAATTTGAGAAAAAGGAGTATTTTGAGATAAAGAAAGAAATTGTAAAATGGATTTTGGGAAAGTCATGTTGAAAAATTGCTTATAATGTGGTATAATATAAATATAAAACTAGTTAGGAGGAATGCAACACGATGATTGAAACAGAAAGATTGCGGTTAAGAGCATTTGAAATTGAGGATGCAGAATGGTTTTTCAAGGTTACACATAATGATGAGGTGCGGAAATATCTTGTAGGAGCCTATACCAGATCTTTGAATGAGGCCAAAAATTCCATTAGAGATTATTATTCAAAAGGAGACTTTATTCATAATTTTTATTTTATAATTGAGAATAAAGAAAATCATGAGCGTTTTGGCTTCTTAGATATTACACAAGGATGGCATAAAGAGTTAGAAGTGGTGATGTTTATGGCAAAGCAACATCGTAGAAAAGGTTATATGATTGAAGCATTAAAAGGCTTTATAAAATATTTGCCAGCAGGAAGTGTTTTGAAATTTTGTATTGACAAAGAAAATGAATCATCATTAATAGTAACACAAAGATTTGAACAAATTGTTGAGACAACGTCTTTTTGTTCGAAAAATTTAACCGAAGAATTTCGTTTTTTTATACTGGAAACTTAAAAGATAGGCGAGTGAATGATTAGTAATTCACTCGTTTATTTTTTGAAAGAACATAAAATCTATGTAAAATTTAGTGAAAGTACATTTACATTAGTTTGTCAATTGACAATCAGGAATAAATTAAGAAGTGTAAAAAATTGAAACCTAACTTAAGAATGCACTTAAGTTAGGTTCATCGATAAAGCTTATATTAGCTTTCAGCTAAAACTAATATACATAATAGTCTAAGCTAACCTATATCACTATAGGAATAACCTATATACCACCTATATTAATCAGTTGCTAGACAATAAATGCACTCATTATAGCTAAATTCATCTCTTGATTGAGACTATTAATAACCACAATTAAATACAAGTATCATCATGACTTGGAATATATTACCTATCATTTAACCATTAAATTTACGCACAAATACGAATTTGAATAACAGCTTACAAACAAATAATATACTCGGGCCGCGTCCGACATAATATAACCAAAGGTTTTCTTTAGCTATATTACATCTTAGCTCGAATAATAAAAAGCTAAAAATTAACCTCATATTACTCTAAGTTAGGTTAATATAAACCTTATAATAGTATTATGGTCGAAAAGAAAAAAAATATTCAAAAAATTTTAAAATTTTGAAAAACCATATTGACAAACGTAGATTGGTGTTGTATGATTTATAAAAATAAAAGAAAGGAGTGTAATTTTGAAATTAAAAAAAGAGCAAACTACGCAAAAATGGTTGCCTTTTGATAATATTTACGAAAATGGCCTCATTATTTATAAAGGTTCATTTATTAAAATCTTAAACATTTATCCAATCAATTATGATTTAAAGTCTAACTTAGAAAAACAATCAATTTTAAATTCTTATCGAAATTTTTTAAAAACATGTGATTTTGATATTCAAATACTGATTCAAAGTAAAAAAGAAGATATTTCTAAAATAATTTCCCAAATAAAAAATAGAAAAGAAGAAAATGAAAAAATAAAAGATATACAAGAAAATTATATTCATTTTATGACACAAATGAATAAAGAAAAAAATTCATCGTCCAAAAATTTTTATATGATGATTAAGAAAAAAGTAGATATTTTAAATGGAAAACCAGAAGATTTGACAAATGAAGAAAGCAAAGCAAATGAGTATTTAAACGAATGTTACTTTAAAATAAAAGAAACATTAACAAGATGTGGAAATATGGTAAATGAATTAAACACCAAGGAAAAAGTAATTCATATTTTAAATTCATTTTTATAAATTAAAAAGTAGAATTGAGGTGGTAAAAAATAGAAAAATTTTTAAAAGGTACATTAAATTTAAAAGATAAATTAGCGCCTAGCTATATTAATTTATCGAATCCGAAATATATCGAATTTAATGGAAAATTTTATGCCGGATTATTAATTGTAGATTATGATAGAGAATATAGTGAAATTATTTTTAGAAATTTAATTAATAGTAATGTAAATGCTAATATATCGATATTTTATGAAAAGCAAGATTCTTATAAAACAATTAAAGATTTAACATATGCAATTGGAAATACTGGAGTTGATTTAAAATTTGGAAATGCCAATAAAGAAGATATTGATTTGGCAGCATTTTCTTATAACGATGCAAAATATATTAGAAAACAAATGCAAGTGGAAAACGAGGATTTGTATTATTTGTATACGTATTGTCTAGTAATTGCAGAAACAGAAGAAGAATTGAAAAGGAATTTAGCTAAAATAGATGGAATTTTACAATCTTCTGGCTTGATTACAAAAAAAGCGAATTTTAGACAAGAACAAACATTTCGAGCATGTTTGCCAATCATGGAAAATGTCAAAGAATTAAAAGAAGTAAGTGCAAGAAATGTTTTAACACAAGGATTAACTGGAACGTATCCATTTATTTCATCGACTTTATGTGATGAAACTGGAATATTTTTAGGAAGCAATCTTTATAACAATTCAATGATCTTGGTAGATCGATTTAATAAAAATAAATATAAAAATGCAAATATGTGTGTGTTTGGAACAAGTGGAGCAGGAAAGTCATTTTATATAAAATTATTAATTTTAAGATATCGTTTACTTGGCATAGAGCAATATGTAATTGATCCAGAAAGGGAATACAATAAAATTGCAGAAAGTTTAGATGGAACATTGGTAAAATTAGGACCAAATTCAGACACTTATATCAATATTTTTGACATCAGAGAAGAAAGTATGGAAGAAGGACAAGGTTATTTAAGCAGTAAATTGCTAAAATTAAGAGGTTTTTTTGGTTTGATTTTTGGAGAGATGAATGAAGAAAAAACAGCTATTTTAGAAGAAAAATTAATAAAAGTATATGAAAACAAAGGAATTACATTTGATGATAAATCTTTATATAAAGAGCCAGAACAAGGAAAAATAACAATTGTTCCACGATTTAAAAATAGTCAAGAAATGCCTATTTTAGAGGATTTGTATAATGTTTTAGACAATGAAAAAGATAAGTTTTTCAAATTAAAATTATTTCCATTTGTATTTGGTTCTTTAAGTTTTTTTAATCGTCATACCAATGTTGAATTAAATAATCCTTTAATCATTGCAGATATTTATGATTTAGGAGAAGAAAATTTAAAATATGGAATGTATATGTTTACTGACATTTTTTGGGATAAAATAAAAAAAGATAGAAGCCAAAATAAAGCGATTTATTTAGATGAAATTTGGCGATTAATTGGTGTAACATCAAGTGCATTTGTAGCTAGTTTTATTTATAAAATTTTTAAAACCATTCGTAAATTTGGAGGAAGTGCAGTTGCAATTACGCAAGATGTTTCTGACTTATTTAGTTTAGAAAATGGGGCATATGGAAAAGCAATTTTAAATAATTGTAGTATGAAATCATTTTTTTCATTAGAAGAAGAAAATATTAAAGTTCTTGAAAAATACGCTAATATATCAGAAAAAGAAAGAATTGAAATGAAATCTTTAAAAAGAGGAGAAAGTTTGATGTTTATAGGAGACGATCATATTTTGGCTAAAATTGAAGCATCAGAAAATGAAAAAAATTTAATAATTTAGGAGGTACGTATATTGAGAAAAGTATTAACAGCAATAGGAAATCCCATGCTTAATAAAAAAATAAAACAAATAAAAGGTTATCATGTAGTAAGAAAAGATATAACAAATGATGAGGAATTAATTGAACTTTTAGAAAGAGGAGAAAAAGTTGATATTTTATTTTTATGTAGTAGAATTATTAAAAATTATAAAGTCGATGAATTAATTAAAATAATTAGAAAATTGCAATCAGAAATTCTAGTGTTTTTCTTTAAGATGGAGGGAGCAGAAAGCAATTTAAAAGAAGATAAAACTTTAAAAGTATTTCAAAATTTGGAGATAGATTGGGATGTTTTTGAAACAATTTTAGAAAAGACAATTTATGAGAAAATTGAAAAACCAACAGCAAAAATAGTTGCTGTTTCAGGAACAAATGGAGTTGGCAAAAGTACGTTTTCCACATTCCTTGCAAAAAATGTGGAAAATAGTGCAGAAAAAATCTTGTTAGTTGATTTTGATTTAGCAGAAAATCAGATTAGGACAATTTTAAAAATAAAAAAGAAACCTGAATATAGTAATAATATTGAAGATATGATAATTAACTTCAATAAAAATTTGGATGTTTTGTGTCATTTGGATTTTATTTTTCTTAACAAAAATAAAATTGATATTTTTGGAATTCAAGAAATTTTAAATCAGTTAAAAGAAAAGTATGATTTTATTATTATTGATACATCATCTAATTTAAAAAATGAATATACCAAAAGAATATTTTATAATAGTAATCATATTATTTTTCTGTTAGAACCCAATATTATTGGTATAAAAAAATCCCAAGATATATTAGAAGTTTTTGAAAAAGATTGGAAAATTAAAAATTCGAAAATAAAATTAATACTCAACAAAACTAATATGTATCAAATAGCAGACAGCATTATTTGTGAATTATTTCCAGACAATAAATTGATTGGGAAAATGAAATATAACGATAGTTATAATTTGATGATTAATAAAAATATAAATAAAAGAGAAATAAAAAGAGAATATGAGACAATTTACAAGAAAATTAAAGAGCAAAAAAATTAGTTAAAAATGTGGTTATTGTAAATATTGAGAAATGAAAAAGCTACCAAATGGTAGCCAATATTAAAAGGTGGTGATAATTTGGAATTTATTAATATATTACTATTATTTTATTTAATCAGATGGATGATAATAAAAATGTGTGCTTTCAAAATTTATAATATAATTAAATATTAACAATTTTACTTGGTGCATATCGATTTGCAACAGAAAGTTTTAAGTATTCTAAATCGCTATTATTTTCTATTAACTCATTTGTTACCGTTTGATAAGCAAGTTCTGGAAAGTTATTTTCTTTGCTTAAATGTCCGTAACATAACTTCCTTTAAATCCTTTTTTAGTAATAAATTTGAAATTGTTTTTCCAGCAGTAATGTTAGATAAATGCCCATGAGGTCCACTAATACGTTGTTTTAATGGAAATGGATATTTTGATACTTTCAAGATTTCTGGATCATAATTTGCTTCTAAAAATATAAATGAACTAGAATATAGTTCCGAAATTAATTCATTATTCATATGTCCCAAATCTGTTGCAATACTAAGCCTTTTAGAACCATTGTGAATATTAAAACCACATGGATTAGCAGCGTCGTGAGGAGTGCTAAAAGGATGAATCAATAAATCATTTAAGTAAAAATCCTTATCATTTTCAAAAGTATGGATATTATTTGGAGCAATTTTACTTTTCTGCTTTTCCATGGCATTCCAAGTTTCGATGTTAGCATATACAGGAATATCAAACTTTTGAGAGACTGTCCCAATGCTTTGTACATGATCAGAATGCTCGTGTGTTACCAAAATAGCATCAATATCTGTAATTGAATTTCCAATAGATTCTAAGCCTTCACATATTTTTTTACAACTTACACCAGAGTCTATCAGAATTTTTGTATGATTTGAATCTATAAATAGGCAGTTGCCAGAACTGCCACTAAAAATACTACAAAACTTTAACATAATTTTATCCTAATTTTTATTATTTTAATCATTCACTAATTCTTTCAATTTTTGCGCCTAATTTTCTAAATTTTTCTTCAATATTTTCATAACCACGGTCAATGTAGTTAAGATTATAAATTTCAGTTTTTCCTTTTGCAATAATACCTGCAATAATCAAAGCAGCTCCAGCACGTAAGTCACAAGCATAAACTGGAGCAGCAATCAATTTGTCAACTCCTTCGAAAACGGCACTTTTGCCTTGCGCTGTTATTTTAGCTCCCATTTTATTTAATTCAGCAGTATATTGAAAACGAGACTCCCAAATACTTTCATTAATAATACTTGTCCCTTTAGAAATCGATAAAACAACACCCATTTGTGGTTGTAAATCTGTGGGAAAACCAGGATAAGGTAATGTTTTGATATTGGCTTTGCTGGTTCGCGTATTACACCATACTCTTAAATGGTCTCCATTAGCGTCTACATTTCCACCAATTTCTACAATTTTCGCGATAATCGACTCTAAATGTTTGGTAATACAATTCTTGATGACGATATCTCCTTTTGAAGCTACAGCTGCTAGCATAAAAGTTCCAGCTTCAATTTGGTCAGGAACAACGGAATAAGTTGCATTTCCTTTTAGTTCTTTTACACCATTAATTTTTATAATATCTGTTCCAGCTCCACGAATGTCAGCACCCATCGTATTTAGAAAATTGGCGACATCAACAATATGAGGCTCTTTTGCTACATTATCAATAATAGTGGTTCCATCTGCTAAAACACTAGCAAGCATAATATTAATTGTTGCACCAACAGAAACGACATCCATGTAAATAGAGTTTGCGGTCAATTTTCGGGCTTTTGCAGTAATATTTCCATTTGCCACTTCAACATCAGCACCTAGTGCTTCAAAACCTTTGATGTGTTGATCAATTGGTCTGGCTCCTAAATTGCAGCCACCAGGCAAACCAACACGAGCTTTTTTGCATCTTCCAAGTAAACTACCAATCAAATAATAAGATGCTCGGAATTTGCTTGTAATGTCAGAAGGAGCTTCATAAGAAGTTAAATTTCTATTATCGATTGTTACTTCATGTTCAGAATTCCAAGTTATGACAGAACCCAAACTTTTTAATATATCACAATATAATTTTACATCACTTATATTTGGTAAATTATCAATAGTACAAACGCCATTGATAAGTAGTGTTGCAGGTATGATAGCTACAGCAGCATTTTTTGCACCACTAATAACAACTTCACCTTTTAAAGGAGTATTTCCTGTAATGACTAGTTTTTCCAAAACAATCCCTCCATGAATTGTATATTTTTTGAGTATAAAAACACACTCGCATAAAACTATATCATAAAAACCAAATATTTACAATAGATTTTTCAAAATAACACATGAAAAAATTTAAAAAATATAAGATGTGATAAATAACTTAAAAATACGTATTAAAGTAAAGTTTAAACTGTTTAAAAACATTAAAAAAGAGTACATTAAGTAAAAGATGTACCCTTATAATTAAAATTACGAATTATTTTGATTTAACATTTCAATGATTTTAAATTTGAATTCCAGTTCTGAAGAACTACTTGAAACAATAGCAAATTCTTCATCGGATAAGTTTTCTTTTAAATATTGTTCTCCTTCTTCATCAATAACACCAGAAGAAATACTTACAAAACAAAGTGGAGGAAATAGTGAACACCACCAATTTTGACCTTCTGCTTGTCCGATTTTGATTCGAAGTGCATCATAATTTCCAGCAGGCAAAGAAATATTACCATAATGTTTTGTTGGAAAATAAAAATTACCAATTTCAATGGTTACAGGATAATCGTAGCCATTTTCATGAATCACATTTTCAGCAATTTTTTGAAAATCACTTGTGTGATGTTTGGCTTGTTCTATAACGGCTTGTTTGTCAGATGTATCAATGGTTAAAGTTTTCATATATTCAAGAATGTGGTCACGTACTTTTAATTTTAAATTTTGGTCCTCATCTGAATCACTATTGGCAAGTATGTGAAGTCTAAAAATGTCTTCAGAAAGTCCTTGCGAAATATTAGTAGCATAAGAATACGCAGTTATAACAAAAAATGCAATAAATAGAGTTGATAGAATTATGAAATTTTTTAAAAATTTTCTCATTTTACATTTCCTTTCTAAATTTTATAAAATTTTCTATTAAATTAAGTATTAACCAAAATTAAGAAATTATGCAAGATAATATTACAAAAATATTACAAAAACATTGCAAAAATATTACAAAAAGTAAGGCAGAAAAAAATAAAAAAAGTAGGAAAAAAATACTATTTTGTTGTTTATTGAATGTTGTTGTTTGGCAAAATGTAAAAAAAGGCATAAAAATTAGGAATTCTGTCGAAAAAGGAAACACGAAAATATTTGACCTGTAGGAATACAAATGGTAGAATTCTGAATAGAAGATATATGGAGGTAATAACATGAATAAAAAGAGATTATGTTGTTTTTACGTAAACGATATTCATTTGATTACAAAGCTTTTACCATATATAAACAAAAGAATTAATGAATCTACAAAAGTAATAACAATCTTGGAAAAAGATATAAGTGAAAGCGTAAAAAAAGTAATGAATAGAATTCAAGGGAAAAAAAGCAACGAGCTATTACAAATAGATTGGACTAATAAAAATCTAAATTATTTATATGAATGTGATGTGGAAAACAAACTTATTTTGATTAGTGGGAATGACCAATTTATGAACAAGGCAAATGCAATTCTTACAAATAAAAAAGAAAATTGTACAATTTTAAATTGTTATGAAATGTTGCAAGCAAATTCTAAATTACAAAAGATTCTGGATGAGCATGATAAAGTTGTAAATACAGCTGGTGAAAAAAATCCAGAAGAAGTTTTCACAGGCTATATGCGAAAAAGTTATAAAAAAGTTACATTGTAAATTTTAAATTGTGTAAAAACCAGTAAAAGAATCTAAGAAAGATTCTTCTACTGGTTTTCATTATTCAGCAAGCACCCAATTGGCAGGATTTGCAAAATACTCAAAAGTTCACATATTATACACAAAAAAATTAGGAAAAAATCACACGATAATGAAAAAATAGCTTAAAAGTAAATAATTGCTATATTTTCTGATAGATGAATGACTTGAGGCGATGGTTGACTTATCTAATAAAATGGTATAGAATGGAAAAAAATTGATAATATGTTACATGAATATTCATGAAAGGAGTTATTTTATGAGCGATAGACTAACTGAAATAAAAAAGAAATTAGGGGAATTTGGGCAAGAACATTTATTAATGTTTTATGAAAAAATGGATGAACAAAAGCAAAATGAATTGTTAAATAAAATTGAAAATATTGATTTTAAATTAATGGAAAGTTTATATAAAAATGCTAATAAAAATGCAGATTTTAAACAAGAAATCATTGAACCTGTAGACTATGTTGAAAAAGCAAAATTGACATTAGCAGAAAAAAAGATTTATGAGCAAAAAGGAATTGAAGCTATTAAAAAAGGAAAATATGCTGTTGTTACAATGGCAGGAGGCCAAGGAACAAGGCTTGGTCATAAAGGACCAAAAGGAACATATGATTTGGGTCTGGATTCGCATAAGTCTATTTTTGAGTTATTATGTGAAGGCATTAAAAAAGCAATGTTTAAATATGAGACAATTATTCCTTGGTACATTATGACAAGTGAAGAAAACAATGACCAAACAATTGAGTTTTTTGAAGAACACAATTATTTTGGTTATCCGAAAGAAGCTGTCCATTTTTTTAAACAAGGACAATTGCCAATGCTTGATTTAGATGGAAAAATTTTGCTAAATGAAAATGGTGGTATTAAAGAAGCGGCAAATGGTCATGGAGGAACACTTCAATCGATGGAAAGAAGTAATGTTATTGCACAAATGCGAGAAAATGGTGTAGAATGGATTTTCGTAAGTGGTGTGGATAATATTTTAGCCAATTTAGTTGACCCATTGTTAATTGGAATGTCAATTTCAAATAAAGTTTATAGTGCGGTAAAATCTGTTGAAAAAATTGACCCAAAAGAAAAAGTTGGTGTGATTTGCAAGAAAAATGGAAGAGTTGGTGTTATCGAGTATACGGAAATTTCAAATGAAATGGCCAATATGAGGGATGACTATGGTTCTTTAGTTTATGGCGATTCAAATGTTATTATGCAATTGTTCAATATCAAAGCTTTGGAAAAAGTCACCAATTTGGAATTGCCATATCACACAGCTGTAAAAAAGGCAAATTATATTGACCAAGAAGGAAAATTGATTGTAAGTGACAAACCAAATGCTTACAAATTTGAAATGTTTATTTTTGACGCTTTTGAAATGTTAAATGATGTGCTTATTTTGAGAGTAAAAAGGGAAGAGGAATTTGCGCCGATTAAAAATGCAGAAGGTGTAGATAGTCCTGAAACAGCAAGAAAGTTATATACGGATTTTTTCTCAAAATTAAATTACATGAAAAAATACAGCGAATGGTGTACAAATCCTGTGTTTAGTGAGGAGACACGTCATGAATTATTGTTGATTGCTGGTGATGAAGAAGAAATTAAAGATAGATTTTATAAAGATTTGGAGTTCGGAACAGCAGGTTTAAGAGGAGTTATCGGGAATGGAACAAACAGAATGAATATTTATACTATCACAAAAGCGACTCAAGGTTTGGCAAACTTTATTTTACGAGAAGGCGGGGAAAGCAAAGGTGTTGCCATTTCATATGATTCAAGAAGAATGTCAAAAGAATTTGCAATTGAAACAGCGCTTTGTATGAATGCCAATGGAATTAAAACCTATATTTTTGATGAAATTAAGCCAGTTCCTGAGTTGTCATTTGCGGTAAGAGAACTTGGCTGTATTGCTGGAATTATGATTACAGCCAGTCATAATCCGCCAGAATACAACGGATACAAAGTTTATTGGGATGATGGAGCACAAATTGTGGCACCAAAAGATAAAGAAATTATTGAAGAAGTAAATAATGTAACAGATTATTCATTGGTGAAAAGAATTTCTTATGAAGAGGCTCAAAATACTGGACTTTATAACATTATCGGAAGCGCAAT
The DNA here is from genome assembly GCA_948470875.1 of uncultured Clostridium sp. Classification (GTDB taxonomy): domain Bacteria; phylum Bacillota; class Clostridia; order TANB77; family CAG-508; genus Scatovivens. The sequence continues at coordinate 18,408 of CAOKQM010000001.1, forward strand.
GGATAAATTGTATTTAAATGCCATCAAGAAACAAGTTTTAAATCCAGAAATTATTAAAGAAGTTCAAAAAGATTTGAATATTGTTTATACACCGTTACATGGAACAGGAAATAAGCCAGTACAAAGGGTGTTGGAAGAGCTAGGATTTACAAATGTTTTCGTAGTTCCACAGCAAGAATTGCCAAATGGAAACTTCCCAACTGTGGAATATCCAAATCCAGAGGATGTAAGAGCATTTGCATTGGCTTTGAAATTGGCTAAAAAAGTGGATGCTGATGTTGTGCTAGCAACAGATCCAGATGCGGATCGATTGGGTGTATTTTCGAAAGATTCAAAAACAGGAGAATATATACCTTTTTCAGGAAATATGTCAGCTTTGTTAATTGCAGAATATGTGCTATCACAAAGAAAGGAAAAAGGTTTGATGCCAAAAAATCCAGCTTTTGTGTCTACCATTGTTTCTTCTAATTTGGCTGGTAGAATTGCAAAAGAGTATGGCATGCATTTTGTAGAAACTTTGACAGGATTTAAGTTTATTGGTGAGCAAATTCGAAATTTTGAAGAAACAGGAAAACACGAATATGTATTTGGATTTGAAGAAAGTTATGGTTGTTTGGTGGGAACCCATGCCAGAGATAAAGATGGAATTACAGCAGTAATGATGCTTTGCGAGGCAGCTGCGTTTTATAAAAAACAAGGTTTAACTTTATGGGATCAAATGCTAAATATTTATAAAAAATATGGATTTTACAAGGAAGAGACGGTAATGATTACCTTAAAAGGTGCGGATGGAGCAGTCAAAATTAAAGAAATTATGGATTCTATACGAAATAATCCGCCAAAAGAAATTGGAGGCTATAAAGTACTTGAGATAAGAGATTATAAAACAGGAATTATGTTTGATACGAAAACAGGAAAGGAAGGAAAAACAGGGCTTCCAATCTCAAATGTATTGTATTATGCGATGGAAAATGATGTGTGGTGTTGTGTACGTCCTTCTGGAACAGAGCCAAAAATTAAGTTTTATATGGGTGTCAAAGGAAAAACAATGGAAGAAGCTGACGAGCAATTAGCTAGATTAAAAAAAGATATGATGGATTTGGCAGAAAAATAAAAAAGAAAAAGCATGGCTGAACGAAGAATTCGAGCCATGCTTTTCTAACTTTTTTATGAAGAAATACGACTGACTGCCTCTAAAAGAAGATCTAAATCTAAATCCAATCCTTTAGCGACAACCTCTAAAGTGCTAACCCTAGGTTTTTTCGAAAGGTTTTTTTCAAGCTTCACAATTTGCGCTTCGCAAATATAGCAAATGTTAGCTGCTTGCTTTTGGGTCAATCCTTTCTGAATCCGAGCATTTCTAATGATGTCACCAAGAGTTTCTCTCATAAAAATTACCTCCAATGATTTATTTTTATTATTTTATCATGATTTACATAAAATGTCAAGCAGCATGACTTTAAGAAAATTTGGCAACAAGCATAACATAAAAGAAAAATTGTAAAATATAATTGATTTGGGAGGTATTTTATGTTAGAAAAAATTAATTTGCCATATAGTTTAAATGCGTTGGAGCCATTTTATAGCAGGGAAACGCTAGATACTCACTATAACACGTTATATTCGGCTTATGTGGATAACACAAATAAAGTAGAGGAAAAATTAAAACAAGCGAGAAAAAATAATGATTTTGAAAATATTAAATGTTTGGAAAAAGAGCTTTCGTTTCAAGGTTCAGGCGTGATTTTACATGAGTTATTTTTTACGAATATGGGACCTGCGACGCGGAAGCAGACCGAGTATGAAATTGATGAATCAAATTAATCAAGATTTTGGAACATTTCCGACTTTTAAAACTCAATTTACGGCAAGCAGCAAAGTAGTTGAAGCTTCTCGGTTGGAATTTGCTTGTATGGGTTCCAAAGTGGAAAAAGCTAGAAATCTTGCAGTGTGAAAAACATCAAAATTTGACGCTTTGGGGATGTGTTCCATTGCTTGTATTGGATATGTGGGAACATTCTTACTTTTTGCAATATAAAGCAAATCGTGCGAATTATGTAGGTAGTTTTTGGAATATTGTGAATTGGAATGAAGTTAGTAAAAGGTTTGAAAATATTTAGTTTTTAGAAAAAACTCTATCGTAAATAAAACGATAGAGTTTAAAATTTTGAAGTTATGGTGGATTAATTTCACAAAGAAGTCCTAAAGATTTGCCATTTTTATCGCATACGAGATATTCGGTGTAGGAGATATCGTTTTTGAGTAAAATATGGATATTCGATTTTTTTTCTTCAAAAACCCAATAACCTTGCCAAAAAGGAATTACTTTTTGGTGATTTTTTCGATAAATCATCCAACTGTTTTCGTTGTGGCGGACAATACTGGACATAAGACCACCTACTGTGCAACCATGGAAAAAATCTGGCAATTTATCACCAATTGGTTCAGCTCTTAAAAGCGGTGAAATTAAATAGAAAAAACTATCTTTTTCAAGGATATTCTCAAAATTAGTAATATGCCAGCAATAAAATCCTGTATTAGTTAATTGTGAGGTATCCCAACCAATTACACTACCGATAGGACAGCTTTTTGGATTTTCATTCATTCCTTTCATACTAATATAATATATGGTATGCTCTATTATAGAAATGGATGTTGAAAGAAATAGAGGAATATCTTTTTTGGAATTTATCCGGATTGCATTTAATTTTCGTTTTATTTCTTTGCGAAGAAAAAGCTCCATGAACAACCTCCTTTTAAGCAAATAGTATTTAAAACAATTTTAGTATAACATGTTTTTGATAAAATATCAATTAAAATTAGGAATCAAGGTTTGAAAAAAATATGTGAAGTTTTATAGTATAAGGGAATTGTGTAATTATGACAGTGTTTTAAAAGAATCTGACAATACAAGATTTTGGGTAAATTTGACATTTTTTGTATTTTATGGTAAAATAAAAAATAGTTGCCAAGAAAGGAAGAAAAATGAAAAGCAAAATAAGTAGTCAAAATTTAAAATTAATAATAGTCGCAACTATCATATTGATAATAATAGGTTGTGTGATTAAAATTTTGAATGTTGGACAAGTAAATGAAACGATAGCAAGTTTAACAATAGAAGAAAATATATTCGAAAAAAGAATTTTGGATTCGGATACGATTCTTGCTACATATACGCCAAGAAGAGAAACTGCAAGTGAGGAAGTGGTTTCAAGATATGCAAGGGCGCGTGAGCGTGAAATGTACAATTCTATTGAGGAAATTACTATTTCAAAAGATATGAATTTAACCAAGAGATGCAATGTCTCAAGAGAAGATTTTATTGCTTTGATAGCTGGAGTAAAAGCGGATACAGCTGGATTTTTTGAGGAAAATGCAGGTTTAATTTATGATTTGTGCGAAAAATATGAAATAAATGAAATATTTTTCTGTGGTTTGATCTCAGCAGAGTCTGGTTGGAATATTGCAGGAAATCATCGAAGGACACATAATTATATTAGCTTAATGGGAGCTGGAGGCTCGCTAATTCAATTTGACTCAGTAGAAGCAGGATTGGAAAAAGCTGCAAGCACGCTTCATCAGAATTATTTATCAGAAGGTGGAAGATTTTATCATGGTAAAACCTTAGCTGGTGTGAGAACGCGATTTTGTCCTGTAAATCCAGAATGGACAAATTTAGTTTATGGAAGAATGCAGCAAATTGTGAAATAAATTTTTAGTATTAAAAAAACGATTCTTAGATTGAATCCCAATATTAGTTTTTGGACTAACATTTGAGGTACAGTTTAAGAATCGTTTTTTCTATACTAGGAAAGTACTGCGTGCAAATAGTTGCACACAAATTTCTCACAATTTTTTTTTGTCTAATTTAAAATTCGCAGTTTTTTGGAGTTCTAGGAAATGGAATAACATCGCGAATATTTTGCATGCCAGTTAAGTACATGATGGCTCTTTCAAAACCAAGTCCAAAGCCAGAATGTACGACACTTCCGTATTTTCGTAAATCCAAATACCACCAATAGTCTTGTTCATTCATGCCTAAATCTTTAATTTTTGCAGTTAGTTTTTCTAAATTATCTTCTCTTTGGCTTCCACCAATAATTTCGCCAATTCCCGGAACTAATAAATCAGCAGCTGCAACTGTTTTTCCATCTGGGTTTTGCTTCATATAAAATGCTTTAATTTCAGCTGGATAATCCGTTACAAAAACAGGTTTTTTAAAAATCTCTTCACATAAATAGCGTTCATGTTCTGTTTGTAAATCCACACCCCAATGAACTTTGTATTCGAATTTGTCGTTTGCTTTTTCTAATTCTTTTACAGCATCGGTGTATGAAATTCTTGCAAAATCAGAATGAATAACATTTTGCAAACGCTCTAGTAAAGTTTTGTCCACAAATTGATTGAAAAACTGCATTTCTTCTGGGCATTTTTCAAGCACGTATGAAAAAATGTATTTTATCATGTCTTCTGCTAAATCCATATCATCTTTTAAATCAGCAAAACAGATTTCTGGCTCAATCATCCAAAATTCAGCAGCATGTTTTACGGTGTTGGAATTTTCTGCACGGAAAGTTGGACCAAATGTGTAAATATTGCGGAAAGCAGTTGCAAAAGTTTCACCATTTAATTGACCACTAACAGTAAGATGAGCAGATTTTGCAAAAAAATCTTTAGAAAAATCTACATTTTTTTCGTCTGTTAAAGGAACATTTTTTAAATCAAATGAATTCACATTGAACATTTCGCCAGCACCTTCAGCATCGCTAGAAGTCAAAATTGGTGTGTGAACATAAACAAAATCACGTTCTTGGAAAAATTTGTGTATCGCATAAGAGAGCACACTACGAACCCTAAAAACAGCGCTAAATGTGTTGGTACGAGGACGTAAATGGCATGCTGTTCTTAAATATTCAAAAGTATGTCGTTTTTTTTGAAGAGGATAAGAATTATCTGCTAAACTCTCAATTTGAATAGATTGGGCATGTAGTTCAAAAGGCTGTTTTGCACCTTCTGTAATCACAAGTTTTCCACTTACTGCGATAGATGAAATAATGGTTAATTTGCAGATTTCATCAAAATTGTTTAAAGAATTATCAAAAACAATTTGTAAGTTTTTAAAAAAGGAACCATCGTTTAATTCGATGAAACCGAAAGTTTTTGAGTCTCGAACGGTTTTCACCCAACCTTCCACAAAAATGGTTTGATTTTCAAAATCTTTTGGAGATTTGTATAAATCTCGAATGGTTAATTTATTCATAAAAAAATCCTCCGATTCATAGTTTTTGTTATTATATCATATTTTATTAGAAAATACAAGTTTTTTTTAACGGAAAAGCGCCTTACTTAAAGGAACTAAAGAGAAATTGACAAAAGTTAGTTTTTATGATATTTTTTATGAGGAGGTAACTATGAATCAAAAAGTGATTTTGGTAACAGGAGCTTCTCGTGGAATTGGACGTGAAATTGCTAAAACTCTAGCAAAACAGGGAAATATTGTTATTGCCAATTATAAAAAATCGGAAAAAGAAGCACAAGAACTTCAAGCTCAGCTAAAAGGATTTGGCTGTGAAATCGAGATTTTTAGGTGTGATGTTTCCAAACGAGAAGAAGTTCAAAAAATGATAAATTTTGTTATAGACCAATATGGTAGAATTGATGTATTAGTGAATAATGCTGGAATTGATGATGAAAAAATGTTTGTGGATATAACAGACGAGGATTGGAATTATGTTATGCAAAATAATATATATTCTGTTTTTTGTTGTACACAAGAAGTTGTAAAATATATGATAAACCAAAAATCAGGCTGTATTGTTAATATTTCATCGATTTATGGCGTTAGTGGTGGTTCTTGCGATGTGCATTATTCAGTTTCAAAAGCAGGAATAAATGGAATGACAAAAGCACTTGCCAAAGAATTACGGACTGTCTAATATTCGAGTTAACGCGATTGCGCCAGGAGCAATATTGACAGACATGACTGCCAATATTTCAGAAGAGGATTGGGAAGAAGTAAAAAAGGAAATTCCACTTGGAAAAATCGGGGAACCAAGCCATATTGCAAAATGCGTAAAATGGCTTGTGGAAGATGAATATACCACAGGACAGATAATTGAAGTAAATGGCGGATGGCATATGTAAATAAAAAACAAGTATTTTGTAAGGATACTTGTTTTTTATTTACTAAGAAATATCTCCGAGTTTCCTAGTATATAAAAGCGTTGTGCGCAAATATTTGCACACAAATTTACTTGGTAAATTTGGCGCACAAACAAATATGTGGACTTTGCAATTAGTTTAAATTGTTTGACATTTGAGAAAGTCCACTTTGTTCTTTTAAGTTTCAAATAATGTTTGACAAATGGTTTGTGTAGAATCTGGTTTTGCCAAAGAAATGGCGTTTTCTTTCATAAGTAGTAGTTTTTGTGGATTACGATATAGGTTTTTTAAAGCTCTTGCAATGTTATCATTTTTCTTAATCCAAATGGCAACACCTTTTTCTACTAAAAATTGAGCATTTTCCTCTTCTTGACCAGGAATTGGATTGATGATAATCATGGGTAGATGAGCAGTTAGGCTTTCACTAGAAGTAAGACCACCTGGTTTTGTGATAATAAAAGAGGAAATAGACATCAGTTCAGGCACTTTATTGGTGTATTCTAAAACTTTGATTCTTTCTTCAGAATTTGTATTTTTTACCAGCTTTTCAAGCTTTTCTTTCATTTTTGGATTTTTCCCAGAAATAGCAATAACTTGCATTTTAGAAAATAAGCGAATTAATGCTTTTAACACCATAATAGTGGTTTTGTTTCCAAGCCCAAATTCTCCACCGTGCGAAAAATAATACAATTTGTTCATTTGGATTTAAAGCGAATTCTTGGCAAATTTGGTTTTTATCAAATGTTTGTTTGAAGTGGTCAGAAACTGGAATGCCTGAAACATAAATTTTCGATTCAGCAACTCCGAGTTGAAGCATATCATGTTTCATTTGATGATTTGAAACAAAAAAGTAATCGCAATATTCATGAAAAACGAGCCATTGACCATGAATATGAAAATCTGTTAAAACAGTGGCTAATGGGCAATCAATTTTTCCTTTTTTCTTTAAAATACCACACATTTGGGTTCCAAATGGATGAGTTGAAATAATGAAATCTGGTTTAAATTCTTGCAATAAAGTGTTTAATTTTATAGAAAACAGTTTGTTAGAGGTGGTTACTGCCTTAGAAGTAAATCCGTCATTAGATAAATGGTAAGCGGTTTTCCAAGCTAAAGGTAATTTTTTTGCTGCCTCATTATAGCTTTCTGCTAAAAATTTGTTTAAGTGTTTGTTAATATATTCAATGCAATCTACTAATTTTGTTTCAATATTGGAATAATGAGATTGAATATGATTTTCGATTGATTTTGCGGCAGATAAATGTCCACCTCCATAAGAACTGTAAAAAATTAGAACTTTTTTCATAAAATCTCCCTATTTATATTTTTTTTTATTATAACATAAAAATTAAATTATTACAATATTTGGAATATTAAAAAAAGATATGGTAAAAATAATGTAAAATAAAAGGAAAGGAAAATAAAAAATGAGTTGTGAAGTAAAAAACCGAATTTTTTTAATTGTGATTATAGTGTTGATTGCAGTGGTTGCAACAGTGGGGTATTATGCTTATGATGCAGAAAAAAAATATGGAATCATGGAAACCAACCATTATAATGAATCATTTGGAAATTTAGTAAATTATATGAATAGTGTTGAGAGTTTGCTTGCTAAATCTATGATTTCAAAAAATCCGCAGCATGGTGCCGAAACGCTTACAGAAGTTTGGAGAGACGCGAATTTGGCTTTGGTGCATTTAGGAAGAATTCCCATGAATACAGAGGAACTTTCGCGGAACTGCTAAGTTTTTGAATCAAGTAAGTGATTATTCGTATTCTTTATCAAGAAAAAATATTGAAGATGAAGAACTTTCTGATGAAGATTTTGAAAACTTGAAGTTACTACATCAATATAGTGTGCAATTAGAAGGAACGTTAAATCAATTGTCTGAAGAATTGTATGCAGGAAAGCTGAATTGGAAAGATTTAACAAAAAATAATTCTTTAGAATATGCACAAGCAGTAGATAATGTTTCTGTATTTTCTAATATTGATTCAAATTTAAAGCAATATGAAGGATTGATTTATGATGGAGCCTATTCAGATCATGTCAATAAAGCGGAAAAAGTCGGGCTTGTAGGAGAAGATATTTCAGAGCAAGATGCGTATCAAAAAGTCAAAGATTTTTTTGGAGAAGGAAAAATCGAAGGAATTGAGTTAAATCAATTTTTGCAAAATGCGGATATTCCATGTTATAGTTTTTCTGTGAAATTGAGAAACCAAGAAAATAAAGCGAATCTGGAAATTTCCCAAAAAGGTGGCTGGATCATTGAAATGCAAAATAATAGAGAAGTTGGAGAAGAAAAGTTGTCTCAAGAAGAAGCCAATGAAATTGGAAAAAGTTTCTTGAATGACAAAGGTTTTGAAGGAATGAAGGAAACTTATTTTACCAAATTAGGAAATGTGGTAACTGTAAATTACGCATACGAATATAATGGAATTGTTGTTTATCCAGATTTGATTAAAGTGAAAATTGCTTTGGATAATGGCGAGATTTTGGGAATGGAAACAGAAGGATATTTGAATTCGCATACAAGTCGCGAATTTAATGAAGTAAAGTTAACTTTAGAAGAGGCTCGTGAGAATTTGAATCAAGATTTGGAAATTATGGAAGAAGGAATGGCAGTTATTCCAACAGAATGGAAAACAGAGATTTTGTGTTATGAATTTAAAGGAAAAGTAGAAGACCGAGAATTTTTGGTATATATTAATTGTGAAACTGGTCAAGAAGAGGATATTTTAGTGATTTTGGATACGCCAGGAGGAACGTTAACTGTGTAATGAAAAATGCAACTCTTGTTTTCAGGGTTGCATTTTGCTTTTATTTAATCTTCATAATGGTTTGCTTTGTCAGATACCCAAAAACAATTGTCAGTATGTAGATTTTCACCCCATTTGTCAGATATCCAAAAGCGGTCAGCATGAATCACAATGGAGAAAAAGTCTGGCAACTGAATGCCGTCTTTTTTGGCGAGCTCATGCAAATATTCTTCGGAGTGCGATAATACCGAATAACCATTTCCAAGAATCCGCTCTTTTTTATTGATGAAACGAATCATATACTTCTGAAAATGAAGCATTTCTTCTAAAGAGACTTCTCTGGTCAAAGTTGACCGTTTTACAAGGTACGCAATTGCTTTTTTCTTTGTTTCAAGTTTAATTTTCATTTTAAGTCCTCCTTGTTTTTACAATATTTAATAAATATAGGATACCATAAATGAATCTAAAAGTCAACATAAAATAGAAAAATGATGATGAAAATTAGAAAAATCGAAAATTTCTCTGTTTTGTATTGAAATTGGTGCAAGAATGTTATATCATAGAATGGTCACAAAAAACAAATGATTTGAATAAAGTATAGTAAAATATCCACAAACTAAGAACAGATTGTGGAAATGTAGGAGGAAATTTTGCAAGTAAAAATACAAAATTGGAACATAGATTATGAAACAATTGGTGAAGGAAATCCGATTATATTGCTACATGGCTGGCTTTGTGATAGAGAAACGATGCGTCCTATTGCCAATTCCTTAGCACAAAATTTCAAAGTATATTTGGTTGATATTGTTGGTTTTGGCAAAAGTGATTTACCAGAACATCCGTTGAATACGAACGATTTTGGCGATTTTTTAGCAGAATTTGTAAACCGATTGCATATCAAAAATCCAATTTTAATTGGTCATTCTAATGGTGGAAGAATGATTATAAATGCAGTTGGAAGAGGAATTGTAATGCCTAGAAAAGTTGTTTTAATGGATAGTGCGGGGCTTGTTCCTAAAAGAAAACCAAAATATTATGTAAAAGTCGGAATTTTCAAAGCAGGAAAAGCATTTTTAAATAAATTACCAGATGTTGGAAGTATGAAAACGTTTAAAGAAAAACTAATGAAACATGTTGGCTCAGCGGATTATAAAGCGTCTGCGCCGGTGTTAAGAGAAACCATGAAACTAATTTTAAATGAAGATATGTCTGAGTTTTTGCCTCAAATTAAAGTTCCAACATTGCTTATTTGGGGAACTAATGATCAAGATACGCCAATTTCGGATGCCAAAAAAATGGAGGACTTGATTCCAGATTGTGGTTTGGTAGAATATAAAAATTCTGGTCATTTTGCTTATTTAGAAAATATCCAAAATTGTAATGTTGTTTTAAATGAATTTTTCAAAAATGATAAATAGGTCAAAACTTGACTTTCATAAGTTAGATTCATACAAAAAAGGAAGGAAAAAATATGCAGAATCTATTGATTGGGTTAAATTTAATTTTATTTTTAATTTACTTTTACAAAAAAATACGTGAAGGACTTCACATTTTACAATTGGAGAATTATTATAATGACCGATATTTGGTATGGATGAGACGATATATTCAAAAAGTATTAAATATAAAAGTAATTGGTTTATTGCTGATACCATTTTTATTGCTAATACTGAATTTCAATTATATCGCAGTTATCGCAAATATCATTATTTATTTAATTTTAATTGCAACTTCTAAAAAACCAAAAGAAAAAAAAGCCTTTGTTGTCACAGCCAGAATCAGAAGAATGTATCTTACATATTTAGTCATTTTTGTAGGAATTACATTAATCGCGATTTTTGTAAATGCCAAAATAGGGCTTATCATTGCAAATATTTGTGCAATGTTTGCTTATGGATTTGTGTATTTGGTAAATCTGATAAACAGGCCAATTGAGAAAAGTATTCGAAAAGGATTTTGCGTTAAAGCCAGCAAAAAGCTAAAAGAAATTCCAAATTTAAAAGTTATTGGAATTACAGGAAGTTATGGAAAAACGAGCACGAAATATGCAGTTAATACGATTTTATCACAAAAATTTAATACTTTAATGACACCAGAAAGTTATAACACAACCATGGGAGTTGTGCGTACTATTAATGAAAAATTGACTTCAACACATCAACTTTTCATTTGTGAAATGGGAGCCAAATATGTGGGAGATATCAAAGAAATTTGCGATATTGTAAATCCTGAATTTGGCATTGTAACAGCGATTGGTCCACAACATCTAGATACATTTGGGTCATTAGAAAATGTGAAAAAAACGAAATTAGAATTGGTGGATTCGCTTCCCAAACAAGGATTGGCATTTGTTAACTGGGAAGATGAAAATATTCGAAAAGCTGAACTTCCAGAATATATTGTAAAATTTGGGTTAACCAAAAAAGCAGATTATTATGCAGAAAAAATAGAGATAACTGAATATGGCTCAAGCTTTGATGTAATTTTACCAAACAAAGAAAAAATACACATTAAAACAAAATTGTTAGGAGAGTTAAATATTTTAAATATTGTGTGTGCTGTAGCAATTGCAGATAAATTAGGAATGACAGCAGAAGAAATAAAAATTGGTGCAAAATATTTAAGACCAGTTTCTCATCGATTGCAATTAAAACAAAATCCGAATGGAAGTATTATTATTGATGATGCTTATAATTCAAATATAAAAGGTGCAAAAATGGCATTGGAGGTATTAAAATCGTTTGAGAATAAACAAAGGGTTTTGATTACACCAGGCATTGTGGAATTAGGTGAAGAAGCTGATAAAATTAACCGAGATTTGGGCAAAAAAGCTGCTGAATGTGCAGATTATGTTATATTGGTTGGCGAAAAGCAAACACTTCCAATTTTGAATGGACTGCAAGATAGGCATTATCCAAAACAAAATACGTTTGTTGCTAAGAATTTGGAAGAAGCGCTTCAGCAAATGAATCGAATTACCAGTAATCGTACTGTTATTTTGTTAGAAAATGATTTGCCAGATAATTATCTTTAACACTATTTTTAAAGGTGTTGTTCTTTAAAAATCCTTACAAAAGGCTTTGTCCTTTTGAAAATTGGTGAGTAGAATTTTGTGATAAAATCTGTTTGAAAACTATGCGTTAGTCACGTGAATGAAGATGTTATAAAAAGAGGAAAGGAAATTGAATCATGAAGATTAAATTAGGAGTTTTTTTTGGTGGAAAATCTGTGGAGCATGAAATTGCGGTTATTACAATGAGCCAGGCAATTTCTGCGATTAATTCAGAGAAATATGAGATTGTTCCAATTTACATTTCAAAAGAAGGTGTGATGTACACAGGAGATGATTTGTTAGATTTGTATGCGTATAAAGATATGGAAGTTTTGCTTAAACGCAGTTACAAAGTTTCAGTTGTCAATGACGGAAAAAGTGTGAAAGTGGTAAGATGTCCAGCGCCATGGATTGGAAAAAGAGTATTAAATACAATTGATGTTGCATTTCCGATTATGCATGGAACAAATGGGGAAGATGGCACAATTGCTGGATTTTTAAATATGCTTGGTATTCCGTATGTTGGACCAGATATTTTGGCTTCAAGTATTGGTATGGATAAAATTTTGATGAAAAAAGTGCTAAAAGAATCTGGTATTCCAGTTGTTGATTATGTGTCATTTTATAGTATGGAATACATAAAAGAGGAAGAAAAATTTGTGAGTGAAATCACTGAAAACATTGGATTTCCAGTGATTGTGAAACCAGGAAATTTGGGTTCGAGTGTTGGAATTAAGAAAGCTAGTAATAAGGCAGAATTAGAAGAAGCAATTGAATTTGCGATGGAATTTTCAGATCGAATTATTGTGGAAAAGGCGGTTGTGAACTTAAAAGAAATTAATTGTTCTGTGATTGGAAATATTACTCAGACACAAGCTTCTGTTTGTGAAGAGCCATTTTTCTCAGATGAAATCTTGAGTTATGCAGATAAATATATGGGAGGAAATGCAAGTAAAAACAAAGCTGGTTTAAAAGGAATTTCAGGAGCTAAGGCTGGAAGTGCAAAAATGGCTGGTGGAAAAGGAATGGCGGTATCAGATAAAAAATTACCAGCTGATATTCCAGATGAAAAACGTGACGAAATTCAAAAATTAGCGCAAGAAACATTTAAAATATTAGGATGTAGTGGTGTTGCTAGAATTGATTTTTTAATGGATAAAGATACACAAAAAGTGTATGTGAATGAAATTAATACAATTCCTGGTGCGTTGTCTTATTATTTATGGGAAGCAAGTGGTAAAACATTTGAGCAAGAATTAGATGAAGTAATTGATATTGCTTTAAAAAGACATAGAGAGCGAGAGAAATTAACATTCTCGTATGACCAAAATATTTTAGCAATGCAAGGAAGTCCGAAAATGGGAACAAAAGGAAAAATGAAATAAAAGAAAAAAGAGCTGTAAAAAACATATCTTTTCAACAAGAGCGAGTTTTGTACAGCTTTTTTGATATTAGGAAATATCCATTTTTAAAATAGAATGTAAAATAAATAGATTTTTCTGGTATAAAAACATCTGCTTGGAAAATTTGACATATGAACAAATGAGTGGACTTTGCAATTATTTAGATGGTGAAAGTCCGCTTTGTTTTTTAACTGTTTTTAAAATAATCCATAATACCTGTGTAAATGCCCCAAGCAAGCACCTCTTGATAATTGTCTGTTTTTAGCAAAGAAAGTTCATCTGAATTGGATAAAAAGCCACATTCTACAATGGAAAAAGGAATTTCTAAATTTTTGGCAAGATAAATATTTGGCATTTTTTCGGGAACACGTTTATTTTCTTTTTGGATAGCGTAATTTAGATTTTCTTGAATATTGGTTGCTAAAGTTAAACTTTTTTCATTTTCTGGTTGAAAAAAAGTCTGCCAGCCACTATATTTTGTGCTTGGAATTTTGTTTAAATGAATGGAAACAAAAATTTCTGCTTTGGATGTATTTCCGATTTCAACACGATTTTTCATATCAGAAACTTTTTTTTGACGGATTGTTTCGCTGTCCAATTCGTAAATTCCATTTTCGTCAGAACGTGTCAAAATGACGCTACAAGATGACGATTCTAATAATTTTTGCAATTTTTCTACGATAGATAAATTAATCGCTGATTCATAAGTGCCATCTTCTGCTTCTGCACCACCGGTCTGGCAGTCCATGTCCTGCATCCAAAATCACAACATGATTAGAGACTGGTGTTGAGGAAGTTTCAATGGTATGTGGATTTTCTGAAAAACTAAAAAATACAATTGAAATCATCATGCAAGATAAAATAAATACTATTTTCTTTTTGTTTAATAAAATCATAAAATCACCTACCAAACTATATGAAAATTTGAATAAGATATGATAAAAGATTTGCTTTTTTTTGCGAAATAAGTTATAATGTAAAAAATTATAAATGGGAAGGAATGAAAAAAATGCTTATTTCAAATGGAGTTACATTAAGATTTGGCAAACGAGTGTTATTTGAAGATGTTAACATAAAATTCACAAAAGGAAATTGTTATGGTTTGATTGGCGCAAATGGTGCTGGAAAATCAACTTTTTTGAAAATTTTGTCAGGTGAAATCGAGCCAAACAAAGGAGAAGTTGTATTGGATAAAGGCGAAAGATTATCCATATTAAAACAGGACCATTACGCTTTTGAAGGTTATACAGTTTTAGATACGGTTATGATGGGAAATAGTGAATTATACAGAATTATGAAGGAAAAAGACGAAATATATAGTAAACCAGATTTTTCAGAAGCAGATGGCATGAAAGCTGCGAAATTAGAAGAACGTTTTGCGGAGTTAGATGGATGGAATGCTGAATCAGATGCGGCTAAATTATTGAATGATTTGGGAATTGAGAGCGAATTGCATTACAAATATATGAGTGAAATCGAAGCAAGAGATAAAGTAAAAGTATTGCTAGCACAAAGTTTATTTGGGAATCCAGATGTGCTTTTACTAGATGAACCTACAAATGACTTAGATATCAAAACAATTAATTGGTTGCAGGATTTTTTAATCGATTTTGAAAATACAGTCATTGTTGTGTCTCATGACAGATATTTTTTGAATAAAGTTTGTACCCATATTGCGGATGTGGATTTTGGGAAAATTAAAGTATATCCAGGAAATTATGATTTTTGGTATGAGTCAAGCCAGTTGGCGTTAAAGCAAATGAAAGAAGCCAACAAAAAGAAAGAAGAACGTATTAAGGAATTACAAGAATTTATTGCGCGTTTTAGCGCCAATGCCTCAAAATCAAAACAGGCAACCTCAAGGAAAAAATCGTTGGAAAAAATCGAGTTAGATGAAATCAAGCCATCTAACCGAAAATATCCTTATGTAGATTTTAAGCCAGATCGAGAGCAAGGAAAAGAAGTTTTGGAAATTAAAAATTTGTCGAAAACCATCAATGGAGAAAAAATCTTAGATAATATCAGTTTTACGATTAAAAGAGAAGATAAAATAGCGCTTCTTTCTGACAATGAAATTGCCAAAACGGTGTTGTTTCAAATATTGGCAGGTGAAATAGAGCCAGATTCAGGAGAAATTATTTGGGGAACAACTATTACAAAAGATTATTTCCCAAAAGATAATAATTATTTGTTTGAAGAAGATTTGACAATTGTTGACTGGTTAAGACAATATTCGAAAGATCCAGATGAAACGTATGTGAGAGGATTTTTAGGGCGCATGTTATTTTCTGGTGAGGAAGCTTTAAAAAAAGTAAATGTGATGTCAGGTGGAGAAAAAGTGCGCTGTGTGCTTTCAAAATTAATGCTTTCAGGAGCCAATTTCTTGATTTTTGATGAGCCAACTAATCATTTGGATATGGAATCTATTACAGCTTTAAATGAAGGAATGCAAAAATATAAAGGAATTATGTTATTTACTTCGCATGATCATCAATTAACACAAACTGTGGCAAATAAAATTGTGGATATTACAGATAATGACGTGGTTGTAAGAGAATGTACGTATGATGAATATTTAGAAGAAAAATAAGCTCAAATTTTAGTATATAAAAAATGGAAAAAAAGGCAATGATTGGCAAACTGCGTGTTTTTATAGACAAAGAAAATATTGTTTGGTACAATATTTTTAAAGGCTTGTTACAAGGAAGGAACTTAAAGATATGGAAGTACAGATAAAAAGTGAGGCTTTGTGCGAAATAATAGGCAGAAAACTTCAAAAAAAAGAGGTACAAAAGATTGAGCAAGAAGAATTAGGAAAAATCAAGGAACTTACTTTAAATCAAAAGAAACTCTCTGGAAAGAAAAATGACATTTATTTGCAGGAATTAATTTTTTTTAAAGGATTAGAACAATTAACCATTTGTGGATTTGAAATAAGTGATTTTGTAATTGATATCATCAATCAATGCAAAACGTTAAAAAAAATTCAATTTACGAAATGTAAGTGGAATGCTCAAAATCGTTTAAAAGATGATTTAGAATATTTGGTGATTGATTCTTGTACTGATTTAAAAGAACAAATTTTGGGAAATAGCAAGTGTATCCGAATTGTTGGGAATAAAAAATTGGATTTGGCAAAAGGCAAACACATTTCTAAGATTGAAAAATTATATTTGCAAAATTGTAATATTTTTCATTTTGCAGAAATTATAAATTTTAAAAATTTGCACTATTTGAATTTGGATGGAAGTAAAATAAGCGACAAAGATATTTTAGAGAAATTGGCAGGAAAAATAGAGATACACAAGAGAAAAAATTATGATATTTCGGAAGGAAATTAAATGAAAGAAATCAGATTAAAAAGTCAAAAATTAATTTCACAATTTGGAAAAGAAATCATTACGAGAAGGGATTTTTGGGAAATTGAGATTGATGAAAAAACCAAACCAGAGGAAATCCAAGAATACATTCAAATTCTTACTCAATTAAAAATCGAAAAACTAGGTATTTCTAGCAAAGGGCAAAATGACAAAATGGCGGAACTATTAAAGATGTTGCCTGAAACGATAAAAGGATTAGAGTTAAGGATAGAAGATGGTGAAAATGCACCAAAAGTAGATTTGGATTTTGCACAATTAGGAGCCACAAAATTAAAGGAATTAAGTATTGAAGGCTCATCGATACAAAGCATTAAAAACATACCAGAATCTGTAAAAACCTTGGAAGCCTCTGATTGTAATCAAATGGATTGGTCAGCTGTAGATTTTGAAAAATTTTGGAATATGAGTTTTTGGGATATCAATTTTAAATCTGAAGATTTAGAAAGAATTTGTATGTCAAGACAGAAGTATAATTTTACGAATTGTGATTGTGAAAATGCAACGGAGTTGGAAAAAGGTTTTTTAATGGACTATAAAATTGTAAGTACTTATCCCAAATTAGTAGAAGATTTAGAAAATTTGAGCCAAAGGGAAATTCTTTTGTTAGAAAGAAGTCAAAGGAAAGTTATTGTTTCTGTAAAAGATTTAGAAAAGTTAAAAGGAAGAAAAGAATTTAAAGGAATCAATTTGGTAGTAAGAATTGATTCGATTGCTGAACTATCTTGTGAGCAATTGGAAACATTAGAAAAAGAATTTTCCATTCAACAAATACAAGTCTATAATCCAGAAGTTTCAAACAAGACAACGAATAGTCCATATGACATAGAGACTTATAAAGCGATTGTTTCAAAAGCAAATGAATTAGTGGAAGGAATACCAGATAATTGGAAAGAACAAGAAAAATTTAGGGAAATTTATAAAAGAATTTGTCAACATATTGTGTATGATTACATAGCTGCTTATCCAGATGAAGAAAAAGTGGAAGAACAAGAATATGCGTATAGGGTAAAAAAAGAGTGTAGAAATTTGGAAAATGGCTTAGTTAGAAGGAAAGTGCGTATGCAGCGGTTATGCGGATATTTTAAGAAATGTGTGTGCCTTAAAAGAAATAGAAGCTAAATATATCGTTGGATTTCCTCCAAATGATAAGATAGGGCATGCTTGGAATCAAGTAAAATTAAATGGGAAATGGTATAATTGCGATGCAACTTGGGCAGATGATTCAAATGCAAAGTACTATTTATTAAGTGACGAAGAGTTTTATGAAAGTCATAAAAAATACAGTGAAATAGAAACTGTTGTTCACGAATGTCCAGAAACCTATGATAGAGAAATGATTGATAAAATATCAACTAATTCGCTGTTGCAATTAATTTATGAGTGTGATACACCAGTAGTTCTTGAATTACTACAAAAAGAAAATCATATTTGGTTGGGAAACAGCCAAGATGACACTATTTTTTGTGGCAAATTAGAAAACAAAGATGAAATGAAATTGATTCTAAAACAGCTTTTAGAAAAGAATCCAATTAAAAATATGAAAGTATTTGAACAATATAGTGTAGAAGTTTTATTGGAAAGTGGAATGAAATTAGAAATGCTTTCAAGTGAATTTCAAAAAATGAGTCAACTTTATACTAAAAAATTTGCTTTTGATGAAGCAAACCAAAAGGTCAGTTTTGCAGACAAAATTCAAGATGAAAATGGACAAATGCAGTTTTTAGCACAATATCCATTATTGCAGAAATTGCCATTTGTCAAAAAACATGGACAAAAACAAGAAATTGCCAAACAACAAAAACAGCCAAAACAAGAATTACCAAATAGGTTTGAGCAATATGCTTTAACTGGTGATAATTTAGTAAAATTTAATCAAAAAACAGAAAAATTGCTTGTAGATTCTGCACTTATGGGCCAAGAACCATCACAAGAAAATACTTTAAATCAATATGATGTAGATAGAGGAGAGAATTAAAATGCAAAAAATTTTTAATAAAATAGCAGAAGAGTTACAAATTCGCCAGTCTCAAGTAGAAGCGACTGTTAAGTTAATGGATGAAGGAAATACAATTCCCTTTATTGCACGTTACAGAAAAGAGCTAACTGGAAATTTAAGTGACGAAGTTTTGCGTAGCTTGGACGAACGATTAAAATATCTGCGCAATTTAGAAGCACGAAAAGAAGAAATTATTCGTTTGATTGAAGCCCAAGGAAAATTAACAGATGAATTAACAATCAAAATTGCAAGTACTATGATTTTGTCCGAATTGGAAGATATTTATCGTCCATTTAAGCCAAAAAAAAGAACCCGTGCAACCATTGCTAAAGAAAAAGGTTTAGAACCACTTAGTCATATGATTTATTTGCAATGTGAAAAAAGAGATTTATTTGAAATAGCAAAAGAGTATATAAATGAAGAAAAAGACGTGAATTCAGAAGAAGAGGCGATAAATGGCGCGTTAGACATTATTGCGGAAAATATTGCAGATAATAGTGATTATCGTAAAAAAATTAAGTACTTTTGTTTTCGCGAAGCTGTGATTTCTTCCAAAAAGGCAAAAGAGGAAAAATCGCCTTACGAAATGTATTATGATTACGCAGAAGCTATTTTGAAAATGCCAAGTCACCGAATTTTAGCAATCAATCGAGGAGAAAATGAGGAATTTTTGAAAGTCAAATTGGAAAAGCCAGAAGAAAAAATTATCGATTATTTGAAAAAGCAAATCATACAAGATTATAAAAGTCAGTTTGCGGAAAAGTTAGAAAAAGCAATTTTGGATGCTTATAAAAGATTGATTGAACCTTCGATTGAGAGAGAAATCCGTTCGGATTTGACCGAAAAAGCTGAAGAACAAGCCATTAAAGTATTTGGCAAAAATGCAAAACAATTGTTGTTGCAACCACCCATTAAAAACATGACAGTTATGGGATTTGATCCAGCTTACCGAACTGGTTGCAAAATTGCGGTAATTGATAAAACAGGAAAAGTGTTAGCCACAACAACTGTGTATCCAACAGAGCCACAAAACGACATAAATGGTGCAAAAACCGTTTTAAAAGAATTAATCAGCAAATATCATGTCAATATGATTGCTATTGGAAATGGGACAGCTTCGCGCGAATCCGAAATGTTTGTTTCAGACATGATAAAAGAAATGGAAGGCGAGATTTATTATGCCATTGTAAGTGAGGCGGGAGCTTCTGTGTATTCTGCTTCGAAGTTGGCAACAGAGGAATATCCAGATATCAATGTTTCACTTCGTGGTGCAATTTCGATTGCGCGCAGATTGCAAGATCCACTTTCAGAATTGGTGAAAATTGATCCAAAATCAATTGGAGTTGGGCAATATCAGCATGATGTGAATCAAAAAAAGTTGAATGAAAGTTTGGCAGGTGTTGTAGAAGATGCGGTTAATTCTGTTGGTGTGGACGTTAATACCGCGACACCATCTCTATTGTCATATGTTGCTGGAATCAATCGGAACCATTGCGAAAAACATTGTGAAATATCGTGATGAAAATGGGGAGTTAAAGCAAAGAAAAGAACTTTTGAAAGTGCCTAAATTGGGGCCTGCGGCATTTAAGCAATGCGCGGGATTTATCCGAATTTTTGGTGGAAAAAATCCATTGGAAGTGACGAGTGTTCACCCAGAAAGTTATGAAATTGCAGAAAAGTTATTGACAAAATTTGGATATTGCGTGGAAAACTTATTGGACAAAGAAAAGTTACAAGAAATCAAGAATAGTTTTAAACAAATTGATGTGGAAAAAACAGCCAAAGAATTGGAAGTTGGAACCTTAACATTAAAAGATATTATCAATGAATTGTCGAAACCAGGAAGAGATCCAAGAGAGGATTTGCCAAAACCGATTTTGAGAAGTGATGTTTTGAAATTTGAGGATTTAAAAGAAGGCATGGAATTGACAGGAACAGTCAGAAATGTTATTGATTTTGGTGCATTTGTGGATATTGGTGTAAAGTATGATGGTTTAGTGCATATTTCGGAAATGGCTGAGAAATATATTAAAAATCCAGCAGAAGTTGTGTCTGTTGGAGATGTTGTGAAAGTCAAAGTAATTGGGATTGATCAAGAAAAACACAAAGTGAGTTTGTCGATGAAATTAAAATAAAAAGTATTGACAATTTTGAAAAAATAGTATATTATAACACAAACAAAAGTTTTGTAAAATAAAGAGGAGAAAAAATGGGATTATTAGATGAATTAAATGATAAGCAATATGAGGCAGTAACTTGCATAGAAGGTCCAAGTTTAGTCATTGCTGGTGCAGGAAGTGGAAAAACAAAAGTTTTAACACATAAAATAGCTTATTTAATGGGAGAAAAAGGAATAAAACCATGGAATATTTTAGCGATTACTTTTACTAATAAAGCTGCCAATGAAATGAAAGAAAGAGTCAAAAATTTAGTTGGAGAAACAGCAAATGATATTTGGATGGGAACATTTCACTCAATTTGTGTAAGAATTTTACGAAAAACGATTGATCGAATTGGATTTGATAGTTCATTTGTGATTTTTGATACATCAGATCAAAAAACAATGATTAAGAAAATTTTAAAAGAACAAAATTTAGATGATAAAATTTTTACGGATAAATCTGTTTTATATGAAATTAGTAATGCCAAAAATGAAATGCTTACACCTGCTCAATATATGGCACGTTATAATGGGGATTTTAGAAAAGAGAAGATTGGTGAGATTTTCAGTATTTATCAAAGAAGATTAAAAGAAAATAATGCCATTGATTTTGACGATATTATTAACTTCACAATCGAAATATTATTAGATAATCCAGACATTTTAGAATATTACTCCGATAAATTTAAATATGTTTTGGTGGATGAATACCAAGATACCAACAAAGCACAATTTACATTAGTAACATTATTGGCAAGTAAATTTGGAAATATTACAGTTGTAGGAGATAATGACCAAGGAATTTATTCTTTCAGAGGGGCTGATATTACAAATATTTTGAATTTTGAAAAGGATTTTCCTGGAACAAGAATTATCAAATTAGAACAAAACTACAGATGTACACAAAATGTTTTAAATGCAGCCAACGCTGTCATTAAAAATAATGAAACTAAATATGAAAAAAAATTGTGGACAAGTAATGAAGCTGGTGCTTTACCCAAAGTGTATCGTGGAGATAATGAATATGATGAAGCAAATTATATTGCAAGTCAGATTAATTCTTTACGCAGAGAAGAATATTATAAATATTCGGATTTTGCAGTTTTATATAGAATGAATACTCAATCACGTAGCATAGAAGATATTTTGCGTAGAGAAGATATTCCTTATAGAATTATTGGTGGACTTAAATTCTATGAAAGAAAAGAGATTAAAGATATCATTGCATATTTAAGATTGATTCACAATACAGCTGATAATTTAAGTTTAACAAGAATTATCAATGAACCAAAACGTGGTGTGGGAAAAACCAGTTTGGAAAATGTGGAGCAATTAGCTGCAAGTAATGGTGTTTCGATGTATGAAGTAATTAAAAGGGCAGATGAATTTGGACTAAACCGAGTTTTTGGAAATACCAGAGAATTCATTCAAAGTATTGAGGAATTGCGAGATGCCAAAGATTCCAAAGTAATTTCTGAATTAATTAAAGAAACTTTGAAAAAAACAGGTTATATGCAAAGTTTAAAAGATGAAAATACTATTGAAGCTGAAAACAGAATCGAAAATTTGAATGAATTTTTAACAGTTGCCATTGAATTTGAAGAACAAGCAGCAGATAATTCTTTAACAGAATTTTTGGAAGGAATTACATTAAGTTCAGATTTAGATGGAATGGAAGAAACTGAAAATTCTGTCACCTTAATGACATTACATAGTGCCAAAGGACTTGAATTTCCAGCAGTTTTCTTAGTGGGAATGGAAGAAGGAATTTTTCCAGGTTATAAATCAATTGGAGAACCAAAAGAATTAGAAGAAGAACGAAGATTATGCTATGTAGGAATTACACGTGCGAAAGAGAAATTATTTATGACGTGCAGTAAACAAAGAACGATTTTTGGGTCAACTAGTTTTAATTCAGTTTCAAGATTTATCAAAGAAATACCAGCTAATTTATTGGATGGTTATAATGAATTAGAAAAAAGCAATCAAGATAGATTTGCCGATAGTAAATATGAATGGAGCTATGGAAATGCCAGTAATCAAGGATTATTTAGCAGTTCTGTAACATCTTATAAAAGTAATGAAATTCCTAAAAAAGTGGCTGCATCAAGTTTAGGGTTTAAGAGTGCAGAAAGCTTTTTGGCAAATTTGAATCAGAAAAAAAGTGGTTCAGAACTTAATTTAGAAGCCTATCAAGCAGGTGTTAAAGTATTTCATAAGAAATTTGGCGAAGGTGTTATTAATACAGTTGAAGCAGAAGGTGATGATTTAAAAGTTGATATTTCATTTGAAAAAGCAGGTCATAAAAGACTGATGGCAAGATTTGCTGGGTTAGAGATTATTTAAGTAGAAAAAAAGTATTAGTAAAACTAATACTCTTTTTATTATTTCAAAAATATGTATAAAATTTTCCTAAGTTACAAAAAATAAGCAAAAAGAATTGAGGAGAATTTTATGAAAAAAAATAGAGCTTTAAACATTCGAGGAACTTTATTAGACCGAAATCAATTAAGTGATTATATTGAAAAAGTGGCAGCTGAGCATACAATCCGAACTTCATCTAGTAAAGACACGTATCCAATTCCACTTGTGAAAGAAGATTATAAGTTTATTTTGGAAACTTATAAATTGTTGGATAAACACATAAAGCTTGGAATAAAAGTACATTCAGCAGGTGAATGGCTTTTGGATAATTTTTATATTATTGAAGAAACTGTAAAAGCAATAGAAAAAGAAATGCCATTAAAAAAATATACTTCTATGATTGGTGTGGCAAATGGGCGTTTTGAAGGATTTGCTAGAAGTTATGTTTTAGCAGAAGAAATTGTTGCTTATACTGATTGTAAAATTGACTGTGAGGTTATTGATTTATCCTTAAAAGCTTATCAGAAGAAAAAGTTTTTGAGTATGGATGAAATTTGCAACATTGGTACGTTTTTTAAAATTTCTATGATTTCTCATATACGTGAAGTTTGCGAAAAAATTTATTCTTCTCAAATGCAGAAATATAAAGTGGAAAGCATTATTGAAAGAGTAATTGATGGGAAAAGTGCGAATGAGCGAAAATTCAAAAATATTTCGAATATTAGGGTTTTTAGTGAAAGTGAGCTAAAATATCCATTTATTGAATATATGTCGTACAAATTAAAAGTGTATGGGAAAAAAGCGACTGAATATCAAAATGTGCTTGAAAAAGAAGTTCTGAAATTGGGTGTTACACTTTCAGATGTGATTCAAAAAGAGCATTTGTATATTGCTAATTTAAAAGTAAAAATTGGGAATTGTATTACCAGTATTAAATCAGTCAATCGCATTAGTTTTTCAGAGCTTTTTAGTTATATTAATGTTTCAGAAGAGATTTTAAGAATGGATCCCGCTGAAGTTTATCAGCAAATGGATCAAGATAGTAAAGCTTATTATCGTGGAAAAATTGAGGAAATTTCTAAAAAAAGCAAAATTTCTGAAATTTATATTTGTGAAAAAATAATTGAATTGTGCAAAAGATACGAAAATAGTACCCAAATTTTGGAAAAGAAAAAAGCACATGTGGGATATTATTTGATTGATGATGGAATCCAAGAGCTTGAAGAGGCGCTAGAAATCAAGCATTTTAGGAGAGTTAATAAAACAGTAAAAAGTAGATTATATATTGCTTGTAATATTGTATTTCCAATGTATTTTGATTTTTTAATTGCAGCTAAAATTTATTTAAAATACAATTTGGTTTGGGTTAGTATTTTGCTTTGGATTTTGCTGTATGTTCCAATCTCAGAAATATTTTTGAGAATTTTGAATTATATTATGGGAAAATTCAAAAAACCAACTAGAATTCCGAAACTTAGTTATGAAGATGGAATTCCAAAAGAAAACGCTACTTTTGTTGTTATGCCAACAATTGTAAAATCCAAAGAAAAAATAAAAGAGATGTTTGAAAAATTAGAAATTTACTATTTAGCTAACAAATCTGAAAATCTATATTTTGCGCTTTTGGGTGATTGTAGTGAGGAAAATCAAGAAACGATGGATTTTGACCAAAGTGTTATGGAATATGGAAAACAATTTGCTGAAGATTTAAGTCAAAAATATAATGATTTTGGTTTTCCAAAATTTCATTTTTTATACAGAAAAAGAATTTGGAATGCTTGCGAAAAATCCTATATTGGTTGGGAGCGAAAAAGAGGACTTCTTGTTACTTTTAATCAATATATAAAACACAAACTAAAAAATAATTTTTTGGTTAATACCATTGAAGAACAAAAAGATATTTTGCCAGAAATAAAATATATTATAACATTAGATAGTGATACAAATTTAAGTTTAGAAACAGCTGGAAAATTGGTTGGAGCAATGAGTCATATTTTGAATTTGCCAGTAATTGAAAATAACCGAGTAATCGATGGTTATGGAATTATGCAACCAAGAATCGGTTTAGATTTAGATTTGGCCAAAAAAACTAGATTTATTGAATTGTTTAGCATTCAAGGAGGAATCGATTTTTATACCAATGCGATTTCTGACATTTATCAAGATTATTTTGGAGAAGGAATTTTTACAGGAAAGGGAATTTACGATGTTGGTGTTTATAATGAAATTTTGAGTGGAGAAATTACTGAAAATACAGTCCTTAGCCATGATTTGCTGGAAGGTAATTTTTTACGTTGTGGACTTTTAACAGATGTTATGTTGCTAGATGGTTATCCGCTTCGCTATGTGCCATATATTTTGCGAAATCATCGATGGACAAGAGGGGATTGGCAGATTATAAAATGGCTTAGAAATAAGCGATTAAATGAGATTTCTAAATTTAAAATGGGAGATAATTTAAGAAGGAGTTTATTAAATATTACAGCTTTTTTAGGTATTGTTGCAGGTGGATTTTTGTATGCTTCTCACAAAAAATTAGGTTTAGAAATTGCTATTTGGTCCATTGTTTCAGTTTTGATTTCTTATATTTTGGATATTGTTAATTATATTATTTTTAAACAAAGTAATGTAGAAGGCGCCATTTATGCATATAAGAAATTTTCGAAAGATATGAAAAATACGACAGTTAGTTTTGTCAGAATGGTGCTTACCATTTTGTTTTTGCCATATGAAGCAGTTAAAAATTTTGATGCAATTATTCGAAGTTTGTATCGTATGAAAACTAAAACTCGATTGCTAGAATGGACGACTTCAGAAGATGCAGATAAAAATGCGAAAACACAATTAACATTTCATTTTTTTGAAATGAAATGGAATCTTATTATTGGAATTTTAATTTTATTTTTAGGAAATCCGATTTCTACGTTTTTGGGAATTTTGTGGATAATTGCTCCAATTGTAGCATGGTATATTAGTTTAGACACTGACCAAGAACCAGAATTAAGCAAAGAAAATACAAAATATTTAGAGGAAATTGGAAAAAGCACTTGGCAATTTTTTAAAGATCATATGGTCGAGCAAACACATTATTTGGTTACAGATAATTATCAAGAAGATAGAAAGAAAAAGTCTGTTGACAGAACATCTTCTACCAATATTGGATTAGAATTGTTGGCAATTGTCTCTGCATATGACCTTGGTTATATTGAAGCAGAAGAAGCAATTGATTCCATTTATAAAATCATTGGAACCATAAATGTTTTGGCAAAATGGAATGGACATTTATATAATTGGTACAATACAAAAACGTTGGAACCATTGATTCCAAGATATATTTCAACAGTAGATAGTGGAAATTTGGTTGGATATTTGTATATTGTAAAACAGTTTTTAATCGAAAAAAATGAGGAATCTAAGCACGATAATCTGATTCAAAATGTTACAGATTTGATTGAAAATACGGATTTTTCGAAATTGTACAGTCCAGAAAATAAGTTAATGTCAATTGGATTTAACTTAGAAGATAACGAGCTGACTGATTCTTATTACGACTTTTTGGCATCTGAGGCACGACAAGCCAGTCTTGTTGCAATTGCCAAAAAAGATGTGCCAAGCAAAGTTTGGAACAATTTAAGTAGAACATTGACAACTTTAAAAGGCTACAAAGGATTAATTTCATGGACAGGAACAGCATTTGAGTATTTGATGCCAAATATTAATTTGAAACGATATGAAGGAAGTCTATTAGACGAAGCAAGTAGATTTGCGGTTTTAAGCCAAATGGAATATGCGAAAAAATTAGGAATTCCTTGGGGAATTTCGGAATCAGCTTTTAATTTACGAGATTTGTATAGCAATTATCAATATAAAGCTTTTGGAATTCCGTGGCTTGGTTTGAAACGAGGTTTAGAAGACGATGTTGTTGTGTCACCATATAGCACATTTTTGTCTTTGTATGATGCGACACAAGAAGGAATTAACAATTTAAAATATTTGGAAAAAGAAGGCGCAAAAGGAAAATATGGATTTTATGAAGCAATTGATTATACGAGCAAACGTTTGAAAAAAGGGGAAAATCATGAAGTGGTAAAAACCTATATGGCACATCATCAAGGATTGATTTTGCTTTCAATTAATAATTGTATTAATTCTAATATTTTGCAAAAAAGATTTGATAGAAATCCAGAAATTCAGGCAGTTAATATTTTACTTCAAGAAAAAATGCCAATTAAAATGATTATTACAAAAGAGAAAAAAGAAAAAATTTCGAAAAATAAAATTCCAGGAGATAGTGGATATGTAGAGCAGGTAATTCAAAATCCAAATCCGCAGGACAAAAATATAAATGTAATGGCCAATAGCAATTATAAAATTATGATTAATGATTTAGGAGAAGGTGTTAGTCAGTACAAAGGAAAAAATGTGAATCAGTATAAAGAAACAATGGAACTCAAAAAAGGAATTTTCTTTTATATTCGAAATATCAAAACCAAGAAAGTTCTGCGTTTGGAGGAATGTGAAAAAGTTGTATTTGCTCCAGATAAAGCAAAATTTATCGGAAAAGATGCCAATATCAAATTTGAAGTAACAGTTACATTGGATCCAGATAAGCCAATTGAAATTAGACGAGTGGAAATTGAGAATTTAGGAAAAAATGATGAAGTTTTAGAAGTTATTTGTGAATTTGAGCCAAGTCTTTGTGATAAAATTTCGGAATATGCACATCCTGCATTTAACAAACTATTTTTAAAATTTGAAGAAGAAAATGAAACCATATTGGTTCAAAGAAAATCACGTGATTTAAGCGAAAGTTTATATTTGGCAACAACGTTATACACAGAAAGTGACCAAATTGTGAATTTTGAATATGAAATTGATGGTGAAAGGTATCAAGGACGCGAAAATTATCAATTACCACAAATGATAAAAAATCAAAGATTATTTTCAAAACAAATTGTGCAAGTTGTAGAACCAATGGTAGTTATGAAAAGAACTGTAAAAGTAGATTCTCATAAAAATGCGACTGTTGATTTGATTGTTACAGCAGGAGAAGAGAAAAAAGAAGTGCAAGATTTAATTCAAAAAGTAAAAAGTAAAGACGAAATTGATAAAATATTAAATATAGCGCGTGTTAGAAGTGAAGAACAAAATAAATATTTACAAATCAAAGGAAGTAAACTTGTGTTATATTTGCAACTTTTAAATTATATTTTGCAACAACATTGCGTTTTTGATAAAAAAGTAGATATGGAATATTCGATTAACAGTTTATGGAAATATGGAATTTCTGGTGATTTGCCAATTTTAGTAGTTAAAATTTCAAAATTTGATGAAATTTATATTATGGAAGATATCATTCGTGCTTTTGAATATTATCGTGTTAAAAATATTTTGATGGATTTGGTTATTTTGAATAACGAAAAAAATGTGTATGAGCGATTTGTGGAAGATAGCATTTATTCGATTATTTCAGAAAGGCAAATGCAACATTTGAAAAATGTAAAAGGCGGAATTTTTGTGCTAAATCAAAAAAATATGTCACCAGAAGATTGGAAAGCAATTGAATTTAAAGCTCGTGTTGTAATAGATTCTAAAAACGGCGATTTAGCTGAATTTCTAAAAGATTGCAAAGAGAAAAATAATAAATCAAAAACTAAAATCGTAAAAGAAAAAATGGTACAAATGTCAGAAGAAATCTTGCCAAGAAAAGAAGAAGAATTGCTTTATGATAACGGGTTTGGTGGATTTTCGCAAAACGGAAAAGAATATGTTATTTATAAAAATACAGAAAATAAATTGCCTGCTGTATGGTGTAATATTTTATCCAATAAATTTTTTGGAAGTGTTGTTACAGACAGTTTAGGAGGATATACTTGGTATAAAAACAGCCGTTTAAATCGTTTAACTGCTTGGAATAACAATAGCGTTTTTGATTTTCCATCTGAAATTTATTATATGAAAGATGAGCAAAATGGAAAAAGTTGGACACTTAATACAAGTGTTAATCCAAGTCAAAATTATTATTATATTAGACATGGTTTTGGTTATTCAAGCTTTGAAAATAGTGAAAACAATTTCATTCAAAAAATAGATGTTTTTGTACCAAATGAAGAAAATGTAAAAGTGCTAAATTTCCAAATTAAAAACATTTTAAATGAAACACGAAATTTAAAATTGGTGGTTTATTTAAAACCAGTTTTAGGAGAAGATGAATATTTTACAAATGGAAATATTCAAGTAGAAAAAAAGGAAAATATATTGCTTGTTAAAAATGTGTTTGCAGAGGATGATTTTAAAGATAAAATTATGTATGTGAGCAGTAATGAAACCATTCAAAGTTTTACAGGAGATAAAAGAGAATTTTTCGGGGAAGGTTCGATTGAAGAGCCAGATGCTTTGTATAAAAATTTAAGTAATCATTCTGGGCTTGGAAAAGAATCTTGTATTGGATTTGAAATCAATTTAGAAATTGGAAACTTGGAAGATAAGAAATTTTCAATTTTAATTGGGCAAGAAAATAATTTGGAAAAAATTGAGGAAGTTGTGCAAAATTATCAAAATCAAGAAGATGTAGCAGAAAAACTCGAAAATGTAAAATCAAAATGGGACAATATTTTAAGTACAGTAAATGTAAAAACACCATCAGAAGCGCTTAATCTTTTGATGAATGGCTGGCTTGTTTATCAGACAATTGTTAGTAGAATTTATGCTAGAACTGGTTATTATCAATCTGGTGGAGCATTTGGTTTCCGCGATCAATTGCAGGACTGTTTTGGAATGAAATTTATCGATAGTTCTTTCTTAAAAGAACAAATCTTAAATTGTGCTAGACATCAATTTTTGGAAGGTGATGTTTTACACTGGTGGCATTTGGAGACCAAAAAAGGAATTCGAACTAAATTCTCAGATGATTTATTATGGCTTGTTTATGGCGTTTTGGAATATATGGAATTTACTAATACAAAAGAAATTTTAGAGGAACAAATTTCGTATCTAAAAGGAGATTTGTTAAAAGAAGAGGAATTGGAAAAGTATAATATTTTTTATGAAAGTGATATAAAAGAAAGCCTTTTTGAACATTGTGTTCGTGCTATTGAATTAACCATTTTACGAGGAATTGATCCATTTCCGAAAATTGGTATTGGTGATTGGAATGATGGATTTAGCAATTTAGGTAGCAAAGGAAAAGGACAAAGTATCTGGATGGGATTTTTCTTATATGATATTTTGAATCGCTTTATTCCAATTTGTGAGGAAAGAAATCGACAAGATTTGGTTCAAAAATATACGCAAGTAAAAGATGAATTAAAGAAAAACTTAAATACAATTGGTTGGGATGGCAGATGGTTTAAAAGAGCAATTAATGATGATGGCTATGAAGTTGGTAGTATGAGTAGTGAGGAATGTAGAATTGATGGATTAGCGCAAAGTTGGGCTGTCATTTCGAATGCAGGTGATAATGACAAAAAATTTATTTCTATGGAAGAAGCAGAAAATTATTTGGTGGACAGAGAAAATAAAATGATTAAATTATTTGAGCCAGCTTTTGAAAATTCGAGTATCAATCCTGGTTATATTAAAGCATATCCAGCAGGAATTCGTGAAAATGGTGGACAATACACACATGCGAGCTGTTGGGTAATTATGGCAGAAGCATTATTAGGTTTTGGAGATAAAGCAGTTGAATTTGCAGAATTAATCAATCCAATTGAGCATGCGAAAAATAAAGAAGAAGCAAAACGATTTAAACTTGAGCCATATGTTATGGAAGCAGATATTTATTCTAACAAAGATTTACTAGGACGTGGCGGCTGGAACTGGTATACAGGCTCTAGTAGTTGGTATTTTAAAACAGTAATAGAATATATTTTAGGTTTAAAAATTAAACATGGTTATTTAAGTGTCGAACCTTGTATTGCAAAGTCTTGGAAGGAATATGAAATTAGTTATAAATACAAAACAAGTTTTTATCATATTGTGGTAAAAAATAAAGATGGAAAAAATACAGGAGTCGAAAAATTTATTGTCAATGGAACTCAAATAGAAGAAAAGAAAATTCCACTTGCAGATGATGGTAAAATTTATAATATCCAAATAATTATGTAAAAAAACTTGTGCAAATGAAATAAATGTGATATAAATAAGTTATGATAAAGAGAGGTGGGAATTTTTGTGGAAGGATTAGAAGACCTAGTTGAACAAGAAAAAAAGACAATTTTAGTAGTAGATGATGAAGAAAATATCATGGATTTGTTGGTGTATAATCTGGAAAAAGAAGGATATAACACATTAAAAGCCTATGATGGGATAACAGCTGTTGAAATGGCTCTGAAAGAAAGACCGGATTTAATATTGCTAGATGTGATGATTCCTAAATTGGATGGAATTTCTGTATGCAAAAAAATACGTTATTATCTAAATATTTCAACCATGCCAATTTTAATGGTTTCTGCAAAAGATACAGAATCAGATAAAATTGTTGGGTTAGAAATGGGAGCAGATGATTATATCACAAAGCCATTCCAAATTCGCGAATTGATGGCTAGAATAAAAGCTAATTTGAGAAAAGCGGATGCAAAATTAACAGTGGCACAAGAAGAGATTCACGAAAAAGAGAACAAAGAAAGTGAAATCATTGAAGTTGGTGATTTGAGTTTAGATTTAAAAAAAGTTGAAGCAAAGGTAAAAGGACAAATTGTAAATTTAACCAAAAAAGAATTTGATGTTTTAAGGTTTTTAGCAAGTCAACCAGGTGAAGTTGTGACAAGAGAAAAATTGCTTCATGAGATTTGGGAATATGATGAATACATTGGAGCGATTAGAACCATTGATGTTACGATGAATCGAATTCGTGATAAAATTGAAAAAGATAAAGCAGATCCTAAAATATTGATTACCAAAAGAGGCGTTGGTTATTATATTGCAGATAACCGAAAAAAATCATAAAAAAGAAAGGTTAGAATGTGAAAAAAGCATGTTCTAGCCTTTTAAAAATTTTTGTAAATTACCAAAAAATTATATGGACAAGGTCAGAAAAATAAGATATAATAAATTTGTAAAATTATAGATTTTGCAAGTGAAGGATGATAAAAAATGAGAATCAATGATTTTGAAAAAATGAGGCAAGAATTGCAGCAAATGAAACATACATTAGAAAAAATTCCTCGCGTTGAGCCTATAGAACCTGTGAAAAAAAGAAAAAAACAAACAATTAAAAAGAAAATCAATCCAATAGGAGTTTCGAAAATTTTGAGACAAGAGCAAATTATTATGACAACTACAATTGCGGTTGTTTTGGTTACATTTATTTTTTCAACAAGTATTTTTGCTAAAACAATAGCAGATAATACTGTAGAAAATCAAAAAGTGGCACAAACCAGTCCAAAAAAATCTGAAGTTAAACAAGAAGAAAATAATGAAGTTGTTGATTTGGATAATATTGTTTTAGAAAAAAATGAAAATACGATTCCATTAGAAGAAATTTTATTGGAAAATGTTAGTGTCTTGAGGTCAAAAGAATATGCAGAAGAACAAAGAGAAATTCCATTTGAGATAGAATATCACGAAAATGCGAGTTTACCAGAAGGTGAAGAAGTAATTACACAAGAAGGTATTTTGCGGAAAAGAGCAAGTAACAGTCATCAAATCTTATGAAAATAATGTTGTTGTTTCAGAAGATATTTTAGAATCCATAACCATAGAAAATAGTATTCCGCAGATTGTAGATAAAGGAACTTCTAAGTTTTTAAAAACCAATCAAGTTCATTTAGGTGATACGATGTACATAACTCAAGAAATTTCGTTACAAGAAAATGCGAAGGATGATTCTGAATCGATTTGCACAATATTAAAAAGTTTAGATGTTACATTAGAGGAATTGGAAAATGAAGATTGGTGCAAAATCAGTTATGATGGTATACAAGGTTTTGTTAAAACGAAATATTTGACTTCTAGCAAAGTGACACCAGGAGTTGTAGAAGCCAATCGAATTCAAAGAATTAAATTAACAGTAAATGAGGACATGCTACTTAACCAATCTACCAATTTAAGTTTGGAAGATTATAAAAAAATGTTAAGCGGAAATGGTTCAGATAAAAATCACATATTCGAGGAAAATGCTGAAGTTTTTTATCAGATGGATAAAAATTATCATATCAATGGCGTATTTTTAGCAGCAATCGCAATTCACGAAAGTGGTTGGGGAACATCGGCAATTGCACAAGAAAAAAAGAATTTATTTGGTTTTCGTGCTTATGATGATTCTCCTTTTGAGAGTTCAGCTTCTTTTGAAAATTATGCCAAAGGAATTGAATTAGTGGCTAGAACATTAGTTAAATATTACATAAATGAAGAAGGAACACCAATTTATGAAGAAGAAGTTGCCAAAGGTTCGTATTATCATGAACCAACTGTCAAAGGTGTGAATGTAAGGTATGCAAGTGACGAAAATTGGCATAATAAAGTATATAAATACATGCAATATTTGTATAATAGATTATAAAATGGAGTAATTATGTGGAAACAAAAAATAAATAAATTTGGGTTGCCAATATTATTAATCATAATATTGGCACTATGTTATATAGATTATCAATTTATTTTCAAACCAATTTTTAACCGAAACCAATTTGCAAAAGAAATGATAATGTTGGCACAGGCTAATCAAACGCCTATTTTTCGTGTGTCCAAAATTATAAAATATAGTAGTGCAGAAGCGATTGATTTGACTGCAAATCAAAATTTGCAAGATTTGAATATTCATCAATATTCGGATATTGCTGTATACATTGATAATTTTGAAAAAGAATTAACGCCTAAAAACACAATCAAGGAATTGTATTTAGACAATTTTAAAATGGATGTAGCATATGAATATGGCATGCCTAATTTGTATTATAAAAATCCGCTTATGATATCAAAATTTAGGCAAATACAAGAAAATAAAATTGAAGATTCTTTACACTATGAAATTGTTTATACAAATGCAGAAAATCAAAATAGCAATTATGAAAAACCAATATTTTTTACAGATTGCTCTAATCCGATTACCATTGGTTATATCAATGAAGATGTGATTAATAATTATCAAGTTACCAAACAAAATGGCTTGGTTGCTTTTGATGGAAGGATTTTTAATAATTTAGAAATTGATTTGCAAAAACTTTCTCCCAAAATCAGTTTTACGATTCACATCAAAAATAATTTAAATGAAAGTTTTGTTTGTAATATGAGCGCTAATTTAAAATTGGAAACGGCAGAAGGAAGCATTAAATCAGGTTATATTATTGAAATTGCAGATGATATAAAATATTATCCATTTTTTAAGGAAGTTAAAATATAAAAAAGACATGGGAATTATCCCATATCTAATGGTGCGCCATAGAGGGGTCGAACCTCCGACCATCAGATTAAGAGTCTGCTGCTCTACCAACTGAGCTAATGGCGCGAATTTACAATTCACATTATACTACTACAAGATAGATTTTGTCAATACTATTTTGGTAGAATCAAAAAATTTATCCAGAATGCTAAAAATAAAAATTGTGTTGATTTATCATAAAAATGATTAATTAGCACAATTTTTTGCATAAAATCAAAAATCTAGTGCATAATACCATTAGAATGTTAAGAAAGGATGAGAGAAATGGGAACTTTAAATCAAGCAGAATTGCAAAATTTAAGGCATTTGATAGGAGCACAACAAACCAGTTATGAAAAATTAACCAATTATGCGGACAATAGTGTTGACCCACAAATCAAGCAAATATTAAATAAAGCAGCACAAGATTCGTTAAACACAAAACAAAAATTAATGTCATTTTTTAATTAGGAGGGAACATGGAAGAAAAATATATGGTAAATGATATTTTAGAATGTACAAAATCAAGCTTAAAAGACTACGAAGGAGCTATTATTGAAACAGCGAATATGGAGCTTAGACAAACATTCCAAAATTTGAGAAATTCACAAGAGAGTTTTCAGTATGAATTGTTTAAGTTAGCAGAATCAAAAGGGTATTATGTGCCAGCAGAAAATGCGAAACCAGAAGAAATTCAAAAAGTGAAAAATGAATTATCTAATTAAAAATAAGAGATTGCAGTTTGCTTTTGCAATCTCTTGTTTTTTGTTAAAATGATTCTTTTTTTATAAAACTTGGTTCACCAGCTAAATTTCGATAAAAATTAATTTCCGAGATTTGCTTATAAGGAATTAGCCAAAATAGACCGATTCCAAACGTTAGACTAGAAACAAATGCCCAACCAAGAAAGCTTAAATTTAGACAAATTAATGACCAGATATTGCCTTTCATTAATTCAGCGCTTTTTTCAACTGCTTCTTTTCCAGAGATTTCGGGATTATCGTACAAAACAAATAAGCTAAGTTTATAAGAAAATTGTTTCATAATCAAATAAAAAATTGCAGTAAAAAACAAAATAACAGTAAAAAGCGTTAAAATAAAATTGGAAATAGAATTTGTTATCCAGACTGAAGAAGTTAGATAAGCTCTATTTACCAAGACAAGAAGAATGTCACATCCAATTACAAGCAAAATTGGGATAAGTAGTTTTAAAAATGTGTGAAATATAACACTCCAAGTTTTTCCAAAATAGGAATAGGAATTAGATAAACCCAATTCCAAAAAAGCAAAGTAGCCAACTTTGTTTTCATCATTCATTCTAAAATAGGAGCTTAAAAGTCCAAAAGTCAATGGAAACAAGAGAATAAAAGATAGAAGTGGACCAAGGATAATAAACTGTAAACCATAAGAGATTATAAAATTTATAGCCAAAAAAGTAAAGGTAAGTAAGGCCGCTTTTCCCCAATTGCCAGAAAGTTTTTCACGAGCTTGTGCTCTAATTTGACTTGTTTTCACAATAAAAGTCCTCCTTTGTAAATTATCTTATGATAAAAAGTATATAATAATGATTGCAAAAAAGCAACAAAAAATTAAAAAGTAAGAATAGCAAAATTAGAGTGAGCTTTTTAAAGAAAATGATAAATAAATCATGAAAAACTGAATTTTTTCGTGTTGCTAAAAAGGCAAAAAAAAGATAAAATACGATTATGATATAAGAACCAAGGGGAGTGTTTAAAATAAAAAGTTTATTAAAAAACACAGTAATTCACGTAAGAACAGGATTTAAGTTAGCCTTATTATTTATCATAGGAATGGCAATTATTTCATTTCTTATTTTTGTTGTTTATAAACCTATGTATAGTGTTTCATTAAACAATGAATTTTTAGGCTATACATCCGATAAAAGTGACTTACAAAGCAAATTAAATGAATATATGAAAAGTGGGGATAACAATTCTGTTGCTTTTGTTGAAATAGATGATTTACCAGAATATAAAATATGCTTATTGAAAAAAGGTCTTACTGCAAATGACGATGAAATTTTATCAAAAGTTGTAAGTACTGGAACACCCTATTATAAATATTATGCTATTTTGGAAAATGGGATAGAAAAATGCTGGGTATCAACATTTGCAGAGGCGGAACAAATCATTAATGGCTTAAAAGAAAAAAAGAGTCATAATAAAGATACGGTTTCTTACATAGTAAAATATGATACACAATTAGCTACATTAACCAATACAGAAACAGCGATTGCTTCTTTGTATGTTAATCCGCCAGTCAATACCAAAACACCAGCTAAAACAACTACAGGAAAAAATACAGTAGTTTATAAAAATTCATCTTTGGGACTAGCAGCAATCCAGCAACCAGTTTCAGGCTCACTTACTTCAAGATTTGGAGTTCGAAGCAGAATTCGTTCATCAGCTCACACAGGTTTAGATATTGCAACATCTTCTGGAACGCCAATGATACCAGTTACAGCAGGAAAAGTTACATATGCTGGTTACAAAGGTTCTTATGGAAATTTATTAATAATCAATCATGGCAAAAATGCAAATGGACAAACAATAGAAACTTATTATGCACATTGTAGTCGATTAAATGTAAGTGTAGGAGATGTTGTAGATGAAAATACAATTATTGCTTATGTAGGTTCAACAGGAAATTCAACAGGTCCACATCTGCATCTTGAAATTAGAATTAATGGAACTGCTGTGAATCCACAAAATTATTTGTATAATTAAACAAAGCACTCTTTGAAAGAGTGTTTTTTTGCATTCTTTTTGTCATATTTTTTCTTTCAATCCATAGGATTATTTTAAGGTATATAACACAAAATAAGAAAAGGAGGATGGCAATGGAAGGAATCGGGAGTATTACCATTTATGGATTAATATTTGGGATGTTAGGAACAACCTTAGGTGGATTTATAGGTGCTTTTTTAAAAGTAAAATCAAACCGAATTCTAAGTTTTGTTTTAGAATTTGCAGCAGGACTTATGACAGCTATTATTTGTTTTGATTTAATCCCAGAAGCATTAGAATTTTCTAATATTACAGGTTGCATTTTAGGAATGCTAATTGGTGTGATAATGATGATTTTGTGTGATGCATTAATTAGTAAAATTAATTTTGCTAAAAAAAATATAAAAAATAATCATTTATTTAAAACAGGAATGATTATTTGTATCGGTTTGGCAGTACACAATTTTCCAGAAGGAATTGCGATTGGTTCGGGATTTGATGCGTCGACTAGTTTGGGGCTTTCACTTGCCATTGCGATTGCCATACATGATGTACCAGAGCGGAATTTCAATTGCTCTTCCTATTAATAATAGTGGCTATGGGAAATTCAAAGCTATTTTACTAACCGCATTATCTGGTGTAACAACAGGAATGGGAGCATTTTTTGGAGCCATTATTGGAAATATTTCAAAAGAGTTAATTGGAATTTCATTGGCTTTTGCAGCAGGCGCAATGCTGTATATTGTTTCTTGTGAATTAATTCCACAATCCAATCAAATGTACAAAGGAAGATTTTCTTCGTTTGGAAATATTTTAGGAATTACTTTAGGAATTTTGGCAAAAGTAATTGTGTAACAAATGCCTAGAAAATTTTGATTTGGCTAAAACTAAAAAGTCGCTTTTTATGGAAGCGACTTTCTCTTTTTAATGAATTTTATGTAGTGCATTTTCTGTTACGAATGTTGCATATTCTTTGATTTTTTGTAAAGTGCAATCCGAAGCCTCTACGCAAACAGCAAATTCACTAATGATACTGGATAAAATAGGAGCAAACTCAGGGTTGAAATTTTGTAAAACCAAGAAGAAAGAATCCTTGTATTGATAAAGTGAATTTGTATCTGAAATATAATCAGCAAATTTTGGTAATGAATGTAATACAAAATTTTCAAAATTGCAGAAATCATCAAAGTTTGAAAATTTGTAAATTAATTTGGCAGAAGAAACAGAAAGATTCTTCCTGCGAGCCTGTACGCGATTTGATTTTAAAACTTCTTTTTCAATACGTGTAACAGTAAGAATAAAAGTGCCATTGCTCAAAGCAATCGCTTCTACACAAAGTTTATAATTATCTGTGATAAATCCAACTTCGCGTTCTGCTTCGTCTAACATTGTCAAAAATAAACTTTGACTTTCAATTGAATTAGACATAAATGAATGCACATCCACATTATTTTTTTGTAAATCACCATGATTAAAAGTAATCCTAATTTTATTTTCATTTAGTTTTTCAAATTTCATGAGCAAACCTCCTAAACATAATTAATTATACTACTTTAGCCACAAAAGTAAATACTAAATTTCTGGAAAAAAAGTAACTACTATCTAATTATATTAAGAAATATTGAAAAATGTACTAAAATTACTTGAAAAAAACAGATTATCAAGATATAATAAGAAATAATAAAAAAGAGGATTTGCTGGGGGATTAATTTGAGCAGAAAGGATAACAATGAAAACAAAAATGAAAACCTTACCAATGTCAGAAAGACCCTATGAAAAACTGCTTAATTATGGCGAAGAATCTTTAAGCAATAGTGAGTTATTAGCCATTATTATTAAAACGGGAACAAAAGAAAAAACAGCCCTGGATTTAGCAAGCCAAGTGATGAATTTAAGTGAAGAAGAAAATGTGAACGATTTAAGATTTTTACAACAGATTTCCATTCATGAGCTAATGAAAATCAAAGGAATTGGAAGAGTCAAAGCGATTGAATTAAAAGCATTAGGCGAAATTGCCAAAAGAATGTCAAAACCAATTAATTTAAATAAAGTATGTTTGAAAACAAAAGCAGATGTGGCAAACTTAGTCATGCAGGAAATGCGTTATGAAAAAAATGAAGTATTAAAACTGATTTTACTCAATCATAAAAATATTGTACAAAAAATGGTGACAGTTGCAACTGGAAAAGATAATACACTCATTTTTGATATAAAACAAATCTTATCAGAACCAATTAAATTGCAAATTCCTAGAATTGTTTTAGTGCATAATCATCCGAGTGGGAACGCAAAACCAAGCAAAGAAGACATTTTAGCAACTAAGAAAATTCGCGAAGCTTGTGATTTAATGGGAATTTTGTTATTAGACCATATCATCATAGGAGATGGCCAATATCATAGTGCCATGTAAAATTTATCAATCAAAAATAAAAGGAATGAAGATTATGAATAAAAATAAGCAATCGAATTTATTAGGTGGAATTTTAACTTTAATTATATTAATTTTGCTAATATTTCTTTCTAATGTAAAACTGGATAAATTGTCTTTTTTAGAAAGTGCAATTAGTTCAGTTGTTACACCAATTCAAAGAGTATTTACTGATTTAAAAAATAAAATTCAAGGAAATTCTGCTTATTTTACTGATATGGAAAATTTGCAATTGGAAAATGAGCAATTGAAAAATCGAAATAGTCAACTTGAAACGGAGTTAAGAGAACTAGAAAGCATCAAATCAGACAATGTAATTTTGCAAGAATACATGAATTTAACACAAAAATATGCTGATTATAATACGATTCCAGCGTATGTGATTAATAAAGATGTAAGCAATTATAGTAGTGATTTAATCATTAATGTAGGAAAAAATGATGGAGTAGAAGTCAATATGACAGTCATTGCAGACAAAGGATTGGTTGGTCATATTATATCTGTTACAGAGCATACAGCCAAAGTACAAGTAATTGTAGACCCGGCTAGCACAGTAAGCTGCAATATTAGCACAACAGAAGAAAGCATCATTTGCAAAGGAACATTAGAAACCAATAAGCAAATTTTGAGAGCTTCTTATATTCCAACAGAAGCAGAATTAATCCAAGGCGATAATGTTTATACATCAGGTTTAGGAGGAATTTATAGAAAGGGAATTTTGATTGGTACAATCGAAGAAATCATCACAACGAGCAATTCGACGGATCGTTATGCAAAAATAAAACCTGCTATTGATTTTTCAGCAGTAGACACGGTATTGGTCATTAATAATTAATGTTAATGACAAGAAAGGAAGGCAGAATGAAAAAAGCAAGTAGTATCATTTTTTTAATTCTAACATTTTTTCTAATATTTTTCTTACAAGCAAATATATTTCAAAATTTTACAATAGCAGGTGTTATGCCAAATTTATTTGTGATTTTTATTTTATTTGTTGGATTATCTGCCAACACCACATTGGGCGTAACATTTGGTGTTATAACAGGACTTATGATAGATATTGTATATAGTAAAAATATTGGAATAACAGCTATTATGTTATGTGTGATTGGGTATTTGGGGGCTTATTTTGACCGAAATTTTTCCAAAGAAAATAAAATTACAATTATTGTGATGATTGCTGTAGCTACAATTATTTTCGAAAGTGGATATTATGCTTTAAATGCGATTATGCTAGGATTTGATGCAGAAATGATGCAATTTGTAAAAATATTGCTGATTGAAATTTTGTATAATATCTTGCTTACTATTCTTTTATATCCTATTATACAAAAAGCAGGATATGGCATGGATAGAACATTTAAGAAAAACAATATTCTAACTCGATATTTTTAAAATAGATAAGAGGTGAAAAAAACGAAACAGAAAAGTGAATTAGAAAAATTAAATTTTAGATTTAATATTTTGTCCATCTTAATTTATATTGTTGGTGTTGTAATTTTGGTCAAATTATTTGACTTGCAAATTGTAAA
Organism: uncultured Clostridium sp.; assembly: GCA_948470875.1. Taxonomy (GTDB): domain Bacteria; phylum Bacillota; class Clostridia; order TANB77; family CAG-508; genus Scatovivens. Next base: position 59,752 of record CAOKQM010000001.1, read on the forward strand.
TGGACAAGAATATAGAGAAAATTCGGATACAAGATTATCCAGAGAATCTACTATTGAAGCAGCCAGAGGAAGCATTTTAGATAGATCAGGAAACACATTAATTAGCACAGATATGAGTTTTTCTTTAGAAATGTATAAAACAAAGGTAGAAGATGAGCAATTAAATGATTCGATTTTACTTATGACCAATATATTAGAAAGCAATGGAGATAGCTATATTGATACATTTCCAATTAGCATTAACCCATTTGAATATCATTTTGAATCAGATGAAAAACTAGCAAAATGGAAAAAAACATACAAAATTCCAGATACTGCTTCACCAGAAGAAGCGTTTTATCTAATGAGAGACAAATATAACATCAAAACGGATGATGTTAGCGATATTCGCAAAATTTTAGCCATTCGCTATAGCATCACAACAACAGGTTATTCTACAACAAAATCGATTGAGATTTCAAATGAAATTTCAAGAGAAAGTGCTGTACAACTTCAAGAAAGAGGAGAAGAACTAATTGGTATTAATATTGTAACAGAACCAATTAGAAAATATTATGTTGGAAATATGGCGTCTCATATTTTAGGTTATATGGGAAGAATTTCTAAACCAGATCAAGATGAGTTAGCAAAAAGCGGAGATACTTATCAATATCAGCCAACAGATAAAATTGGAAAAACCGGAATTGAAAAAGTTTTTGAAGAATATTTAAGAGGTGAAGATGGCGTAAAGCAAATTGATATGTCAGTTGATGGAACTATAACAGGAGAATATACGACTAAAGAAGCAATTGGAGGATCTGATATTGTATTGACCATTGATTCGAATTTGCAAAGAATTACAGAAAATGCATTAATATCAAATATTGAAAAAATTAGGTCAGGTGGTTTTTCACAGGCATATGACACAAAAGGTGGTGCTGTTGTTGTAACCAATGTAAAAACAGGAGAAATTCTTGCCATGGCAAGTTATCCAGATTATGAACCAGGCTTGTTTTATAATGGAATTAGTAACGAAAAATATGATGAATACATTAACAATCCATTAAAACCGTTGCACAATCGAACCATACAAAGTACGTATGCTCCAGGTTCTACTTTTAAAATGATTACGGCAATTGCTGCATTAGAGACAGGTGTAACCAATACAACAGAAAAAATTAATGATAATGGACCATATCCAGCGGCTCATCATCCAGCTTGTTGGTATTATAATGATTATAAAAGAGGACATGGACCATTAAATGTTTCAGGCGCAATTGAAAAATCATGCAATTATTTTTTCTATGAAGTGAGCAATCGAATGGGGATTGACAATTTAGAATTATATTCAAAATACTTTGGATTAGGTAGAAAAACAGGAATTCAATTATATAATGAAAGAGCTGGAACAATTGCTAATCGAAGAATTACAGAAAACAAGGGAACTTCTTGGGGAATTGGTGATACATTATCTGCTTCAATTGGGCAAGGATACAATAACTTTACACCAGTTCAAATGGCAAAATACATTTCCATGGTTGCCAATGGTGGTCATAAAATTGATTTAAGTATTGTAAAAAGTGTGATGAAATCAGATGGTACACAAGTGCCACAGTCAGAAGTGCAAGAATTTACGAAACATAAGTTAGGCTTAGAGCAAGAGGATATACAAGATTTGCAAATTAGTCAAGAAACGATTAGTGCTGTATTAGAAGGCATGAAATCTGTTACAACAGATCAAGGTGGAACCGCCTATTCGGTATTTTCTGATTTTAATATTATAGTTGGTGGTAAAACAGGTTCAGCAGAAACTGATGTAGGAGATGTTAATGCATGGTTTGTTGGATTTGCACCATTTGATGAACCAGAAATTGCTGTTGTTATTATTGTGGAAAATGGTGGACATGGTAATTATACAGCAGAAGTGGTAAGAGAAATCATAGCAGAATATTTTGGGATGAATATTCAAAGTGTGAATGAAGATATGTCAGCTGAAAATGAAATGGAGTTTTTTAGATAAATAAGGAGGATGTAAAATGTTAAATAATGTATTAATCAAACAAACAACAGAAGAAATTATTTTAAATATTAATGTACAGGCAACGCAAACCCAAATTGTAGAAGAACTGCAAGAAAAATTACCTAGGCTAAAAGAGTTTTACAAAAATGCAGAATTACCAATTCGTGTAACAGGAAAATTGTTTACAGAAAAGGAAAAAAGAATTATAAAAAAAATGATTGTTTCGGAAATTAATGTAGAAGTTAGATTTGATACACCTTCAGAATTATTGGGGTTACACGCGATTAAAAAAACATTTGAAGTAGAAACAGAAATCTCTGAAACAAAATATGTGTATAATTCTGTGCGTTCAGGAAATAAAGAAGAATATGCTGGAAGTATTGTTATTTGTGGAGATGTAAATTCAGGTGCAGAAGTAGTTGTTGGTGGAAATATTACCATTTTGGGTACATTAAGAGGTGTTGCACATGCTGGAGCAAACGGCAATATGAAAGCAATTGTAGCGGCAAATACCATTGAGCCAACTCAAATTCGAATTTCAAATTTAGTAAAAGAAGTAACTGAAAAACAAGAGAAATGTCCCATTTTTGGCATCAAAAATAACACCATAGAACTTTTATAAAATTAGCAAAAATAAGATAACCATTAAAATAAAATCATAATTAACTTCACTTAAAAACTTAAATGATTTTTTGTCATCAAAAGAATCTAGAACGGTTAAAAGATTAGCAATCTTGATATATTGTTCTAGTTTTTCTTTTTTTGTTTCTTCTAAATATGGTTTTAAGGAATATAATAATTGATTTCTAGGACCATTTTTGTTATTCATACTTCCCATAATATCTTTTATTTTTAAAATTGTATTAATATCAAATGAAAAATCATCATGTTGATTATCATTTTTATTCTCATGCTCATTATCAGCATCATTAGGCGGATTGTTTCCGCCTAAAATGCTGTTTAAATCAATATCTTTTTCTTTTAAAATATCTGAGAAATTATTTAAAATGTTTGTGAAATCTTCGTTCATACTTACTCCTGTTTATCAAAATTTTTCTTAATATCAGAATTATTTAGAATTTGTTGAGCACGATATATGTTTTTTTCGAGTTCTTTTTTGTCCATTTTAGAAAGAATTGAAAGCAATTGGTTAATATCCATATTATTGTTATTCAATCAAAACGCCTCCTTAGAAATTATACTTTATACATTATATGCAAATGAACTTAAAAATGTAACTTTTTTCAAAAATAAAAAAATTTCACCTGTGGATAACTTTTTTTAATGCCTGTTATGGAAATGTAACATAAATTTAATACAAACTTAACATTTTTTGGAAATGCCTATTTTCCGTAAAAAGGGATTGTAAAAAAGTGCCACAAATCAAGATAAAAAGGAAATTTCTACTATTTACAAAAAAATTAAATTACTTTAATATAGTATAAGAATTATATTAAATAAAGAGGGGAAAAATGATTTCTAAACTGAACAAAGGAATAAGTATGTTAATTGTATTTGTGATTGTATTTTCTTATTTGGGACAAACTTTAGAAGCAGTTGCAACAAGTAATACATTCTCTGTTATTGCAGATGGTTTTTTTGGCGTAGAAGAAATAAAATTTAAAACTTACTTTTTACAAACAGAACATCAAGATCATGAAAAAATAAGTAATGTTAATGAAAAGCCAACATTGGTTTTAGAAATAGCGCCAAATGATAGCCAAAAAGGATTTTTGAAAGAACGGAAATATTTTAGCAAATGGCGCCAATTTCCGATTTTCCAAAATAAAAAATGTGACAATTGATGAACCAGAAGAAGGTAATGTTACGCAAGAAAATACAATGCCAGAAGAAAACGCAATAAAACAAAATGAATTCATTGATGAAAAAGAAGAAAATATTATTGAAAACACAAATGGGTCAGAAAATGAAATAATTGAAGAGGAAATAGAGTTAGAAAAAGAGGATGATGTTGGTCATGAAATACAAAATTCAGAAATAATAAATGAAGAATTAGAAATCGAAAATCCACAAAATATTGTGTCAAATGAAGTAAGTAGCAGAGCGAATGAAACAAGGCAAATACAAGAAAATAATAACATTCCGAATTCAGAACAATATGAAAAAGATGAATTCGTAAATGAAGAAGAAATGATTCAAAAAGCAACCAAGCAAGTAATCCAAGAAACATATGAGGAATTGACAGCCAAAGATTTTGAAATAGAAATTACAAAAGAAAATGAAATTAAAGTTCAAAATATAATTTATGCTACCAAAATTGAAATAGAAATTGAATATCTAAAAAAAGAAGCATTTGATGTAACAGATTTATATAAACAAACCGATTTACAACTAAAAGGTACCTTTATTAATTTGGATTTAGAAAAAATATCTGTTGAAACACAACAAGAAATTTCAGTTGGTTGGAAAGATGAAAAAGAATTTGATTTGTTTGGCGAGTACACAAAAGTTTCTACGTTTCGTTTGGGTGAACATACAGGAAGTGTTGTGGAAAGCAAAATTAAAATCAGTAGAAACATAGAAGAAAATTATTTACCAATTAAGCAAACAACAATCGAAATAGAAGTTCCAGATTTTTATGGAAATAAGCCAGAAAGTGTAAGTGTGCAAGCAACCAAACTTATGGCGACAAAAGGTGAAGATTTAGGAGAAATATCATTTGGGGAGCAAAATTGGAATTATGACGAAAAAAATCAGAAAATCATAATCACAATAACCAATGAAAATAACGGATTTGCAGTTAATACAGTTGGAGAAGATGAATTTTTGGTAGTTTATCGTTACAATGATGATACAGGACACGAAAAAGTAGCTTTAAATCAAAACTTCGAAGTCACATTGGAAGAATATTGTGCAAAACAAAATCAGTTAAAAACCAAAAAATGGAATCAAATGCAAGAAATTAAAACTCAGCAAAATGATTTGATAACATATCATATTGGAACAACGCAAGAAAAATTGAAAAAAGCAAAAATTAACGCAAATTATAATCAAGAAGAGGCAATTTATGAATCCGAATTTACAACAACAGTTAATGTAGATATTTTGACAAGTGAATTGTTAGAGGAATTAAAAATTGATAGTTCCAAAGAAATGTATTTAGACAGCAATTTAGCCGAATTTGACGCAACACAAGATATTTATTATAACAAAATAAAATTTCATTATCCAGAAATAAAAAAATTTTTACAAAATGGGGCTACAGTAGAAATACAAACACTTTCAGGAGAATTATTATACACGTTAAAGGATGAATTGGTGCAAAATGAAGAATCTTGTGAAATTCGATTTTCAAGCAAAGAAAAAGGCATTTTTGTGGTATTAAAAAATGTGTCAGTCAATGGGAATTTATCCATTGAATTCACAAAAGCGATTGGCAAAAGCAACTATGATAAAGCCACATTTTGTAATTTCAAAAAAGTGAAAAGTTGTGTTTTGGCACAAATGAAATATGCAAATCATGAAGCAAAATACGAAATGTCTGAGATTTCTGTAACAAAAGAATTTCAAGAAAGTAAAACGGTTGCTGAAATTAGTTTATCTAATCCTAATTTAACAACCATTGCCAAAAACGATGGAGTAGAACTTAAAATTGCTTTAAATAATGATAAACAAGATAGTGACCTTTATTGCAATCCAAGTTTTGAATTGGTGTTTCCGAAATATGTAAAAAAAGTTAGCCTAGAAAATATGAGTTTGATTTATAAATGCGATTTGAGAATTGCTGATTATGAAATTTATACAGAAAACGAAATTGTAAAAATGAGAATTGATTTAGAAGGAATCCAAACTCGATTTTCTGATTGTAGCATGACAAATGGAACCAATTTATTGCTAAACTTGAATATGGAGTTAGATGAATATACACCAAAAAAACAAGATCAAATTAAGTTGTATTATTATAATGAAGGTGTCACAAATTATGAATCACAAACCAAATGGACAATGGCAAAAGAAATTCCACAAGGAATTCAAAAAGACACCAATGGATTTGATGTTGCAATTGTGAATTATCAAGCACCAAATGGATTCATAACAAGTAATGCTATTGTCAACTATGATGGGCAAGCAAGTAAAATAAAATCGATTGCGCAAGGAAAACGAACAGCCCAAATGGATGTATATCAAAATGCTCAAATTGCAACAATGGAATTAGTAGCCATGAATAATACAGAAAATACATGTAGTGAAATTGTATTTTTAGGAAGAATTCCTTTTAAAGGGAATAAAAGTGTAATAACAGGGCAAGATTTAGGCTCAACCGTTACAACTACAATGTTAAGTGGAATCAACGAAAATATACAAAATGCCAATATGACTACAATTTATTATTCAGAAAATGAATCTGCAACACAAAATTTAGCAGATAGTAAAAATGACTGGAAAACCAATATTACAGATTGGCGAAATATAAAATCTTATATGATTGTTGTCAAAGGGCAAATGCCAGCAGGTGCGATTTTGAAATATAGTTACGATTTTGAAATACCACAAAATTTGTATTATGACGAAGCCATGTATGGAAGTTTTGGTGGATTTTTCAATAATCATTCGCAAATGGCGGTTGATTATGATAGCACAGAAGCCGATAAAGTAGGAATTGTTAGTAAAAGTTCTTTGCCAATAAAATTAACTTTAGAAGCAGATATTGATTATCAAGAAGAAATTCAAGAAAATCGCTATTTGAATTACAATTTAACAGTGAAAAACGAAGGAGAAGAAACGTATTCAGGAATTAAAATAAACGCGCCAGCACCAAATGGAACGTATATTTGTGAATTCAAAGATTATGCAAATCAAGGGAATAATGGATATGTAGCAAGTTTAGAACAGACCAAAGAGTGGACAATTGACACATTAGAGCCAGGTTCATCAAGGCAATTTTCTTATGTGGCAAAAACCAATCAAGTGGAAGAATCCAATTTTGTAATTGAAAATCAAGCTAGTATGACAATTGAAAGTTTGGATGGAAAACAAATTTGGAGTAACCAACTGAAAAATAAATTGGTGGATTCCATTTTTGATATAGAAGTGTCAAGCCTTTCTGGAAAAGCGCTAAATAGGGGGTCTAAGTTGAATTATAGAACAGAAATAGCAAATGTAACCGATAAAGATTCTGGAAAATTTGTGCTTACAATGAAAGTTCCAGAAGGATTAAAATACAATTCTGTTTTTAATTATAGTGAAGAAATAAACGATAATTTTGACGAAAATACAAGAATATTAACGATATCTTTTGATAACTTAGCTGCTAAAACAGGAATCGTACTTGAAACAGATTTCACTGTTATGCAAAATGATGAAAAAATGATTCATTTGCAGCCTGAAATAAAACTTGAAAATGGTGAAGTAGAAACAAGCACAGGAACTGATTTTTCGGTACAAAATGCAGAAGTCAAAATCAATACGAGTTTTGATTTTGATAACACGCAGATTGCTGAAAATCAAGAAATAGAAATGATTTATACAATCAAAAGTATGGGACAAATGGAAGCTCAAAATATGCAAGTAAAATGTGAGTTATCAGAGTTTATCGAAAATGCACATCTATATAAAGAATGCAATTCAAATGGCAATGTTGAGCAATTTGATGATGATTTAACGCAAAATCATTTAGAAGATGAGTTTGGTGTTTTGCCAGTTGATACCTATATCCAATATCGTATTACTGGAAAAATGAAAAATGTGGACTGCGACTTGGAAAATATCAAGTTAAGCACAATGAAAGTAGAAGGTCAGAATTTTGAGGCAAAAGAAAATGAAATAAAAGTTGCCAAAATTAAAGATTTGGGAAATAATCAGCAACAAGAACAAATCCAACAAGAGCAAGGAAATTATGAGATTTCAGGAAATGTATTTGTAGATGAAGGTCAAGTTAATCCCGAAGAAGCTAAATACAAAAGTGTGGATAGTGTGCAAGTTCAACTGATAAAAGATGGAGATATGGTAAAAGCAACGACAACAGATGGTTCTGGAAATTATAAATTTACTGGATTGACAAAAGGAAACTACAGTATTGTTTATAACTACGATAAAGAAAGTTATATGGCACGAAATTTTATACAAAATGAAACAGAAGAAAATGCTTTTTCAAATGGATATGAAGTTGAAAATGGAAAAGCAGTAAGTAATGAAGTTGTGATTTCAGATGAAAATATAGAAAATGTTAATTTGGAATTACAACAAAAGGAAAAATTCGATTTTCGTATCCAGGAGACAATTTCAAAAGTGATTGTGGACGTACAAGGTGAGCAAATGGTATATGAATATGCGGATTTGGATTTAGCAAAAGTAGAAATTGAGCCTAATAAAGTGGACAAAGCAAAAGTGAAATTCGAGTATAAAATTACGGTGCAAAATGTAGGAAATGTAGCTGGAAAAGTAACCAGTATCGTGGATTATTTGCCAGTAGGAATGTATTTTTTGGAAGCTGAAAATCAAGGCTGGACCAATGGAGTAGATGGCAATCTTTATAATGAAACCTTAAAAGATGTTATGATTTATCCAGGAGAAACGCAAGAATTGAAATTGGTTTTGGCAAAGCAATTTAATGAAAATAATTTAGGTGTATTAAGTAATAAAGTCAAAATTGCGTATACAGAAAATGATGTGAGATTAACAGAAAGTAAGGCAGGAAATTTTGCAACCCAAGAAACCATTGTAACAGTAACACAAGGAGGAAATTTAGGGCTAAAAGTGATAACTGTAACAATTAGTATCCTTTCTGTGATAGCGATTTTTGCCTATATGATAAAAACAGGAAAAATTGAAATTCGATTAGATGGGAGAAAGTGGATTAAAAAAGTTTACAAATAAGGAGGTGAAAAAATGACAAAAAAGTCCAAAATAGGATTGGTTTTCAAAATCATCATGATATTATTTTTGGTGCCAATTGGAGTGGTGAGTTTTGCTGAAACAGTGTTAAAGCCATTTAGTGGCAATTTAGGTGGAAATACAAAATTGTATGAGTATTTTAAGTATGAAAATATTTTACAGCAATATCAACCAATATCAGGAAGTGGCTATGATTGGAACACCATAAAAAATAAAATTATGGAGAATGCACGACAAGAATTAATTGGAAATCTAAGAGTATTTTGCCTTCAAAAAGGAATGACTTTGCATTCGAATGCGTATGTAAATTCTGAAGGACAAGAAATAGTATATAAGCCAAATGGTCATTATGAATTTAAAATGGGACATGGGCAACCATCACCACTTACTTATTATTTTGGCCTTAAGATAACCAATGGAGGCGTCGATATCGATTTAAGTCAAGTGCCAAAAACAGGTGGTACTTTTGGCATGGCTTATGCTGCTTCATTTTATGGTGGCGGAGCTACAACTGGTACGAATCAATCTACAGAGAACACGCAAAAGGTAATTTGGGCCAATACGAATAATAGCGAAAAAACACCTTTGTATTATGCAAATCTTGCTTATGAAGAATATGCTAAAATTTTGCAAAGTCATAAAGTAGAGGACAATAGTTTAGAAATACAAGAACGAGAAAATGCAGGTTCTTATTTATCAGGAGATTATTGTTTTGTTGGACCTTTTTATATTGGAAATTATGCTTATGCAGAAGGAAAAGAAAATAGTCACATTAGTGAATTTTCTGGGAAAAACCAAGAACATCCCAATTTATTAGCAGGAATTGTAAAAGGAACGATTACAATAAGTGGAGAAAAGTTCGAATTTGATGGAGAAAATATTAGTGTTTATTATGGAAATGGTGGTGCAGGAATTGGAAATAATGGTGGATATGCAATCCAAGGAACCACCTATATAAAAACACCAGATTCTATGGAAGTAAGAGAGGAAAGCTCTCAGTATCCACGTCCCGAATCGACTTTTTATATCAAAATTCATAAAAGCAAAGTAACACAAAACGCCAGATTAACCAATATTAGTTTTTCTTATAGACAAACAGAAGCAATCGGAAAAGGTAAGTATTTAACACTAACAGCAAGCACACAAGAATGGAGAGTTCAAAATAAGCCAACTCAAATTAATTATAAATGTCAGGAGTGTGGTGCAATTCATAACGGAACTTATTATAATAGAAGTGAGTGGACGCATAAGGATAACTATATGTGTAATATACGAGAAGGAAATGTTCACAATCATAAGGATGAATGTTTTGGATTTCAACTAGATTCTGATGGAAATTTACGTAAAACAATAACAACGGAATGTGTTTTGTATCAAAAGTTAAAAGAGATAATTGATGGAAGTGATAAAACTGGTATAAAAAAAGCAATAAAAGAGTGTTTTAATTATGTTGACGAAGGTAGGAGTGATAGCATTGGAGAAAGAGTTGATGGAAAGACGAATAACGGGGAAGAGAGAACAGTCGAAAATGGAGAAGCTATTGGTTATATTAGAAGATATGATGCAACATATGAGAATGAATATAACAAAGATAATCCAATTAATAAACTTGATTTTTTAAGAGACAAGGTAGAGTATTTATTTGAAAATGGCTCAGTCAAATTGCATGATGAAATATGGTTTACAGATGAAAAATTTAACGATGCATGTAACTATCATTGTCATACAATATATTGTTTTATAGAGAAGCCAGATATTTCAGGAAGCGTTAATGAAGAGACTAGAACGTTTAGAGGGAAAAACTTTACAATAACTTGTGGGGATAATTTTTTTACTCATTATCAACCTTATGTAACAAGAGATAAAAATAATAATAGAGAGAGAGGTCATACAGAATACTTAGATGGAAATAAACATATTCATACAATGGAATGTTATGGAACTCCTTGTGATGGACAATTTTATTGTACAGATTCTCCACAACACTATAACTGTGAAACTTGGTATTACAAGCAAGCAAACAGTATTCCATCAGTGCCACTTCAACCATTATTGATTATTCAATATGCTAAAACAGGAATAAAAAAAGCGAGTGCGAGTTTGAACGTAGATATCAAATTAAATACAGCTGTTTCCATTGAGCAACATATTGATATATTGACATCAGCAGATGGGAAAAAGAAATATATTTTGAACGATATTCCAACTGCGACTGGAATAAAGGAAGATCGCTGGGTTAATGTGAATCCAAATGCAGATGAAGCTTGGAAAAAAGCCAATGTTGCAGTGGTAGAAGTTGGTGATAAAATTTCTTATATGTTAACTTTAACAAATGCTAGTGAAGAAGATGTGGCTGTACAAATTCAAAATCGTTTGCCGCAAAATATAGAAAAAACCATTCAAATTGAGCGAGTGAAAAGTTATGAACAAGAAATTTTACCCAATAATAGCGTTAAAACGGTAAATAGTAACAATAAAACATTGAAAACTTCAGATTTTCCTACTTGTGTTACGAAAAATGGGCAGAGTTATTTGCATATCAAGGAAAACAGTACAATCCGATTTTTGATAACGGTAACTGTTGAAACTGGACAAAGTGCATATGATACAAATCAATCAAAGGTTGCTGAAGCCAAAATATTAGGGACTTACAGAGCTGTAGCGTCACAGGAATATCAATATGCACCAATTGCCAATATGTCAAATAAAAAACAATCTTCTGATTATTTTATTTGTAAAAAGTACAATGTAATCATCAATCAATATATTAGCCATGTGCTAAGAAGCAATGGTGACACATTAACTGCTGGAGAATATGTGGTAGATAATAATCGATATGGAATTGGAAATCGAAATACAGCAAATGAAAATGAGAAAAGAGCAAATCCAGTTTATATTGAAAATGGAGATATTGTAATTTACACAATTGAAATTATGAATAATGCCAATAGCCGGAGGACCTTATTATTCTCCAGAAAGTGTAACTGTTTCATTGGAAAATACGCTTCCAACTTCCACAGCCAAAGTTGAAAATGTCGAAAATGGTGGCTGTACATGGACACAAAATGGTCAGAAGATTAAAACAAATGTTATGGTTGCAAGTGGAGAAACAAAATATTTAACATGCAAAGTAAAAGTAAATGATAACCAAACAAGAACATATGCATACCGTGATTTATGTATTAACACAGCAATAATTACAAACGTAACAAATTATAACGGAAAAACAACGAAAAGTGCCAAAATTGAAAATACAGGAGCAAAATTAAGTGCAACCGATTCCTTTAGAATGAAGGAGTATAATGTTGTAATTGATAAATATATATCAGATGTTTGTCATATGGAATCACGTGAAGGAGTACAAACAACGTATCATGGGGAAGATAGAAAGTCTGGTATAGCACGGAAATAATGGTTCAGGAACACAAGATAATATCAAAAATAATCGTCCAGTTTCAGTTGAATATGGAGATAAAGTAACATTTAGCATTCGAATTTATCATACAACAAATGATGAATTATATCAAGTAGGCAGAGAAAATGAGCCATATAAAATGCCACAATATAGTTATGTGGATTTAGAAGATACCTTACCTAAAAAATTTAGCAATTTGAGTGTGGAAGGAGCAGATTACAAACTTGATGGAACGAAGCTTATTATGGACAATGTGCAAGTATTAAGTGGTTGTATTAAAGAAATAAAGGTTAGTTTTTTAGTAGAAGAGGTTCAGCAAAACACAATAGAAACAAACACAGTAGAAATATATAATCCAATTAGAAACATCAATTCTTATGAAGTGATTAATCATGGAAAAAGGAATAAAGCGCAAGATAAATATCAGTTAAATAATTACGAATTAAGCTTGGATGAATACATTTTTAGTTATGATGCACAAATGGCAAAATACAATTATGCAAATGGATTTACTGAAAAAGAAACAGAAGAATTTACAAATGGAACAGAAGAAAACAATAGTTATTCAAGCAATCGACCACTTGATTTAGAAAAGTACGAAACACTAACATTTGCTGGAAAAGTAACCAATTATGCCAAAGGAGAAGCTGAGCAAAATGAAGCAAGCTATGGAAAATATGCCACAAGAGTACGACCAACAGCTGTAACACAAAATTTAGATATTGGCTTAAAAGTAACTGACTTTGTTGCCATTTGGTACCATGCAGATGGCACACAAAAGCAAGATATTACAGATGGAATTGAGATTGCAAATCAGCCAAATAAGAATCAAAATGTTTATACATATACCTTGAAAGAGGATGGTTATGAAAATGTAGTTTTATTGCCAGGAGAATGTATTGTTTATTATACAACGGTTGAAGTTATGCAAAGTAATTTGAGTTTACAAAATTTGAAAAGTGAATCAAAAATAACGGAGTTGGCAAATGTCAACAGAAATGTGAAGCAAAAAACACAATCTCCGTATAATGGAATAACAGAAGGAATCAATACAAGAGTTGTTACTGATGTAAATATAGCGACTAAAAAATCAGATGAAGATTGGGTGCGTTTAAAAGATTTGGTGATTGCAGGAAAAGTTTAGTTAGATTCGAATCGAGATGGCTATCAAGAAAATGAAGCAGGAAAAGCCAATGTGGTTGTGAAATTGTATCGAACAGATCAAGCAAATCCAGTAAAACAAGTGATGACAAATGAAAATGGTTTTTACAGTTTTGGTAGACAATGGAAAGCAAAATCAAAAGATGAAAACGGAAATTACAAGACAGATGATTATTTGCAATATTATGTAGAATTTGAATACGATGGAGCAATCTATAAAGCAACATCAGTTTATGGTGGAGATGACGATGGTAATGCAGATGGAATGCAGAATTTAGAAGGCGCTATTGGTAGTGGAAAATGGCGTCAAGGATATGCAGATTTGCCTGGTGCAAAATCTGGTAAAACGCAATATTTAAGGGATTCAAATGCTTATGAATTTGATGATGCAAGAAACCAGTTTAATCGTGAATATCAAACTATTGCATTTAATAAAGCTTATTCTGGGACAGAACCAACAAAAGATTTGAATTATGTAAAAAATGGGCATGTAAGTACATTGGTGGAAAATCCAAATCGAGTTGTTAAAGCACGAAGTTTTATCAAACAGAATTATCAAGCACAAGGAAATGGTGTTCAAGAAAGCTTGCAAAATACGAATACATTATTTTTGCAAAGTAATCAAGGAAATGAAATTCCAGAAACAGAATATTTAAAATTTATTAATTTGGGGTTAGTAAGTAGTGAAGAAGTTGATATCTCGATTGTTGGAGATGTTTATTCTGTGAAAACAACGATAAATGGTGAAGAAATGACTTATGATTTTGCTGATAATAAAGCAGATTCGACATCACTAAATTATAACAATCATAAAAATGCTTATCGATTAGAAAACGCATATGAATTGAATTTGTATGAATCAGATTTTCATTATAGAAAGAATGCCTATTATGAAAATGAAACCATACAAAACTACAAAGAAAACCAAAGCGAACTAACAGCAGAAGTGACTTACCGAATCAAAATAACGAATAATCAAATCCAAGATGACACAAGTTTGAAAGGAAGTCTTGATACACCAATTGATGTAGCGATTAATGAAATGGCAATTTATTATGATGAAAACTTTATGAGTGCAAATGATTTGAGGGATTTATTAGAATTGGAGAATACTGTAAAACACAAAAATGAAAATGGATTTTTAGAGGATAAAAAAGTCAAAGCAATCCGTGTTCATTATGGAACAGAAGAGGAGCTAAACAAAGGAACAGCACAAGATATTAGAGATAGTATTTCTTTAAACTCAAGATATGAAAGTACGAAAATGCCAGAAGATACAACAGACAAAGGCTATCATGCATTTTATTTGACAGATGATCAAATGGATAAGGTTTATCTAGAAGAAGGAAAAAGCCAATATATTGAATTGACTTTTGTTGTAGATAAACAAGAAGTTGATAATGTGATGAGAACATTGAAAATTACAGATAACAAACAAGATAATATGGGCTTAGAGTTAATTGCTGAAGTTAGCGCTTATACAACCAGATATAATCCAAATTATGAACATAAAGGTTTGGCAGGACAAATGGCTGGGCTGATTGATAGAGATTCAAATCCGGGAAATTTGAATTTGAATGGAATTGAGGATTATGCCAATTACGAAGATGATAAATATAAAATGGGTGTCAAATTAGGCATTTTAAAACAAGAGGAAAATGGAGAAGATGAGCAAAATCCACAAGCTATGGCAAGAAGTATTTCTGGTTTCGTTTGGGAAGATGCAAGGTCAAACCAAATTGGAGAGACGAAAACAGGAATTCAATATTTGGGAAATGGCGAGTATAATGTAAAGAATAAAAAACATGAAAATGCCAAAGGAACTGGCACGCAAAACGATAAAACAATTGAAGGTGTGAAGGTTTCGTTGCTAGAAGTGATTCAAATTAGAGAAAACCAATATTATGAACAACCAGCTAGATATACTTGTGATATAAAAGACGCACAAGGAAATACAATTCACCAAAAAGACGAAAAGATTACAGCAATAACAGATGAAAATGGACACTATACATTAAATGGTTTTATACCAGGTTATTACAAAGTAAGGTTTGATTATGGTTATGATGAAAATCAGCCTAGCAATCTTATTTACAATGGACAAGATTATAAATCAACAACATATAAGAAAAGTGAACAAGAATATGCAAGTGATAACATTGGTTCTAAGGAAAATTTTGATTATTTTGATAATGTAAAACAGACTTTAGAGCAGCAAAACAAGTCTGATGCGCAAGATGATGAAATTAGAAGATTGAATGTTAATTCTTATTCCGAAACCATGACAACCAAACAAGTGCAAGTATTTTCTGATATCGAAAATCATAAAAGAGCACTTATTGAAAATACAAAAATGTATGCAGAAAGTGCGATATTTTATACCAAGCCAGAAGAGAAAAATTCTGGAGAAGAAAATATAAAAGTAAATGGAAATTTTGATGAAAGCAGATTGTGGAAGATAAAGGACTTAGATTTTGGATTGGAATATAGACCAGAAGCGTTAATTCAATTAAATAAAAATATTGCCTCTGTGGAATTAGTAACTTCTGACAATAAAACATTAGTAAAATTATGTTTTAATGAAGATAAAAGCATTAATACTTGGAAATCAATTGGTTATCAGAATGTGCAGTTTTTGCCAAATCAAGGAAAAGATGGGCAAGGTTTTGTTTATATGAATATTGACAAAAGCCTTTTGGAAGGTTGTACAGTGAAGGTAGAATATGAAATGAATGCGGAAAATGCAAGTGAAGTTGACCGCGTTAACCAAAACTTAGCAAACATTCAGTATGAAATAGGAGCGAATTCTTATGGAAATGACTTTAAAGTATATACCAAAGATGCTACTTCTGATGAATATCAATATAGTGCCAATGCAACAGCAGCGCAATTGCTAGCTTCTCAGTATTTGGATGATGAGACTTATGGAAAATATAAAATAGGTCGAGCAAAAGATGATGCATACGAATATCTGAAAAAACTAAAAAAACCATACAAAACTTCAAATAAAACAAATGTAAGTAAAGTGGAATTAGTAGGACAAGAATATTATGGAATGTATTTAGGACAAACGTATTATACAGGACAAGCTGGAAAAAATGACCAAATTGCAGGACTAAAAGTGGATCACATATTGGATTATATTGATAATGATTTTAGCTTCAATTTAGCCCAGAATAATACAGAAAATCGTTTGTGGAAGTCAGTAACATCAGAGGAATTGAAAGACAAGTTGGATTGGAAGAAAGTTTATCAAGAAGAAGATAAATTAGTTGACCGTTTTGGTGTTCAATATGATACGGAAAATAGAAGCAATTTGGCATTATCAGTTGATAGTAATAAAAAAGGAAATGACAAAAATAATGGTAATTCGTCTATTTCAAGATTCTTAAATACAAAAAATGCGACTGGAAAGAAAGATGAGTATACTGGAAAAATGAGCATTGCTTTGAGTAAAGTGTTATCAGCAGATGATGTAGCAATAGGAAAAAGTTTAAGTTTTGAAAATATTGCAGAAGTTATACAATATACGACACTAACAGGTAGAAAAACAGCAAATCATAGTGTGATTGCAGATAGTAATGTTGCTGGAAATAACACAGCACAAGACGATACAGGCATAGCAGAAAAAATTACAATTTCACCACCAACCGGTTTGCCAAAACAAGAAAAACCCTAGAGATTTCTAGGGTTTTATCTATTACATAGAGTCACTGCAATGATTGTTACATAAACTATCCACAATTAGATTAACTAAAGTAAGCAAACTAGATATTAAGAAAAATGCAACAGCACCAATTAAAATTCCAACAGTAATAGAAGCAGTTGCTAAAGTAATGCTTAAAGCAAATGCACTAGTAACAATAGCTCCAATTGATGTTGTAATTAAACAAGAATTTTTGATTGCGTTGCATTGATGTTTTCCACCACAAAATACAGTAAAAATAATATAAAGCAATCCTAATATGCCTAATACTAAAGTAAAATAAACTAAAGTTGTGATAGAAGTAATCAATCCAGTATAAAAAATTCCAGCAATGGCAGTAGCAGTTATGATACTTGCAATAAAGCTGAAAATGCAGCAACAAAAGTGATTGTTTCCTTTATTCATGCACATTTTATTTCCCTCCTTTTAGTATATAGTATGAAAATGGAATGAAAAATGTGTTTCGACAAAAGAACAAAAATATGGTATAATGAGTTTTAGGAGGAGCAAATGGAAATATTACCTAAATTTTTTATGCATTTATTGCACAAACAATATCCAAAAGAAGTAGTTGACAAAATTATACAAGGTTACACAATACCAAGATATACAACTCTTCGTGTCAACACGATTAAAACAGATGTGAATTCTATTGAACATAAACTACAAAATGCAGGAATAGAATATGAGAAGTTTTCGTGGAGTTCAGAGGCAATTTTAATTAAAAATGCAAGTGAAGAAAAAATTTCTCAATTAGATTGTTATCAAAATGGAGAAATTTATTTGCAAAGTTTATCTTCAATGTTGCCACCCATTATTTTAAATCCAAAACCCAATACAGATATTCTAGACATGGCAGCAGCCCCAGGTGGAAAAACAACACAAATCGCAGCATTGACGCAAAATCAAGCTCGCATTACAGCATGTGAAATGAATGCTATTCGAGCAGAACGCCTAAAATATAATATCCAAAAACAAGGAGCAAAAGGTGTTTATGTGATGATTTCAGATAGCAGAAAAATAGATGATTTTTTTTCCTTTGATTCAATTTTGTTAGATGCTCCATGTAGTGGAAGTGGAACACTTGAGCTAAAAGACGAAGATTTTCAAAAACATTTTACGATAAAATTAATCGAAAAATCGGTAAAATCTCAGCTGGCTTTAATAAAAAAAGCATTTCAAATTTTAAAACCTGGACAAGAAATGGTTTATTCAACATGTTCAATTTTAGATTTGGAAAATGAAGAAATCGTAAAACAAGTGTTACAGCAAAAGAATGCACAAATTGTACCAATCCAAATGCAAGGACTGGAAGATTTGCCTAAATTGCCAGTTAAAATAAAAGGCAGTTTATGTATTTGTCCAAATGAAATGTTTGAAGGCTTTTTTGTGGCTAAAATCAGAAAAACTGTAAAATAGAAATTTTTCAAAAAAACTCTTGTATAAATTCTTGAATATGTTATAATTTATAATAAGGGAGGTTTATTATGGGATTAATAATATTAATTGTAGTTATCGTACTTATTATCATGATTGTAGGAATGTATAATGGACTAATTAGAAGTAGAAATAAAGTAAAAAATGCATGGAGCCAAATCGATGTGCAGTTGCAAAGAAGATTTGATTTAATTCCTAATTTAGTGGATTCTGTAAAAGGTTACATGAAACATGAAGAAAATGTTTTAACAAAAGTAACAGAACTTAGAACATCTTGGGCAAATGCCACAACAGTTGGAGAAAAAGCAGAATTAGATCATCAATTGACAGGTGCTTTAAAAACCATTATGGCAGTTTCAGAAAATTATCCAGACTTAAAAGCAAGTCAAAATTTTAGTGAATTACAAGAAGAATTGAGAAATACAGAAAATAAAATTTCATATTCAAGACAATTTTATAATGATAGTGTTACATTATATAATACAAAATTAGAAGTTGTTCCAACAAACATCATTGCAGGAATTTTTAATTTTAAGCCAGAAGAATTATTCAAAACAGATTCTGAAGAAGCAAGAAAAAATGTTAAAGTGGATTTTAATCATTAAAAATACAATAAGAAAAAGGGTGCATTTGTTGCGCCCTTATGTTGTATAGAATCAGAAAGGAGAAATAAATGTACGAAGATATCAAAAAAAATAAGATAAAAACAGGTGTAATTGTTTTTTCATTTTTACTGATGATAACTTTGATTTTATATTATGTTTGCTACATGTTCGATATTAGCAGTTATGTAGCCATAACAATTGCATTAGGTTTTTCAATTTTTTCAACAATTGCAACATATTACAATTGTGACAAAATTGTGCTTGCTAGTGTTCATGCCCGTGAAGCTACACATGAAGAAGATTTGCAACTAACCAATATTTTGGAGGCTTTAATGGTAGCTTCTGGTTTGGAACATAAACCACGCTTATATGTTATGGAATCAAGTCAACCAAATGCTTTTGCTACTGGCAGAAATCCAGAAAATGCTATTATTTGCGTTACAACAGGACTTTTAGAAAAATTGGATTATTATGAATTAGAAGGCGTTGTAGCCCATGAGTTATCACATATCAAAAATTACGATATTTTGCTTTCTGCGATTATTAGTGTTATGGTTGGATTTGTCATTATGTTATCTGACATATTTACAAGAACTATGTTTCGTTCTTCTAGTAGAAGCAAAGACGATGATAATAAAGGAAATGCAATTATTTTATTAATTGGATTAATCTTTTTAATATTGTCGCCGATTATTTCTAATTTAATTCAGCTTGCTGTTTCGCGTAGAAGAGAATATTTGGCAGATAGTACAGCTGTGCAATTTACAAGAAATCCGGAAGGATTAATTTCTGCATTAAGAAAAATTTCAGAAGATGATTCTAAATTAGATATGGCAAGCAATAGCAATAGTTATATGTATATTGAAAATCCATTTCCAAAAAAGAGAAAGAAAAAATCTAGCAATTTATTTTCAACACATCCATCGGTAGAAGATAGAATTGAGGCTTTGCAAAATTTAAAATAGATATAAGAAAAAGAAGAAATTTTTACATTTCTTCTTTTTCTTATATTGTTAAAACTGTTTAACTAAAGTGCTATTTTTCTTACTTCCATCCAAAACAAGGTTTGATCAATCAAAGGAATTCCTTGTTCTGTCATAAGAAGATGCAACTTATTTACTTCATTTTTTTTCAAACATTCCATGATATGTTTGAAATTGAAATCAATAGAAAAGTAGTTGAAAAAACCGCAGTTTTTTAGTTTCTGTTGAAAAAAAGTGAAGGAATAGTTTTTCATCCAGGCTTCTAGGAGATAAGATTTACCAGTAAATTCGTTTAACTCCTTCAAAATAGAAGGGTTAAATTGGTCTGTGATATACAGGTTAATTACCAAATAAGGTGAATCCTCATGACGAAGCGTCTCACGAATACCACGTGAAGTCACTACATAAGAATAATCAGATATTTGGAATCCCTTTGGTTTATAGGTTAGGGTTCCATCTGTAAAAAGAACTTTCGGGTAATAATTTGTCCGAAAGATTTCAGACATTTGGTAAATCTTAACTACCACAGAATTGACAACTTTATTATCAATCTGCTCATTGTTCCAAAAGAAAGTTTCAAGTTTCATGTTGTGTCCTCCTTAAAAATAGCAAATAAAATTTATGTAACATAAGTATAACATATTTTTGACTATCTGTAAAGGAAAATTATCCAGAAATTCTCAAAAAAGGCAGAAAAAATCAAACAGGAAAAAAGAAAGAGTAAAACTCTTTCTAATCAAGTTTAGTATGAATTTGAATTTTCTCAATTTCTTCATAATGATTTTCTAAAATTGTCAAAAACACAGCAGCGATTTTGGGATCAAACTGCGTACCAGAACATGTTTTAATTTCTTCTATAACGGTTTCCAAAGCAAGTGCATTTCGGTAAGAACGCTTAGAAGTCATAGCATCAAATGTATCAGCAAGTGATGTAATTCTTGCCAAAAGCGGAATGGATTCTCCAGCAAGTTTCATTGGATATCCTTTTCCATCGTATTTTTCGTGATGATGAAAAACAATCGGAATAATATCTTGAAAAACCGTTGCATTGGAAAGAATGTGTTTCCCAATTGCTGGGTGATTTTTGATTTGGGAATATTCGTCATCTGTTAAAGACGTTTCTTTTAACAAAATGCTATCTGGAATCCCAATTTTACCAATATCATGAAAAAGCCCACCGATTTTTAGCGTTTGTAAATCTGTTTCAGATAATCCCATGTATTTGCCAATTAAAACAGAATACTGAGAAACACGATCAGAATGACCTCTTGTATACGTATCTTTAGCCTCAACAGTTTGTCTGATAACTTCAATGCTTTCCAAATAAGCTTTTTCTAAATTTTCACGAGATTGTTTTAATTCTTGATTAATTTTTTGAATGACTCTCATTTGCTGAATGGATTTGATAGCAGATTCAATCAGCAACAACAATTGGTCAAATTTATCACTTTTTTCGCAATATCCTTGAATAGATAAACGTTTGATGGTTTCTAATGGTGGTGCCAAATCTTTATGACCAGTTAGTAAAATAATATACAAATCTTGATTAAATTTTCGAATTTCTTCCACAACTTGATCACCATGAATTGGTGTCATAATAAAATCAAGTAACATCAAATCAAAATGCTCTGTTTTTACGCGTTCAATTGCTTCTAGTGGATTGGTGCAACCAATCAAAGTATAACCAGAACGTTTCAAAAAAACAGCTAATGAATCAATAATGCCACCTTCATCGTCAACAGCAATGATTTTATAGTCATTTTTTTCGGAAGTACGGTTTTGCTCAGCAAGTCTCATGTTTGTAAAACCTCCTTTTGTTTTTTTATATTGTATCGATTTTTACAGAATTCGTCAATATAATTGCTCAAAAATTGTCAAAAAGTTAGAAAAAACTTATACAGAATATAAATAACGGCTACAGACTAGATTGGTAAAAAATATAAAAATTAACGTAAATTACTTGCTATCAAAAAGTTTGTGCAATATAATGAAAGAAATGTTGGATAAAAGGAGAAGATTAGATTATGGAAATATTAATGGGAACAAAAAATCCAGGTAAAATAGAAGGTGCTAAGCAAGCCTTTGAGAAATATTTTGAAAATGTGCAAATACAAGGTATTTCAGTTGATTCTGAAGTAGGGGATCAGCCAATCAATAAACAGATTTTTCAAGGTGCCAAAAATAGGGTCAAAAATTTGAAGAAATATGCTAAGGAAAAGAACATAAAACCAGATTATTACATTGCTTCTGAAGCTGGAATTACCAACTTATTAGGAGAATGGATTGACATTAATGCTGCTGTTATCGAAAGCAAAGAAGGATTACAAAGTGTTGGCACAAGTCAAGGTTTTTAAATTCCAGAAAAGTATATTGAAGAAATAAAACGCACAGAGCTTCGGAAAAGTGATGGATGAATTATTTTGCCAAAATGGCTTAAACAAAGGCTGTGGCGGAATTTCTATTTTAACGAAAAAGGAAGTATCAAGAATGGATTTAACCAAAAATGCATTTTTGATGGCTTTGATTGCGCATATTAATGGGGAAATTTGGAAATAAGTTTTACAATCCAATGTTTAATTTGATAAAAGGAATAATTTGTAAAAAGAATCTTTTTTGTGTAACAAGAAAAAAGGTTCTTTTTTTATAAAACCATTGAAATATTGATTCCCGTAAGGAAAAATAGAATTTATTAAAAGTAAAATTAGATTTTCCAAAGGTAAAAATGGAATATAAAAATGCCAATTTTTGACAATTCTCATGTCAAAACGACAAAAAATCACATCAAACCATTGAAAAAAGTGAAAATTGCAATAAGATTTTTTTGAGAAAATGTCAAAAAGAGGTTGAGAAATTGTTTGAAAAGTGCTATAATATAAATAGGAATTGATTGAAAAAGTGATATTTTGGCGAAATTTGGAATGTAACAAAAATTTTATATTTTTAAATCAAGGTTTGTTCCAAACCATAATTTCCCTAAGTAAAATCTTTTTGAAACATAGAAAATATAGAATTAATCATAGTTTGAGCCTATTGACTGGAATTTAATTTGTAGTAAAATAGAATATAAATAGGTGTCATTAGAGTTTGTTTTTGAGGAGGAAAAAGGATGATAAACAAAAAGAAATTTTTAGCGATGGTTTTAATATTTACATTAACATTTTCGCATTTTGCGATTGTAACTGAATCCATTGCCACAACAAATTTTATATCTTTGTTTGGAACCGATTCTGGTACAGGCAATAAAAATGTTGAATTTGAGGCATATTGGGGAGAAGAAACAGAAAAGTCTGAAGCAATAGCAAGTGATGTAAATAACGACAATTTAGATATTCAACTGCAATTAGGAGTGTACAAAAGTGGTTATTTAAAAGGCGCAAAAGTAGAAATTCAAGCTGAAGAAGAGCAAGAATTGAATTTTGAAATCAAAGAAGAAAATAAAGTAGCAGAATCAGAATATATACAAAGTCTTGAAAACAACATTCTTATGTTTAATAAGGTAGAAAATAGTTCTGAGAAAATGCAAATTTCGATACCAATTGAATATAAAATGGAAGAATATATCAAAGAAGAAAAATTATGTAGTACGTTTAAAGTGATTTTTTCAGGTGTTTATGTGGATGAAAAAGGAAAAGAAAATGAGGTTATGAAAGAAATTCCATTAACACTTGCTTGGAAAGATGAAGCAGAAGTAAAAGTCGAAACAGAAATTTCAAAATATATTCCATTTGGAAAAGATGGCGTTATTTTACAGACTTTAATAAAAGTGAATCGTTTCCAAGAAAATAAGAAGTCTTTACCAGTCAAACAAACACAATTAAGTGTTGATGTTCCAAAAATCAACGATATTTTACCAACAGAAGTAATGGTTGGAGCGAATTCAACAGCTGGTACTAACGGAAAAAATGTAGGAGAAGTAGAGTTTAGCAAAGACAATTGGGACTATGACCAAGAAGAAAGTAAAATTAATATCAAGCTTGAAAATAAAAAACAATTAGTTGATAGCAAACAATCCGAAACTTTCTTAAAAGTAGAAGACGAACAAACAAAGCAAGAAGAAAGATATTTTAGCAAAGCAGGAATGGATGAATATTTTATTACGTATACTTTCCGAAATATAGAATTGGCAGAACAATTACAAACAACTTCAAAAGTAAAAGCAAAAGTGACAACTTTAAGTGGTGTGAAAGCAGATAGCGGAATTTATGAAGCAACAGATGAAAGTGAGCAAGAAGTTACGTTAACAGGGCAAACAGGAAATCTTGTGTCATATCAAATCGAAAATGAAACACAAGAATTATCAAAAGTATATGCTTATTTAAATCAAGAAACAGAAATTAATACCAAAACAGCGATTAATATTTCATATAAAGAGATTATTGAAGAAATCATCTTAGAAGATACGGACAACTACTACATAGACAAAGCAGGAAACCATGTTCAAACAGAGGATATCTATTACAAGCAAATGGTAATTAGCCAAGAAAACTTTAATGAAATTTTAGGAGCAGATGGAACACTTCAAATAACGGATGTTTCTGGAAATATTTTAACAACCATTAACAAAGATTGTGCAGCTGACGAAAACGGAAATTATGTTGTGAGTTTTCAAGATAAAATTAGCAAAGTTATTTTGAAAACATCAGCACCAATCAACACAGGAAATTTCATAATCACAACTAAAAAAATTACATTAAATAGTATGAGCAAAATGGATTATGCCAATATGGAATTCCTAGCAAGTCAAACGGTACAAAAAGCAAAATTCACATATGTATCAGATTTGGTAGAATTAGGAAATCTTGAAACGAAAACCAAATTAAACGATACGAAAACAGATTTCAATTTCGTATTAGATAGAGAAAGTTTATCAACTGTAACACCAAATACAAATGTTGAAATGAGATTAGAACTAAACAATGACAAGCTTACATCAGATATTTATGGAGCTTCTGTGTTTGAATTGGAAATGCCAGAATATATTACTTCTTTAAAAATAACCAATGCGAGCATGGTTTATGGAGAAGGCTTAAATATTGCAGGAGTTGAAAGCTATATAAGAGATGGCAAAATTGTGATTAAAATAATAGTTGACGGAAAACAAACAGCTTTAAACTCTGGTGTGCTAACAAATGGAACCAATATTGTTTTAAATGCAGACATAGAAGTGGATATGTATACTCCATCTAAAGAAGTTGCCATTCAGGCATATGGCTATAACAGTGAAGCAACCAATTATCAAAATCCAGCAGAATACCAAATTAACAATCAAGTTTGTGGTCATCAACAAGCCAATATCCAGTATTCTGCACCAAATGGAGTTGTTGCGATTAATACAATTAAAAATTACAAAGACGAAAATGTGCAAATAACTTCTATCAAACAAGGACCAAAAATCGATTATATTGATATTTATTCACAAGCTAAAAATGCGATTATGGAAATGGTTGTTATGAACAACAACGAAAATGCGATTTCAGATTTTGCATTATTAGGTAGAGTTCCTTTCAAAGGCATAAAAGACATTGAAACAGGTGAAGATTTAGGCACAACTTTAGATACTAAAATGTTAAGTGAAATTACAGCAAGCGTAGAAGGATTTACTATTTATTATTCTGAAAATGGGCAAGCCAATAAAGATTTGGCAGATGAAACCAATGGCTGGATGACAAATCCACAAAACTTAGAGAACATAAAATCTTATTTGATTGTTCCAAACGATGCTAATAGGCAAATAGAAGCAAAACAAGTTTTGAAATTTGAATTTGCTTACCAAATACCAGAAAATTTATCACACAACCAAAAAATTTATGGAACGTATTTGACATATTACACAAATCATGGACCAATGGCTGTTATAAGTGAAACAGCAAAACCAGATTTGGTTGGTTTAACAACTGGAGCAGGACCTGAATTAGAATTAGAAGTTAAGTCAAATGTGAAAAAAGTCAAAGCATTTGATGACATAAAAATCACAACTACTGTAAAAAATGTGGGAGAAGATGTTGCCAATGAAGTACTTGCCAATATTTTAGTTCCAGAAAATACAACATTTGTGTCAGCAGAAGTAGAAAATGACATGGCTACAGCAACTTTCCAAGATGGAAAAGTTGTTGTGAAAAAAGAACAATTAGCCAAAGACGCACAAATGAATATCACAATTGTTTTAAAAGCAAAAGATATTTATGAATATGAATCAGATAAAATTCAAGTTACAGCAAATGTAATGGCAAAAAATTTGCAAAAAGAATTAACTAAAACTTCAGAAGAAATTACAATTCAAAGGTCAGAATTAAGCCTTGAGCAAAAAATGTTAACAAACATACCGAACTATTATTTTCATAAAGGAGACCAAATTTACATTCAGTTATATGCACGAAATTTGACTGATTCAGAAAAGCGAAATGTTTCCATTGTGACACAATTGCCAAAGGAATTTGAATTAGAAAAAGCTTATATGGTAGAAGGAAATTCAATAGATGGAATACAGAAAATCGAAAATGCAACTTATGAATCTCAAACCAATCAAGTAAAATGGAACTTAGATAAAATAGACGCAAAAGCAGGAAAGAGTTTTAGTTTGATTCTTAAAGTAGGAAATTTAGATGCAGGTTTGACTCAAAAACAAGTAAGTATTACATCACAAATTTCAGCAGAAGGAACCGAAAAATACAATGCCAAAGAGGTAAAGGTAGATTTAGGAAGAAGTAGTTTATCAATCACTCAAAACTCAAACACACCAACTTATGTACAAGAAGGAGATTTGATTCATTATACATTTACTATTAAAAATGAAGGGGCAAGTATAGCAGAAAATGTTGTGTTAACAGACATCATTCCAGAAGGCATTATGATACAAAAAATTTCATATGTGCAAAATGGTGAAGAACATGTAAGCACAGTTTACCAAACAGAAGACACAGATTTAATATTAACCATACCTGCTAATAGCCAAATTGATGTCAATGTGCAAGCATTTGCTTCAAGCTTAGACGGTGTGCAAGAAAAAACAGTAACCAATGAAGGCAAACTTTCAATTGCTGAAAATGAAACCATTAGCAGTAACAAAGTAACCCATATCATACAAGCAAATGAAGCAAACAATAAAAATCAAGATGTTTCAAACAATAATGGAATCACACCTTCAGATGAAACACGTAACGACATTACAAAATCATATAAAATTTCTGGTACAGCATGGATTGATTCAAATAAAAATGGTATGAGAGATCAAAATGAAAAAAGAATGCCAAATGTAACAGCCATGTTAGTGGATAGTTCATCAGGTGTAATCAAATCAACAGTTTCTACCAATGCAAGTGGGGAATATACATTTACTGGCTTGAAAAATGGTTCTTATTTAGTATTATTTAAATATGATACCGTTTTATATACAACAACAGCTTACCGAAAAGAAGGAATTGAATCTAACTTAAATTCTGATGTTGTTACAACCAAAATTGAGCAAGATGGTAAACGAGAAAATGGTGCTGTAACAGATGTGATTCAGATTAATGGTGCAAGTGTATCCAATATCGATATTGGATTAGTAGAAGCACAACAATTTAGTTTAAGCTTAGAAAATGCTATTACAAAAGTAACTGTTCAAAATGCACAAGGAACTAAAACAGAAGAATTTAATAAAACAAAATTAGCAAAATACGATATTGCAGCAAAATATTTAGCAGGCACAAAAGTGTATGTTGAATATACTTTAACCGTTACTAATAATGGAGATTTAGCAGGATTTGCCACAGAAATTGTGGACTATTTGCCACAAGGCATGACATTTAACTCAAATCTAAATCCAGATTGGTACACAGGAACAGATGGAAACTTATATACAAAAGCATTGGCAAACACAGAAATTGCAAAAGGTCAAAGCAAAGAAATTAAGTTAGTACTTACCAAACAAATGACAGCAGAAAATACAGGCTTGGTAAGTAACACAGCAGAAATTTCAGATGATTTCAATATTTATGGTATATCAGACCATAATTCGAAACCAAAAAATAGAGCACAAGGCGAAGATGATATGTCTACAGCAGATATTATCATAACAGTAAAAACAGGAGAAACCTTAATTTATGTATCAGCGATTATTGTGAGCGTGATATTAGGTGGAACAGTAGCGTTTGTGCTATACAAAAAAGTGCTAAAAGATAAAAGAAAAGGAGGTGTTTTAAGCAAATGATAAAAAAAGCAGGAAAAAAGATAATCAAATATTTCATCATAATTCTTTTCATAGCAACAGCTTTTCTGTCTCAAAAAACATATGCAGAATTTCTTGATGAATATGGGACAGAAGGGGGCAATGCACCCAATAGTGGGCCAATTACATTTAATGATTTAAATGCTAATTGGGATTTGCTTTGTAGTCAGCGTGGAGTACATATTCCAAGTGCCTATGATGGGAGTGCTTTGTTTCCATCAAGCCAGACACGTCCAGAAGATGGAAAAGGACCTTATGAAGAAGAAACAGGAAATAATCTTGTTACAGAAGGAAGTTTAATTGTTAATGGTAATACTTTAAAGGAAGGATCAAATGAATTTAGCACAAATGAGATTACGCCTCAAAGCTACACTTCTGAAACAGTAGCAAGCTATACTGCAGGACAGACTAAAAAATGTACACCAATGGGGGCTTATATCCTTAATTTTGCAGAAGAGAAGAATAATGGCAGTTACCCAAGCGATGTGCAAAGGGCATGGTGGTATACAGGAGAAGACGAAGGAGGCATGACTAATGCAACGGCTGGGGACAGTAGTATAAGAAAACAAGCTAGTGACTATCAAGAATTTGTTGGGGAAATTGCAAAGAACAAGGATGATGTGAATAAGGTAAATACTTACAAAAAAATGAAAAGTCCAGGGGGAATAGAAATTGAATTTCCAGAAATTGATAAAGAAAAGATACAGGATAGTTTTAAAAAAGAAAATGCAAAAGTTCAAGTAAAAAATGATGGAAACAAACAAACCTTTTTGGTAGGACCATTTTCCATAGATTATATAGAAAAAGGTTCTGGACAGTATGATTTTAGTGCGATATCTGGTTTTGAGATATATACAAATCTTAGTAACAAACCATTGGATAAAGAGAAATGGAGATTTGTATGGACCCAGAAAAAGGACCATACAAATTATGAATATCCACATACCAAAGAAGAATTCTATATCGAGATGGATTATATAGAAGGAATGAACATGATAACAGGAATTGATATTGATTATAAATATTTAATTGCTGGTGGATATTTTCAGCATTTGAAGGGTGGTTATGAGCAAAATACTTGGACAATTCACCCACCAATTGAAAGAGTAGAAAAAGATGAAGATGGAAATATTCAAGAAAGAAAGTGGGTATATACAGTAAGCAAAAGTACAAGTACGGTAGGTACCTCTCAAACTTTAGCTTTGGTAAACAGAGCAGCTAGATGGTATGAAACAACGAAAATTTCAATGAGAGCTAAACAAGGAAATTTGGAAATTGTAAAAAAAGCAGTTGACCAAAATGGAAAAGAATTAACAGCAGATGAGGTAAAAGAAAAATTTGGAAGCTATCAATATTTTGATTTTAAAGTAACGATTACGCATGAAGATGGCAGAGTTGAAGAGGATGTTGTTACTGTAAGAGCAGGCTCAAGCCTTAGCAAAAATTATATGTGGATTGGTGAAAAAAAGGCACCAAAATATAAAGTAGAAGAGATTCCAAATGAAAAATGGAAAGTGAAATCGGTTGAGCCAGGTGAAGGCACCTTAAAAGACGGAAAAACTGTTACAGTTACAGCGGTAAACCAAATAGTAGACGAAAAATCAAATTCTCTAAAAATTGTGAAAACAATAAGCAGTCCAGCAGAAAAGGATGAAGAATTTAAGTTTGAAGTAACCGTAACAATGCCTGACCATACCAAAAGAGTAGATGTGGCTACATTAATAGTGGAAAAAGGAAAAACAACAAGTGCTGAATGGTTTTCACCAGTTTATACTTGGCAAGGAGAAGGAGACGCAACTTATGAAATAAGAGAACTTGAAACAGAAGCAAGCAAGAAATACAATGTAGTAATTAACCCATCTTCTGGTGTGTTAAATGGTGATGGTAGTGTAATTTCAGTAAATGCATTAAATAGTATGGAACCTAAAAGACACTCAAATAAAATTAAAATTCATAAAACGCTTAGTGAACCAGCAAGCCAAGATAAGACATTTCAATTCCAATTAATTGTGACAGGAAGTGATGGCAAAGAGATATATAATAACAAAGAAATATTCATAACAGTACTAAAAGGAGCAACAAAAGGTGAACAAGAATGGGTTTCACAAGAATTTTTTTGGAATGAAGGCGAAACAGCACCAACCTATGAAGTAGAAGAAATTTATAAAGGTGATTATACAGCAATTATAACACCTAAAGCAGGAAGTTTGGATGATACACAATCAGAAATTACGGTTGAAGCGCTTAATACAAAAGGCGAACTTCAGAATCGAATTGAAATCATTAAAACAATTGATGGTGGAGTTGCAGATAAAGAAGAAACATTTAAGTTTAAAGTAGAAGTTACAAAAAATAATGGTGAAACAGAAACAGAAGAAGCTAAAATAGTAGTGGAAGCAGGTGAAACAACAGGATCATGGACATCAGATAAAATCCATACTTGGAATAAAGACGAAACAGCACCAACCTATAAAGTAGAAGAAATTGAAATTCCAGAAGGTTATAAAGAAGTTACTATAACACCTAGAGAAGGAAGCTTAGATGGAGAAAAAGCAAAAGTTACAGTAAATGCTATTAACCATAAAGAAGAACACAAAGGATTTTTAACAATTGAAAAAGAAATGCAAGATAATCAGACTACAAACGAAACATTTGATTTTAAAGTAACTGTAGATGGCGTAAAAAATACAGAAGATGGACATATGGAATTTCTTGTAGAAGGCGTGAAACCTGGCGAGAAAAAGGGTCCATATGAATTTCGTTGGGTAGGAGATAAGGCTCCAACTTATACAGTAGAAGAAATTAATCTTTCTGAAAAACAAGCACAGTTGGTTAGCATAGAAGCAACATTAGATGGAAAACCAGCAGGTCAAAAACAGGGCAATAAAATAACAGGAAATCTTAGTTCAGAAGGAACAGCCAATATTATTACCAAATTTACCAATAAAATGGAAAAACATAAAGGCGGCATAAAAGTAGTAAAAGATATTTACACGACAGAGAAAATCAGTAAAGAAGATCTAGAAAAAAATGGAACTAAGTTTGAGATTGAAGTTGTGATAGAAGGAACTTTCGAGTATAAGGGAAACACCTACACAAATTCAAGTAAAGTAATCAATAAAAAATTGCCAGAGGATGGAACAGAGGATGGAAAATGGGAGTTCACAATTGATAATGTTATTTGGTATGGAAAAGAAGCCCCAACTTTTACGGTAAAAGAGAAAAACTTGCCAAAAGGTTGGAAAACAAGAACCATTTCTTATAGCGATTTGGAGAAACAAACAACGAGCTCAGAAGGACATTCATTGATTGACGGAAAAACCATAACAGCAACTATTGTGAATGAATTACCGTCTGTGACGATTATTGATTTGACTTTTAAAATGGGTGGCGTTGTTTGGATTGATGAAACATTAGATTCCAAAAATGGAGATGAATATTACAATCAGCCAAATGGCGTTTATGACAAAGGTGAAGCTTTAAAAGAAAATGCAGAAGTAACGGTTTACCGAGTTGTTCAAGATAAACAAGGAAATGAAATAGGAAGAAGTGTGGCAAAGGCATATCAAGATGCGGATAATAATGAATTAGTATTCCCAATCATCACCAAATCAAACGGTAGATGGGATGTGCCAAGAATTCCTGTACCAGAACTTACAGAAGAAGAAAAAGCAAACGATTATTTGGTAGGTTATGATGTAGAATTTGTGTATGATGGTGAAAATTATGAGCCAACTGAATTTTTATCTTACAAAGTAGACAAAGATGGTACCAAAATTAAGAATTCTGGTTCAAATAAGAAAAAAGCAGAAGTCTATAAAAAAGCAGAATCAAGTGAAAAAGATAAATATGCAAAAGATTCTATGGCAATTGAATGTGAAAATCAAGCTAAGCAAATTGCAAAAGTATCTGGAAAAACGCCAATTGATGCAAACGGAGATACAACTGGTAAAATTACTTTAAGTAGTGGCGAAGAACGTGAAATAACGTATTTTTCTGATAATGCAGGAACAGAATATCCAGTTATTTCAAAAGTAAATACAACCGATGAAAAAGGAAAATTGTATGATGAATTTAAAGCAAAAGCAAGAACTTCTGCTGGAAATCTAATTTTCCCATTTGATGTAAAAGGTTATGATGGAAGCAGTTTAACAAATAAAACAGCAGAGATTACTGAAAATGGTGTTGAAAATAAATATACATTTATGGCAGTTTATAATTATTGCTTGAATATCAATTTGGGATTAAAGCCAAGAGCTTCTATGGATATTGGTTTAACAAAAAAATTAGCTGATGCAAAAGTAATTGTGAATGAAAAAATGTATGAATACAAATATAGTGGAAATTATGATTTGACAGAAGAGAATACAGATTCACTTGACAAAAATATCATAGTTACTGGTGAGACTCAAGATATAACTTATGATTTAGGACTTTACAAATCAGACTATTATTACAGAGCTGCGATGTATCGAAGTGGCGAAGGTGGAATGTATGAAAAGTTAGCAACTTTTTATAAAACTTTGAATAAACTTCCAGAAGATACGCAAATGGATATTTATTTAACTTATGACATTGTGCTAAAAAATGGTTCATCAGCTTACGATGTTGTGATAAATAGTTTGGATGATTATTATGATAATACATTTACATTGGTTAAAGCTGAAGAGCAAAAATACTTGAAAACAGAGACAGTAGGTGGAAAAGAAACAAATGTAAATGAACTTAAAACAGTTGCAAATGCTTCAGATTATGCTGAGCGCTGGCAAGATGTAAAAACGGGAATCATTGGTTCAGACAAAGATGAAAATGGAAAAAATATTGTTTACAATAAAATGACAGCAGATGGTTTAGAAATTCGATTAGCGCCTAATGAGGAAAGAACAGTTAAAATGACATTTAAGCTAGACAAAGGCAAAGATAATGAGCATGCAATTAGCAATTCTGTTAAACTAGGTCAAAAATGCAATGTAGCAGAAATTGGAAGTTATACAACTTATGTTGCTGGAAGTGATGAGCTTGCAGGAAAATTAGACAGAGATTCTGCTCCAGGCAATGTGAACATTTCAGGAAATAATGCAAAAGTTTGGTATGAAGATGACACGTTTGCAGCACCTCGCTTGAAAGTAAATCTTCAATCAGAAGGCAGCAGAAATATTAATGGTTTGGCTTGGGAAGATAACAGCAGCAGTAGCAGCAATACAGAAAATCCAGGATACAATCAAACAGTTGGTAATGGTATCAAAGACAATAATGAAGAAGGAATTAATGGTTTGACAACAACATTAGTAGAAAAAATTGCGGTAGGAAATGACGAGGGCAACCAATACACAGAATATGATTTTGTTTGGCCAACAGATGAAAAATTAGATTGTTTGAATGGAAAAACAATTGAAGAGATAGCAGGATTTGATAGTACAATTCAAACAGACGAAAATGGTGAATATGGATTCCATAATATTACAGCAGGAGATTATGTGGTACGATTTACTTATGGAGATAAGAATATTGAATCACAGAGCTATTCAAAAGCAGAGGTTTATAATGGACAAGATTTCAAATCAAGTAAATTTGCAAGTAGTTTGAAAGAAGGAAATCAAATAAAAGCAGATAGTTATTTGGATATTGAAAACTTAGCGAAAAATAAAAATACAGCAGTTGATAGTGAAGTAAGAAGATTGCAAGTAGTTGAAAAATCAAGAGAAATAACGTATCAAAATGCAAGTGTTATGGCTGAATATGGAGATAAACTATTTGAAGATTATTACATGTTTGCTGACACACCTAAAATTGATATGAACATGGAAATAAGAGATGTTGAAAATGGCGTAAGAAATGGAGACTATACTGTAAACAATGTAAATTTCGGTTTGGAGGAAAGACCAATTACACAATTAACTTTAGATAAACAAATCGAAGAAATCATTTTAACAACATCAGATGGAAAAATCATTATGGATGCTAAATACGATATTGACTATAAAGTTGAAGAGAATGGTGAAATTAAAGCAAATGTAACTTTGAATAAAGATTCTTATGGAACGGATAATTTGCAATCACTAAATCGAGATAAAGCAACCAACCAAGGTTTCCGTTATATCAATGTTGATTCATCTATTTTAGAAGGAACGACAATTACAATCAAATACAAATTTACTGTACTAAATACTGGTGAAGTTGATCGAACAGGAAAATTGGCTAAAATGGATTACAAACAAGACGGCACAGAAATGAAGAATGCTTATGAGACTTTAACAAACAATTTAACAAGTTATCAAAAAGACGGTAATAGCTTGAAAAATGATACAGCAATTGGTAAATATGTTGGAAATATTTACTATTATGGTAAAAACAGAGGAGAAGAAGACGAAGTTGTTACAAGCACAGTAAGACAATTGGTTGATTATATTGATAATGACGCAACATTTAGAGGAGCTTTAAATGCAACATCAAATACAAGCTGGAGCAATATAACAACAAGTGAGTTAAAAGAAATCATTAAGTCAGATATAGTAGGACAAGACAGTGAAGGAAAAGCTAGAATTCTAGATACGGCTGGTGTTCAGTATGAAACAGAAAATCGAAATAATTTAGTGGTAAATGTTGACAATGCAGATGAAGATGCTTCATTAAATAATGCAGAATTTATTGTTGAATTAGTTCCAGAGGAAGCGACAGAAAAGACTTCAAAACCTTACCAAGCTTCTATGAGCTTAACAGTAATGAAAATTGTTGGTAGTGATATGAATGGCTTACAAATCGATAATATTGCAGAAATTATCAAATACAACAATAAAGTTGGTAGACGTGATGAATTTGCTATTCCAGGAGATTTAGATCCGGGAGTGCCATATACAAAAAATCGTGAGATAACAGGGGAAACAGTAAGTCTAGGAATGAGCTATTCAAGAGATACGAGTGCAACAGAATTTATTACCTTATCACCACCAACTGGTAGCCCAATCCTAACATGGAGATTACAAGTGATGGGAAGTGTGATAGCAGGTTTAGCAATCGTAGCAGGCGGAATTGTAATCATTAAGAAAAAAATGCTAAAATAAGCAATCTAAAAAAGAGCAAGAGAAATTTGGGGCATTGCCCCAAATTTTTCTTGTAATAGATTGAGTTTTTTATTTCTTTTTTTATTGCAACATTCCGAGTACTAAAATACCTAAGTTTTCTCGATAGATTCCGTCAAATTGAGAAATTGGAATTGGATTTGTGCCAAGCCCAACTTCAATGGTGAATCCAGGAAGGTTGTAATAATAAACAAACCAATCTTTGTAACCTGCAAAACTAGAACTTGCGGGAACTTCTTCCACAGAATAGCCAGAAACCTGTGCAAAAAGGTTGGCAATTTGTGTAGAATTTGGCGGCGTGATATCTTGATATTTGTAGTAAATCACTCGACCTTGTGTGTGATAAGTTATCATTAATTGGAAGTTATGGCGTAAAGTGAAATTGTATAAAGCGACTGATTCAGGAGCAGTCAGTGGGCCATAGCCTACAAAATCACGTGGAGCTGGTTTGTCAAATCCTTGTGCATATTTGATTTCTTTTGCTTGCTCCCAACCAGCAGGGAATTGGAGATTTAAGTCAATCCCCCTCGAAGCTCAAACCGTCCACCTTTTTAAAAATAAATCTATGAAATCTAGTAATCATCATATTTTGAAGGATTTGATTGTTGATATTTAAAAGAGATTATTTTTATAAAAAGAAAGGTAAAAAATAATATGATAAAAAATATTGAGGAAATGTATGACGCAATGCAAGAAAAAATAGTGCTTAAAATTGACGAGAATGACGAAATAAACAATTTATGGTGTGAACTTGATAAATTAGATGAGCTATTAAAAAATTCGATAGAAAAGGAAAATTATGAGTTATTTGATAAATATTTAAGCAAAGAGGCAGAATTGATTGATTTAGAAAGAAGACAAGCTTTTGCTTATGGGTTTAGATTGGCGAATAAGTTGATTATGGAGAGTATGAGAGAATGAAAATGAATAAAGTACCTAGACTAATAACAAAATCCGTGATAATATAACATAAAATGGAAAAAAGTTAAAGGATTGAAAAAATATGTATTATTTAAAAGAAATAAACAAGATATTTAAATATTATAGTATTATAAAAAATTCACTTATATTGGCTGTTTTAATAATTGTTATAGATTATTTAAATATACCAACTCAATTTATACAAAAAGATATGTTTTTATCAGCTATTATCTTGTTGCTTTTTATAATATTAGCACTGCTTGATGTTATATTTAATAAAAGATATTTATTAGTTGTAGCCAAAAGTATTAATATTATAGATAAACTTTTATTAATAAATATATTTTCAATGATATTTTATAGTATTTATTTAATTAGAGATTTTAAAGTATATAAAATGATTATATTAATAATTTTGATAGTAGCAGGATTTATTTTAATAGTGTGCCGTTTGATATATATTAGAAAATTATTAAAAAAACAAAACGTAAAAAAAATTAATACATATGATTTAAAAGAGTTTCATGAACAAGATTTTTCTAAAAGTAATGCAAATGATTTAATATTGTTTAATGAAAATGATGTAAAATATGATTTATTAAATAGAAGTATTTTTGTTAATTATATTTCAGATGTAATTAATCAATGCAACCCACAAAAAAGTTTTGTTTTTGCATTAAATGGCGCTTGGGGAAGTGGAAAAACAACAATATTGAATTTAGTAAAAGATACTTTAAAATCAGAAAAAATAATTATAATAGATAGTTTTGATCCGTGGAAATACAATAGCAATGAGACTTTATTTAGAGGATTTTATGATAGTATTACTAAAAATGAAAATTTTGATTTTGATTATTCTTTGTATAAAAAAATTTATAGTGTTTATAAGGTATTAATTTTAGGAAATGATAGTATTTTTAATAAAATTAATTTTGATATACATTTTGGAAACAATAATTATTCAGTAAACGAGTTGAAATCTATTATAGCGACATACTTAAAATTAAATAATAAAAAAGTAGTTTATATTATAGACAATATAGATAGATTAGATAAAGAACAGATATTAATCATATTTAAAACAATTTCAACATTGTTTGATTTTGATAATTTTGTTTATTTACTTAGTTTTGATGAAATACGTGTTAAAAAAATTTTTGAAAATGAATTAAGAATAGATGCGAATTACCTAAATAAAATTATTAATAGTAGTATTAATTTACCTAACACTAATGTAGATACAATTGCAGAAATTGCAATTAAAACGATTATGAAATTATTTGATTATTATGATGTTGAAAATTTAGAAAAAACACGATTTTTAGAAATGTTTTCAAAGTTATCAAAAAAATTCAAAGATATTAGAGAAATGAAAAGATTTTTAAATTATATTTCTGCATACATAAAATCAAATGATATTCAAGAGCAAGTAAATATAGGTGATTTTGTAATTGTACAATTATTGAAGTATTTGAATATTGATTTATATAATACAATTTATACAAATCCTACATTTTTTGTTTCTGAAGATATGATGTTGTGTAATATGAAAAGTACAGAGTATTTTTTGACTGAAAAATTTAATATAGTTGCAAAAGAATTCTATCAGAAATTGTTTGATATTAAAGAAAATGAAGAATATAAAGAAATTTTAACAATATTATTTCCATATATATCTAATTATAATAGAGGATATGAAATAAAGACAACAATTCCTTTTAATCATGATTCATCTCTGTATGATGATAGTGTTTCAAATAAAAGAATTTTTAATGGAAGATATTTTGAACATTATTTTGAATTAACACCAGGTAAATATGCTAATTTATTAAAAGAAGTAAATGATTTTATCAAAAAAATTAATTATATGGATGATAATAAAAAAGTCAGTTTGCAGTATCAAATATTTTTAAGCGAAAATATTAGTAATCAAAAATTTAAATTAGAGATTTTAAATAAATCTTTGGATAAAATAGATAAAAATGTTATTGAATATCTTATTGAAAGTGTATATGAAAATATTAATAAGGTTTGTATAAATAGTGATGGAGCGATGATGCTAGATACTAGAGAACGATGTATACTTATTATATCAGATATTCTTAATATTATTGATATAGAAAGAGCAAAAGATAAAGTAGAAGATTTTATTAATAAAAACGATAATTTGAATGATATTGATAAATTAGTATATTGGCTAAATCCAGATAAACAATATCAAAGAAATTTGCAAGAGGAGATTTATCAACATATTAAAGATAAATTTAAAGAAAAATTAAATTATATTATTAATAACGATATAGATATACTTGATTATAAGTATGGCAAATTCTCAATATTAATATTAAAAAAGCATGATATTGAAGAAGAAAAAATAAAGAATTATATAAAATCTATTGTTAATGATAAAAATATTTTTAGATTTTTAAGAAATTTTATTAATGAGTGGATTGGAAATAAATATTCTTACGAGTTTAATCAAGAAAGGTTATATGAATTTATTTCTAAAGAAGAACTAGATAAAATAATAGAATCTATTGATTATGAATTGAATTGTGAACAGCAAATTATATTAGATATATACAATAAGAAGATTACTTCTGATGAAGGATTTGATTTACCTATTGATTATAATAAAATTTAAAAAATAATTAAAAGCAGATAATAATAATTGAATAGATGAGCCTATCGTAAAACTTGTGTAAATCGGATATCCTTCCGATTGATAACTTAA
>CAOKQM010000002.1 GCA_948470875.1 uncultured Clostridium sp.
CTTGGGAGCATTACTTACAAGGAGATATATGGACTGATTTTGTTCTTTGGGAAACAGAAGAAGATGCTAATAATGCAACAACAATTGGGAAAGGTAAAGAAGTAACAAATAATTTTTATGCTTGCATTCAAATGAATACTTGTAGAGCCTTAATTTCAAAATTAATAAAAAAGTATTAGAAATACAAATTACAAGTTGAAAGGAGAGTTTATTATGTCAAAAAAAGAGGAAAGATTTGAAAAAATTTACTCACAAGGAGCTGTAAATGTAATTGAAATCTGGGTAGATAAGGAAACAGGAGTTAATTATATTTATAGACAATCAGGATATTCTGGTGGAATGACGGTTTTAATGGACAATACAGGAAAACCAGTTATTACTAAAGAATAATGAAAACTTACAAGTTTGAGGAAAGATAAAATGAAAACAAAAATCATAAATAATATAGAGATAATAAAAAGCAATGATATTATCATAAAAGATGTTCAGTCAGCAATTGATTTTATTATGACTGTAAAATATGAAACAAACTGTAGCAAAATTGCGTTGAATAAAGAAGCGGTGGCAGAAGATTTCTTTATATTAAGTAAAGGATTAGCAGGAGAAATTTTACAAAAGTTTATAAACTATCAAACAAAATTTGCTATATATGGAGATTATTCAAAGTATACAAGTAAGCCATTAAAAGATTTCATATATGAATGTAACAATGGAAAAGATATATTTTTTGTAGAAAATGAAGATGAAGCAATACAAATGTTAAGTAGATAGAACAAGAAATTACAATTTTCTCATATACTATAATAGGGGTGAGAAAATTGTCTTGTTGCGAAAAAAAATGTCATATAATTTGTACAATTAGTATAATCAGGATCAAATAAAAGTAAAGATAGATAACCTAAAAATTATCTATCTTTTATATCTTGCAAATTAATTACGAAAAATATAATAATTTTTATACTAATGTGTGTTTTGCACGGCATTCTAGAAATATTTGTAATAACCAACTATGACAGAATATTGGGTTAAATGAGGCTATTAAGCTAGAGAAACTTGAGCATAATATTGGTTAATGTTTCGAATCTCACATTACCGTTTAGTTCTTTTGTAAGAATATTTTCAAAAACTGCTATATTTTTATCTAAAAAAGTGTTATAATTAATAAATCAGAATAAAAATAAATAGGAGGGAAAACGATGGAAAAAAAGTTAAAAATTATAGTGGAAAATTGTCCACAAAATCATAAATGCCCAGCTGTGAAGGTTTGTCCAGTAGGAGCATTAACACAGGAGAATTTTGAAGCACCTAAAATCAATCATGAAATATGTATAAAATGTGGGAAATGTTCGAATTTTTGCCCCAAATATGCTTTGGTTTTAGAATAGTTTTTGGAGGAAAAAATGTATTATAAAACACATTATAATTCTCCAGTTGGAAAAATATGGCTTGTAAGTGATGAAACAAATTTAGTAGGAGCATGGCTGCAAGGACAAAAATACTTTTTTGGCACTTTAACACAAGAATTGATGTTAAGCAAAGAAGTTCCAGTATTAATAAAAGCAAAAAAATGGTTAGACCAATATTTTAATTTTCAAAAACCAAGTATTTCTGAATTGTCAGTTGCTCCAATTGGTAGTGAATTTAGGAAAAAAGTTTGGAAAATACTTTGTGAAATTCCATATGGTGAAGTTTGCACATATGGTCAGATTGCCAAAAAAATCGCAAAACAGACAGACCAAAAATCTATGTCAGCACAAGCGGTTGGTGGTGCTGTTTCACATAATCCCATTTCAATTATTATTCCGTGTCATCGAGTAATAGGAACAAATGGCAGTTTAACAGGCTATGCTAGCGGAATTGATAAAAAAATCCGCTTATTAGAAATGGAAAATATAGACATAAGTCAATTTTTTGTCCCAAAAAGGAAATAAACTGTAAAAATAGCTATGACGTTGTTTGGTCATAGCTATTTTGTTAGTTGTGTAAAAGATAATTATTATTGTTGTAAAGGAATCGTTTCATATAAGCTAGAAATATCACCAGTTTGTTCACCAGTTGCTAAAATGATTGGATAATAATTATTTTTTGCCATCCATTCGTAAACCTCATAAGAATGATTGCAGCTCATAGTATAAGCGTCTTTTAGAAATTGCCTTAAATTTGGATTAATAGTTTCCATGGAAGCTATGGCATATTCTTTCCCAGCTCTTTTTAATGTTAAAAAATAAGATAAAGCAATCTCTCGGTCTGTTAAATTTGTAACATTTGTATTTACACAAATTGGTTTAGCAAGTTTTGACTTTTCTACATTTTCTGTAAAAATAGAAACATTTAAATTTGGTACATTTAATTTGCCTGTTGCAGTTTCTACATTTTTAACAAATTCTACTTTTCGATTATAATCTTCCACATGGATTGGAAAATGAGTATTTAATAAAGATTTTAATTCCTCATTTGTAACCTGTTTTTGAAATAATGACATACAAGTAATGGTATTAACGCAACTTGTGATTAATTCGTTCAAATAACTTAGTTCACAGATTGTTAATTTCATATAAAACACCTCCCGTATTTTCTGAAAAGTAGTATAACCAGGTTAGGAGAATTTATGCGAAAAGAGGCGATAAAAAAAAGAGATATAAATCTCTTTTTTAAGTTATATTTTTTATTGGTAAAATAATATAAAACGTGGTGCCTTTGCCTAATTCTGTTTCATAGGTTAAGTTTCCATTAAAATGAGCTTTTATATTAGAATACGACATAAACATACCAAGTCCAGTTCCGTTTTTTCCTTTTGTGGTAATCATTTCTTTAAATAATTTTTTTTGCGCAATTTCTGAGATTCCTAGACCATAATCTTTAACAGAAATGATAATCTCGTTATTGTTTTTATTAGCAGTTAATTCAATTTTTTTATTACTTGCATTGCTTTCATAAGCTTCAATAGAATTAGAAATTATATTATTGATAATTTGCACGAGACTATTGATATTTCCTGCTAACAAATCGTTGTCACTTACATGATTTTCAATTTCTAGGCTTGCTAATGCATTTTTGATTTCGTGTTTCATTAAGATATCCACACGTTTGAATAGCTCTGAAATAGAAAATTGGATGGATGAATTATCGGCTAAAGTAGTAGTTTGACCTTTTACAGCTGTGATAACATCAGACATATACGAAATGTGGTCTTTTAGTTTTTCAATCCATTCTTTCATATCTTTTGCAATATCGTGCATATCTTTATTGGTAACAGAAGCATTATCAATAGAAGCATCGTATTCATCGATTAAATCAGATAATCCTTCTAAGCCGCCAGCAACAGAAAAAATCGGTGTTTTTAAATTATGTGCAATTCCTCCAATCATTTGACCGAAGAGAAGCCAGACGTTCTTGTTCGACTAACATTTCTTGATTGTCTTGAATTTCCTTTAAATGAAGACTTGTCAGTTCTTCGATTTTGTTATAGGAATAGGAAATATCACCAAATTCATCATTAGAAAGGATTGGTAAAAATTTTTGCGTCGTGTAATCATTTTCTTTTGCTACATGTTCTAAAGCTTCTGAAATAGTAGATATGTGAGTGGCTGTATTTTTAGACCAAATGTAAATAAATACAATATAAAGTGTTAAAACAGCAATAATAATACCAACATAAAAATAAAGCAAAGAATAATCTGTAATATAATATTCAAAACCAATGTACCAATTTTCACCATTTGTGTCTTTTAATTCTATCATATAAGCTTGTTGCTCTGAACCATAATACTCATAAACCATTCCATTTGTGTCATAGAAAAAGTAGTCTAAATAAGTTAAAAAGAAATGTGTGATTTCTGTCTTAGGATTAGAAGTATAGATATTTTCTTTATTTGGCGGAATAATCACATAATAATCTGATTCAGAAAGTAAAGGAATGGTTTCTAATTCTGCTTTTAGACTTTCTAAATCTAAATTTGAAAAGCTTCTATTTTCAATATAAGCTTTGTAGTAATTCATAGTAGAAACCCCTTTTTGTTGTGTTGTTTTGGCATAGCCAATCAATGAAATGATAATAATGGAAGCTAGCAAAAAAGGAATAATTTGTAGAATTAAATTGGTTGAAAATTTAATTCTAAATCCAGTATATTTGTCAGAATCATTGGTATTTGTATAAGTTAACAAAGTAACATTTTTTAAGTTTTTTTGTAAAAACATAAATTGCAGTAAACTAATAAGTGAAACAATACAAATCAGTAAAAGTCCAAATTTGAAAATGATAATGTTGGATATTCCTAGCACAATATTTAATAAAATTCCAATTGACCAAGAAACAATGATTTCTGACAAATAAAAAATGTAAGGAATATTGAAACAGTCTTTTCTAATTTTTTTTAATTCCTCTTTACGAATTGGTTGATTTCGATAATATTTGTTCAAAAATTTATAAATGTTATGTAATAGTAAGTTAGTAATAACAGTAAATACAACTGTTAAAATAATGAAAATAATAATATACTGTTGGACATGATTAAAAGGTTCAATTTTGTTTTGAAAATCCAAATTATGTTCTGCATATGGTGGATAATTTAAAATCACGGGTAAAATTATTGATGTACACACAATAATAATCAGATTAATTAATCCTAGAAAAAAGAAGATTTTTCTTTTTAGTTTTTTGACTTCTTTTGTATTTTTCATATTTGTCCTCCTTTATTTTTTATTTTCATAGCAAGATTAATGATATTTTCTAAATAATCTTTTTTGATTGGTTGCCAAGTAAAATCGAGTTGTTCTAAAATTTCATTTGTTAGGCAAGTCGTATATTTGTTGTAATTTGAACCAAACATAGAATGGATATATTCTACACCAATGGAATAATGATTGGATAAGTTCTTTTCAAATATTTTATCACGAACAATTGAAAAAGCAATATTTCGTTGGTTAAAAATTTCAATTATATTAGAAATTTTTACTTTTTTTGGATGCTCGATATGATAAATCGTGTT
Organism: uncultured Clostridium sp.; assembly: GCA_948470875.1. Taxonomy (GTDB): domain Bacteria; phylum Bacillota; class Clostridia; order TANB77; family CAG-508; genus Scatovivens. The sequence goes on from CAOKQM010000002.1 coordinate 4,989, forward strand.
ACAATAATCTTGCTCCAGAATTTTGAAAATAGCCTTACAACACTCATCTACAGGCGTTAGATAAATACTGCTATTTAACATTTCATTTGTTATATTTTGTAAGTAGCTTAATCCATGAAGCGCTAGCAAAAATCCATTTTGGTTATAATTCACTTGAAAAGTACCATCTGAAATTCTAGGCATAATATTCCCAATTCTAAATATTTTTGCATTTAAATTTTTTTCTGCAATATTTTTCAATATCGTTTGCTCTGCTTCATATTTAGAAATTAGGTAAGGATTTTTATGGAAAGTTTGATGAATATTTAAGGTATTTTCAGTAAATATTTCAGTTACATTTTCATTGTAAAAACCATTTAAAGAAAGTGTTGAAATATGAGCCAAACTAATGGAAAATTCTGTACATAACTTAATTAAATGATTCACAGTTTCTACATTGTCAATATGAAACGTATGATATTTTCCAATATGTTTTACATTCGCAGCTGTATGAATAACTGTTTTTATTTCTTTACACATTTTTTGGTAAACAGATGGCTCTAGTCCCAAAAATTCTTTTCTCAAATCCCCATTTAAAATAACTGTTTTACGTTTGATTTTTTGGCAAGTTGCTTCATCAAAATAAGTATGTAAAATGTTTTCAAAACGTTCTTTGCTACTCAAATTTAATTTTTGCCTAACAATACAATATATTTTTTTCGTATTTTCATTTTCTGCTAATTCTCTTAGTAGATGTGTGCCAACAAATCCAGTTGTGCCAGTTAGCAAAATTCTTTCTAAATCCATTTGATTAGATGCATTTAAAATTTTACACGGATTGTCTGTAATATCAGTATCAGAAGGAGATTCTTTTTTTTGCATATAAGCCAAATCTTTTACAGTTGGATAGGTGTATAGATCTTGAAGTGTTATTTTGTGATTGGATAATTTCGAATAAAGCATAGCCATATTTAAAGAGTCAATTCCCAAATCTTCTTCGAAATCATCTGTAGTGGAAAAATCGCTATTCACAATTTCTTTTACAATTTCATAAATTGTTGTTTCCGTTTTATTGGCAGGTTTTATAAATTCACGATTTTCACCCAAATAACGAATTGCATCTTGTTCTAGTAATTTTCGATTGATTTTTCCATTTTTGTTAAGTGGCAATTGCTCAATTTCGATTATTTTTTTTGGTTTCATGTAAAAAGTAATATGGTTATTAATCTCATTTTGAATGTCTTCTAATGTAACATTCATACTATCATCTTTTTTTACGATATAAAGAATGATGGAATTAACCTTGTGAATCGGAACACAAACAACACAAATTTCGATTGAATTTCCTAAAATAGTTTGAATTTTATGTTCCACTTCAGTTAGAGAAACAAGATAACCACCATGCACTTTTTTGAAATCATCTTTTCTTCCCAAAAATTCTAACTCTAAAGCATGATTCAGTTTTACTAAATCACCAGTTTTATAAGCTTTTACCATTTTTTTTGTATACGGATTTTGCAATTTGATGAATTTTTTTTGTGTCATTTCATCAAGATTAAAATAGCCTTTTGCTATATTTTTAGCAGATGTATGATCTTCAAAAATTACTAATTCGCCTTTTGTATTAATCGGCAAAGCTTCATTATTAGTTTCACTTAAAACCAATACTCTAGAAAAAGGAATTGGTTTACCAATAGGAACATAATTTGTTTGTATATTTATTTCAGAAAGTTTATGGCTTGTAACAAACATAGTGGTTTCAGTAGGACCATAAGCGTTTAGAATTTTGAGCAATGGTTGTTTTTCAAAAATATCCTTAAATTTTTCTGGATTTAAAACTTCTCCACCTGTGCCGAAAATTCGTAAATTAGAAAGATTTAACGAAGGATTTTTTTGAAGCATATTTTGAATTTGTTCTAACCATTTGGATACAGCAAATGTACGTGTTACTTTTTCATTCTCTATCAGTTCTACTACTTTTTCAGGATTTAATTCAATTTCTTTTGCAGGTAATAGCAATTTTCCGCCATTTAGAAGAGAGCTGTAAATATCAATAGCAGAAGCGTCAAAAGAATATTTCAATAAAGAAATCGCGATATCTCCTTCTAAAAATTTGAAATCCTCATTAGCATTCATGGAATTCATTAATGATATCACATTTTCGTGTTTTAACATAACGCCTTTTGGTGTTCCTGTTGAGCCAGAAGTATAAATCATATAGCATAAGTCAGATGGTTTGATTGAAATATTGGGTGTAGAAGTATCGTTATTTAATAAATCATCAATAACCAATCGTTTTTCAATAACATTACTTCCAATTTGAGTAGAATATTTTTTCTCTGTAATAAGAAGCTCAGATTCACTATTTTGCACAATAAATTCAGCACGCTTTTGCTCTTCTTCTGGTAAAATAGGAATATAATAACAACCAGCTTTCATAATTCCAAGCATAGCAATAAACATTTCGATACTTTTATCAAAAATAATCGAAACAGGAGACCCTTTTTTGATTTTTTGCTTAATAATGTAATTGGCTACACAATTGGCTTTGGCATTTAATTGTTTATAAGTTATTTCAGTTTGGCCATATTTTAATGCAATTTTACTTTTATTTTTAGAAACGATTTTTTCAAATCTACTTACAATGGTTTCATCTGTCTGTTTCATATCACCAGTATCATTGAATTTTTCCAGTAAGGCTAAATCTGTTTCACATAAAATTTTGATATTTTGTATTTTCAAATCATGGTTTCTTAAAATTTGTTGCATGATATAAACCAATCTTTCATGCATAGCATCAATATCAAGTGATTCAAAACAAGTTAACAAATAATCGTAACATAATAAATGTTCTCCAAAATGATTCACATAACTAATCAATAATGGATTGGTTTGAAATCCATTTGAAATCCAAGTGTTTTTGTATAAATTTGCATCAAGTTCTTTTTCTAAATTGTTCATTTGATAAGAAAATGCAATTTCGTATAAATTCGTTGTTTCTCCAGAAATATTAGCATATTCTTGCTGAATTTCGCGATAAGGAAAATTCGAATGTTTAAAACAAGCCATGTTGGTAGAAGAAACTTGTTTACACAATTCGACAAAAGAAATATCAGATGTGACAGCAATACGAATTGGTAAAGTGGCAACAAACATTCCCATTATGTTAAGTTCTTGATTTGACTTTTTTCGATTTAAAAAAGGTGTTCCAATCACCAAATCTTGATTTGAATATAGCTTCGAAAAATAAGTAGCTATCACACTTAAAAAAAACGAGTATTCTGATAAATTATTTTCTTGGCAGAAATTCTCTATTTTAGCTTGTAAATTTGTGTCTAATTTTTTTTCTTTTCGCAGACTTTTTTTATTTTTTGAGTTTTCGAATTCATTTTTGCAAGTTAAATTTTTTACATATTTTTGCCAAAATTTTTGATCGCGCAAATATTTATCAGAAGTGCGATAATCCTGATTTTTTTGAATATAATCTAAATAAGAAGTTTTTTCTTCAATCATTCGATTTTCTGCCATTGCCCAATAATATTTTTCAATATTTTTGATAAAAATTTGTCCCATGGACCAAGCATCGGCAATAATATGGTGCATTTTAATACAAACACAAACACTATTAGGAGTAGAAATTAGGCGTAAATCGTATAATTTGTGCTCGTTTATATTCATATGCTCTAACACAATAGTATCAAGAATTGCGTCCTTTTTTTCTGTTTCTAAATCGCTCAAAAAGTAAACAGGAATATCTTCATATTCGTAAGGCGAAATAAATTGCAAAGGAACCCCATTTTGCTCTGTAATACGAATGCGAAGTGCATCATTATTTTCAATAATCTTATTGATTGCCTTTTTTAAAATTTCCAAATCCCAGGCTTGTCGAATTAAAAAAGTTCCACAAACACTATTCATATTCGTATTTGGGTTAAGTTGTTCAACCAGCCAAATATTTTCTTGTGGAACTGTTAAATTAAAATATTTTGTTTCTTCCGAAATTTTATTTTCCATTTGTACTTCCTTTTCTATTAATTATAAATTCATATTATAGGAAAAATACAAAAAAATCAAGACTTATTCTAAAAAATATACACAAAACGTATAAAATGGATTTTTTAGGAAAAAATAACTCACAAGAAAAGGAGCGCAAAATTATGTACTATGAAGAGAAAAAGAAAAACAAAGAAAAGGTAATTTTATATTGTTTTATGGTCATTATTATTGCTTTATTGGCTATTTTAATTTTAAGAACAGGCATTAACAATACTTCCACAACAACCCAATACAATGCTCAAAAAGTCAATTTTGAAGAAAATAATGCAAAACAAGAGGAAAAATCCCGCACAGAAAAGTCGAATGTCATAGAAAAATCGGTTAGTAGTATTGTAGGAATTTCGAAATTAAAACAAAGTGGAAGTTCAGTATTTGTCAATAGAGCAGAACAAAAATTGGGTTTGGGAAGTGGTGTTATTATTACAGATAATGGCTATATTTTAACCAACCAACACGTAGCAGGAAATAAGTATAGCAGTTGTTATGTTACATTAGAAGAAGGAAAAGTGCTAGAAGGAAATGTTGTTTGGGCAGATAACAATATTGATTTGGCAATTGTTAAAATTAATAAAGGAAATTTAGATTATTTAGAGTTGGGTGATTCAGACTCAATTTATTTAGCAGATGAAGTATATGCAATTGGAAATCCACTTGGTTTAGATTTTCAAAAAACAGTTACAAAAGGAATTATAAGTAGTTTGAATCGTACAATAAAAATCGAAGATGAAGGCCAAAATGTGTATATGGAAGATTTAATTCAAACAGATGCTACCATTAATGAAGGAAATAGTGGTGGAGCTTTAATTAATCAAGCAGGAGAATTAATTGGAATTAATTCTGTAAAAATTAGCAATGCAGAAGGAATTGGATTTGCTGTGCCAGTTAATATTGTAAAACCAATTATCAATCGATTAATAACGGATGGAAAATTTGAAGAAGCATGGCTTGGAATTTATGGTTATGACAAAGAAGCAATTCCATATTTGGATGCCAATATACAAATAGAAAGTGGGATTTATGTTGCTCAAGTGGCATTGGATGGTCCATTAGCCAATCAAGATATAAAAGAAGGAGACATTATTACTAAAATTGATCATACTGTAATTAGCAAAATGAATGATTTAAAAAAATATGTTTATAACAAATCACCAGGCGATACAGTTACATTGCATATGAAAAGGGCAGGACAAAGTTTTACAAAACAAATTACATTGGCAAATAAATAATGAAAAAAGTTAAAGCTGCGAAAAAATTTAAGTATATTGCGTGAGAAATTTTGGGAGATGCCCCCAATTTCGCTCGCTTTTTTTATAGATATCGTTTTTTTACAACCTAATTTTTCTTTTTTTCGAAATAAATAGAATAAAAATGACAATATTTTTTGTCATTTTTACAATTAATACTTGTGTTTTTGGGATAAATGTAATAAAATAGATAAAAATTATCACAAATTGTAAAAGACTTTTCAAATATTAAAAGATAAAACGACAAAAAAATTATCTTTTTCATGATTTAATAAATAAGAAGAATATTTGGAAAGGCAGAAGGTGGTTAAGGATGTTTCAAAATATAACAGAAAATGTGCAAGAACAAGAAAACGCAAACACAAGTAAAGTAAAATTAATTTTAAAAGAATTGTTAAAAACGCAAAATATTGTAATTTGTATTTTAACATTATTGATGTCAATGTTATCCATTGAAGAAGAAATCGCACCATTTGGACTAGCTATGGTTGCAGCAACTTTAAGCTCTGGCGTGCCTGTATTTGGTGTAGTCATTACAGCAGCAATTGGTACATTAATTGGAAATGGAATCAGTGCATTTTTAAATTTCGTATTAAGTTCGATTATCTATTTTGCGTTGGTACTTATTTTTAAGCCAAAAGTAGCAATAGAAGAAAGAAATGAATGGTTAAAAACTGGAAAAAGATTATTTTTTGCCTGTTTTGTTGTATCGTTTTTTCAAAATGTAAAAGGCATTGTTCTTACGTATGATTTATTTATGGCATTTGTTGTTGCTGCTTTAACGTATGTGTTTTATAAAATTTTTGTAAATGGACTGGCTGTTATAAAAAATTGGAAGCTAAAAAAAGCTTTTACATTAGAAGAATTAATCGGTGGAGCAATTATGATTGCTATTGCTAGCATGATTTTAAATTCTATCACGATATTCAACATCCATTTAAGCAATATTGTTATTATATTTTTAGTGATGTTATTTGGTTGGAAAAGTGGAATGCTTGTTGGGTGCACAGCGGGTTTGAGCATTGGGCTAATTATTTCAATGATAGAATTGCAAAATGGTTTGCAAATAGCGGTATTTGCTGTAGCTGGAATTTTAGCAGGATTATTTAACAAATTTGGAAAAATTGGTGTTATTGTTGGTTTCATTTTAGGAAACAGTTTATTAATTTATTTAAGCAATGGAGATACCATTAAAATTGTTTATTTTAGAGAAATTTTTGTAGCTTCCATTGGTCTACTTTTGGTGCCAAGTAGTGCGAAAATAGAAATCGAAGATTTAATCGGCAAAAACAAACTACTTAGTAATTTGGGCGAAAATCGATTAACCCAAAACGAAGCAATGGTCAGTCAATTAAATAAAATTTCAGAAACCATCTCAGAAATGGTGCCAAATAAACAAGAGCAAATGGAAGATATTTTAGAAGATTTTAAAGATATTTTATTTGCAAATTTAGAAGAATTAACAGACAATATGTTTTGTGAGGATATTTTAGACGAAAACATGCATATGGCAGAAGATATTTATGTTGCTTTGCAAGAAAAGGATATCTTACTTGAAAAAGATTTAATTGAAATTTTTAAAAACAATAATAATTATATCATTATGCAAGATTCTACGATTAAAAATGATTTGCAAGAAGTTTTAAAAATCATCAATCGTTCTTATAAAATGTTGCAAATTGAAATCGTTAAAATACAAGAAAAAAATAAAACATTAAAAAATGTAAAAAAAGGACTAGAAGACGTTTCAGAGGCGATTTACAAAGTTGTCAAAATAAATGAAAATAGTACTGAAAATGAATTTTTTGCCAAGGAAAAAGAGTTAACTGTTTTACTAAAAAACAAATATCCAAACACAAAAATGGTACAAATTAAACAAGCCCAAAATGGGAAATATAACATCAGAATTACTTTCACAAATGATAAAGTAAAAGATAGACAATATATCATAAATATTGCTAATATTTTAACAAAAAATATGGGATGTAAAATGGCTTTTTTCGAAGACAAAATGCAAAAAAATTATACACAAATTTATATGAGTGAAGATAAATATGTTTTGCAAATTGGAAGTAGCAAAGTGACAAGAGAAGGAAGCAGCGTTTCAGGTGATTGCAATTTGCAAATGAAATTGAAAGATGGGAAATATTTATTAGCCATTAGTGATGGAATGGGCAGTGGAAAAAAAGCAAGACAAGGAAGCAAATTAACGATTAAAATGTTAGAAGACATGCTAACAAATGGATTTGAAGATGACGAATTAATCAATTTCATCAATGACTCTTTAAATTTCAATACAGACCCTGAAATGTACACAACATTGGATTTTGCTATTTTAGATTTGTATGATGGAACCGCAAAATTTGCCAAAAGTGGAGCTTGTAACACATATGTGAAAAACAAAAAAAGTGTCAAAGTGATCAAATCCCAAACAATGCCAGTTGGCATGCTTGACAAAGTTGAATTAGAAGTCCAAACAAGAAAAGTTTCAGATGGTGACATAATTGTAATGTGTAGTGATGGTTTATTAGAATCGAAAAATAATTTAAAAGAAGATTGGATTCAAGAATATTTGGAAAATATGAATACAACTAATGTCCAAAGAGTTGCTGATTTAATTGTAGCAGAAGCAATTGATAACAGTTTTGGAATCGCAAGAGACGATATAACAGTCATTATTGCAAAAATTATAAAAAAGAAATAAAAATGGAGGTTCAAATGAGTCGAGGAAGAAGATATGATGATGCACGTAAGCTAAATATAAAAAAAGTTATTGCTACTATTATTGCAATTATTGTATTAATTATGTTTATAATATCCATAAAAAAATTATTAACATCTAAACCAAAAACAAAAAATGCAGCAACTATGGAAACATATTTTCCAGTTTACACAAATGGAAAATGGGGCGTTATAAATAACAAGGGAAATACAATTCTAGATATTGACCAAGATGAAATGGTGATTATTCCAGATAAAAACAAAGATTTATTTATTTGTACGTATGATGTTAACTATGAAAATGAAACTTTCCAAACCAAAGTATTTGACAAAAATAAAAAAGAAATTTTAACCAATTATAAAAATGTGCGGAGCAATTGAAAATTCAAATGGTTCTGAAATTTGGTATGAAAATGATGTTTTAAAATTTGAAAAAGACGGAAAATACGGTTTAATTAACTTTAATGGAAAAGTAATTTTAAATCCAGAATATGATAAAATTTACGCTTTAGAAGGCGTACCAAAAAATATTTTGATTGAAAAAGATGGGAAAAAAGGTCTTGTTAATACAAGCATGGGCGAAATCATTATTAAACCAGAATATGTAGAAATTTCTACTTTAACGCAATCTTACGAAAATGGATATATTGTCAAAAGAGAAGACGGAAAATGCGGCATTATAAATGCAGACAGCAAGATTATTTTTGAGCCAGCTTATGAAGCAATCAAAAATGTAACAGCAGATGGTTATTATGCAATTGTACAAGATGGCAAAGTAAAATTAATTCGAAATAATGGAGAAGTAAAACTAGAAACTGGTTTTGACAACATTGAAGAAATTCATGGTGAAAATATAACCATTACAGTAGGCGGAAAATATGGAATTCTAAAGTTGGATGGAACTCCAGTTGTTAATTGTGAATATGAAGATTTACAATACATTTATGGAAATTATTATATTGCTAAGAAAAATGGAATGTATGGAATCATCTCCACAAGCAATGAAGTTATGATAGATTTTACTTATACTTCTATGAAATACATAAAAACAGCAGATTTTATCCAAGCAGAAAATCAAAATTACAAAACAGATTTATTAGATAGACAATTGAATAAAGTTTTAACAGATATCATTATTTCAGAATTGAATCTAGAAGAGGGCTATATTCGTGTAAGGCAAGGCGAAGACTATCATTATTATAATTTTAAATTTGAACCCAAAACCAATAAAGAAGTTTTAGCAAGTAATACGTTATTTTTGGTAAAGGAAAATGGCAAATATGGTTATGAAAATAAAAATGGTGAAAGAATTGTAGACGCAATTTATGATGACGCAAAAGAACAAAACAAGTTTGGCTATTGTGCTGTCAAAAAAGAGGGCGTTTGGGGAGCCTTAAAAGCAGATGGAACCGTTGTTGTTACACCAAGCGTCCAGTTAGATGATTATTTATATGTTGATTTTATTGACACTTGGTATTTAAGCAAAGACCTAAATTTAAATATTTATACCAAATAATTTATGGGCACGGGGCATTGCGTGCCCTTTTATGCCCCAAATAGGAGAAAAGCATGGAAATTAAATGTGGAACAGATATTATAGAAATTGAAAGAATCCAAAAAGCAATACAAAGAACAGGAGAAAAATTTGTAAAAACGATTTTCACAGAAAATGAGATTGCGTATTGTGAATCAAGAAAAATACAGAAATATCAACATTATGCAGCCAGATTTGCAGCCAAAGAAGCAACTTTCAAAGCATTAGGAAACAGTTTAATTCAGCCATTTGATTGGAAACGTTTTGAAGTCGCAAAAATGGAAACTGGGAAACCAACCTTAAAAATTCACTATGAAATACCAAATTTACAAGCAATTGAAATCAGTATTTCGCATTGTAAGTTGTATGCTGTGGCGACTGTCATAGCTCAGTTTGACAATTAAACTCTGCATTTTATGTTATTGAATCGTATAAAATGCTGTTAAAGCTAATTTTAAATTGTTTATTTGAAAGGGGAAATGATGGAATTTTTTGATTCACATGCGCATTATAATGATGAAAAATTTGAAGAGGATGGAAATCAAATTTTAGAAGAAGTTTATCAAGAGGGAATCACGCAAATAACCTGCGCTGGTTATGATATAAAATCAAGTGAAATGGCAGTAAAATTAAGTCAAGAATATGAATTCATGTTTGCAACAGTTGGCATTTCTCCGAATGATGTTGATTCGGCTCAGATTAGTCAACTAGAAAAAATATGTCAAATGGCTAAAAATGATAAAGTGGTTGCTATTGGCGAAATTGGGCTAGATTATTATTGGAATAAAGAAAATAAGAAACGCCAGCAGGAGTTTTTTATCGAGCAAATAAAACTTGCTGATAAACTAGATTTACCAATTGTAATTCATTGTAGAGATGCCATTATGGATACATTAGACATCTTGAAAAACATGATAAATCCTAAAAAAGGAGGAATTTTTCATTGTTGCATGTTAAATAAAGAACTCATTAAAGAAGCTGTAAAATTAGGATTTTATATATCCTTTTCTGGAAATATCACTTTTAAAAATGCCAAAGCAGAAGCATGCATTAGTCAAGTGCCACAAGATAAAATTTTGATTGAAACAGATAGCCCATATTTAACGCCAGAACCTTTCAGAGGAAAAAGAAATGATTCACGAAACGTAAAATTAGTAGCTCAAAGAATTGCGCAAATAAAAAATGTTAGTCTAGAACAAATTGCTCAAATCACTTACCAAAATGCTCAAAAAATATATCAAATTAAAAGGGAACTGTAAAAAACTTAAATAAATTGCGCCAAAAATTTGGGTGTCTTCCCTAATTTTACTTGCTTTTTTACAGACTCCCTAAGTTATTTATGCATTTGCGTATTTAGTTTTTGCTGCATCAATTTTGGTTTGTTCAGCAACATCTGTTTTATACCAGCCTTTTTCAGCCATTAAGTTATAAATTTTATTTTGAATATCTAAAGAAATATTTAATGCTTCTTTAAATGCTTGATGAACCTCAGCAGTTGTGCTCTCAAGTGTTCCATGAAGATATAAGTCACAAACACCTTTGATAACCAACAATTCATTTTCCATTAAATCTCTATCTTCCATGATTTCCTCCTTACAATAAATTTTTAAATTTGTTTAGCAAATCCGTATGCGTTTTTTGAAGTTCTGCTACATAAGCAGAAAGCGCAGGATCTGTTAATTTTGAAGATGTTTTTCCGAGCGCAACATTTCATGAATTTCTCATGACCTAACGCATCTTCTACATATAAAAGTTCTTTGCTTGTCATAATTATCACCATTCCTTTCTTGTATTAAAAATAGTATTTCCCAAAATAAAAAGTGTATACCAAAAAGGAATTTTAATGTTCATTTTCGTTAATCAAAAAATCTATGTTATATCTCATTTTTTACACTTAAAAATAGGACAAGTAAGTTAAAAAAATATATACTATAATCGTTGGAAAGTATTGACATGTCAGAAAAAAGTATGATATAATTATGTTATCTGTGAAATTTAGTTAACTACTAGATATTCTAAGATAAAAATACAAATAAAGAAGGGGAATTGAATTATGAAGTTAAAAAAATTACTTATTATTTTTTTACTCGTCACACTTTTTGTAGCTCAAATCAGTTGGCTTACATTAAGTGATTTTGTTTATGCGGCAGAAAGTCAAGAAACTGGTAAATTTCATTATGACCAACTTGAGCCAGAAGCCCAAATAATATACAATGCATTATTACATATGTATGATAATGGTATATTAAAAACAGGAAACCAAAGTTATGACCTTGTTCAAAATGGTCATTTTACAGAGGAACAAGTTAAAGAATATGAAAAAGGAAGTTCTAATTTAAGTTCAGCAATGGAAGCTGCAAGATATGCTTTTTATGCAGATTACCCAGAAGTTTTTTATGTGAATTTCCAAAAATTATCAATCCGAATAACCAAAGATGCACAAAATAAATATCATGCAAATTTAGGTTCAGGAAGATTTGCTAATTATTACACAGATGGCTTTACAAGTCAAGAGCAAGTAGAACAAGCCATTTCAGAGTTTAACGATTGTGTTAATGAGATTGTTCAAAAAGTAAATGATATCGAAGTAGAAGCAAATAAAAATAAAATCGTACAACAAATTAAATTAGTACATAATGAAATTATCTATAATACAGGTTATAGACTAGAAAGTGATTGTGAAGAAGGAAACGAAGGTTTTTTGGGAACACCATATGGTGCTCTTGTAAAAAAACAAGCAGTATGTGAAGGATATGCAAGAGCTTTCAAAACGATTTTGGATAAAGTAGGAATCAACAACATCCTTGTACAAGGAACACATCAATCAGATGGTGCGGCAGCTGTTCCTCATATGTGGAATTATGTTCAAATTGAAAAAGAAACACTTGCTAGAAGTAGTGAAAAAGTTTGGTATGCAGTAGATGCTACATTAGATGATCCGTTTTTACGTGATACAACGATGGATCCTACACATCCAGATTTTATACCAGGAAGTGATATACAAGAAGGATTTGAAAATACAAGATATTGCTTAGTTGGAACAGAAACGATGAATAAAGAACACGTTGCTTTAGAAACAGTTGAAGCTGCAGGAAATTATACTTTTAGATATCCAGAATTAAATATAGAAGATTATGGTCTTGATAATGTAACAAATGTTAATGGATTATTAGTAAAATTCAAACAAGAAGGAACAGAAACAGAAGAATACAAAGCAGGAGATTTCTATATTAGTTATAACAATAAAGGTTATACAGAAGCTGCTAAAGAAGGAAAATATATTTTAATGAAATATCATGAATATAGACCAGGAGATGATAAGTGGATTGAAGGAAAATGGGGATATTTTTTACCAGATGTATATGCAGGTGGATTTGTTGATTATGTTGATCATGTTTATGTAACAGTTCCAAATTCAGAATATGTTGAATTTGCAGTAACAACTTTAGCTCCAGGAGATTATAAAAATAATCCTTTATATTTATCATATCAAGGTGATGAATCTGATTTTGTAGCGCAATCAGGAAAATTATATAATCCAAATGGAACATATAAATCTGCTCCATATATTAAATATCAAACACCAGCAGCAACAGCATCACTTACAGTAGGACCTACTTACCATGTTGATGTTACTTATACTGATGATTTAGTATTAGCTGACGGAGCAACAGAAGCTGGTTATAGAATGGAATCAACAGGAGCAACAGGTGTTGCTGAATCAAAAATAGAAAACTTTACTTTTGATGGAAAAAATAGAATAACATTTGATTTAACATTTAGTAAAATGTTTGCAGATGACGATGCTATGTATAGAATTTATATAACAGGTTTAGTAGGAAAAAATAGTTATAAAGAACCAAACTACATCTCTTATGGAGCCTCTAATTTAATAGCATGTTCTTTCAGTATGAATGCAGCAAAAAGTTGGGATGTATTTGCTAGACCAACACTTCTTGAAAATTCTGACTTATCAATGAATGGTTGGCAAACAAGTGATGGAGAATTAGTATCAGAAAAACTAAAAAGCAGAATAGCATTAGTAACAACAAGAACTACTCAAACAGAAAAAGATGCAATGAATGATTTAATGGAAGAACAATTAGGAGAACAAGAATTAATTACAAGTGAAACATATAATATTTCATTAAATGTATGTAAAAAATATGTTGTAAAAACAGGACATAGACTAAGATTATCTTTAGGATTCCCAGCGGGATATGGACCAGATGATGCGGGAGTTACCTTTAAAGCATATCACTTTAAAAGAGATGCAGAAGGTAATGTAACAGGAGTTGAAGAAATTCCATGTGTAGTAACACAATATGGATTAATTGTTACATGTGACTCATTTAGTCCATTTGCAATAGCTGTAACAGAAAATGATGGAACTGTAGCGCAAGAAAAAGCAGTAATTGTATCTAGCACAGAAGGTGGTATCATAGAAGGTGCAAATCGTGAAGAAGGAAATATTGTTACTTTAGCAGAAAATGAATCAGCAAATCTTAAAGTTGTTCCAGAGGAAGGATATGAAATTGAATCAGTAACCGTTTGTGGAAATACAACTGAAATAACAAATAAAGATGCAATGGATGTAACAGTAAATTATAGTGATGTAAAAGATGGAAATTGTATTGTTGAAGCAAAATTTGTTGCTAAAGCAGTTACTACAGCTGAAGAAGAAAGAGGAGAAACAGTTGTTGTTCCAAAAGCTGTTCCAGCAGAAATTACAATGCCTCAAACAAAAATGGGAGTTGTAAATGGAACTTTAAAAATAGAGCCAACTGTTACACAAACACCAGGAATTCAGACTTATCAATGGTATAAAGATGGAACAAAATTAGAGGGAAAAACAAATAAAATATTAGAAATTGCTAATGCTACAAGCGAAGCAGCAGGAAATTATGTTTTAAAAGTTACAACAACAGCAGAAACTTCAAGTGAAGAAGTAGAAAGTTCTGTTTGTGCAGTTACTATGGTTACATCAGGTTTTTCAACCTCAATTGAAAATGTAGAAGAAAAAACAATTTATCCAGGGGATGAATTCGAAGTTAATGTTAAAATACAAGATTTTGAAAATGTAGGTAATGGATTGGTTTCAATTGGAGGACAATTAGAATATGACACCAATGTTTTAGAAATAGTGCAAATAGAAAGTCAAAATAATTGGGATATGGAAGAATCTTTCAATGAAGAAAATTTCCAATTTGTAACCGATAATAATCAATACGTAACACAAGATAGCGATATTTTCAAAATCAAATTTAAAGTAAAAGACTCTGTTACAGAAGCTTTAAATACAATTATAAAAATCAAAAATATAGAAGCAAGCAATGGAGAAATGGATATTTCTTCACCAGATGCACAAATCGAAAAAAGCATTGAAAAAAGACCAGAATTAATTACTTCTGAAAAATACAAAATTGAAAATGCAGTAATTCATAGAGTAAAACCAGGAACTACTGTGAGTGAGTTTAAAGCAAATGTTCAAACTATGCAAAATATAACAATTACAGATAAAGAAGGAAAAGTGCTTGGTGAAAATGAAATTCTTGCAACTGGTATGACATTACAAGTAGGAAGTTCGTTACAATTTACACTTGCCATAACAGGTGATATTGATGGAAATGGTCAAATTACTTTAACAGATCTTGCTAAGTTAAAATTACATTATATTAATAAAAAATTATTGACAGGAGTTAATTTAAAAGCAGCCGATTTAAATGGAGATGACGGAATAACAATAACTGATTTAGCAAAACTAAAATTAGTATTAATCAATCTAAAAGAAATTGAATAAAAAACTAAAGGAGAAGCTATGAAAAATAAAATAGTAAAAATAAGTTTAATTTTAATAAGTATTATGTGTGTAGCAGTGATGCATGTGTATGCTGCATCATGCACAGTAAATTTGCAAACAGACAAAAGTGAAATTGATAAAAATCAAGAATTTGTAGTAGATGTTGTAATTTCTAATATTCAAGTTGAAAACGGAATAATTGCATTAGGAGGTATATTACAATATGATAAAACAAATTTACAATTAGTAAAAATGGAAGGACAGAATTCTTGGGCAACACCTTCTTACAATGAAGAAGATGGTTCGTTTGTAATGGATAGAGGTTCTTTAGCAACAAGCCCTGAAACAGCATTTAAGATAACATTTAAAGCAATAGGTGAAAATGGAAAAAGTGCTAATATTGCACTAAGTGGAATCTCTGTTTCAGATGGGGAAGAAGATATTACCGTACCAAATGCTTCTAAAACAGTTACAATGAAACTAAATGCACCATCTACTAATACCAATACAGGAAATACAAACACAAATACAAGTACAAACACAAGCAACAATCAAGTAAATACAAATAATACTACAAATAATAATACTACAACAAACAATAACACAAATACAAATAAACCGAATGTGAATACAAACAACAATAGTGGAACAACTACGAATCCAAATCAATCTAGTCAAACACCAGCTCCAAGTGGAAGTGGAACAACTACAAATAAACCAATAAAAGCAAATACAAACACAGAAAAAACAGGAATATTACCAAAAGCAGGAGACACTAATATTGTTTTAGTAATAGCAATTGCAGTTGTTGGCTTAGCAGTAATTTTCTATATCAAAATGAAAGGCATTGATAAAAAAGTTAATAAACATAGTAAATAAAAATTAAATATGATTTTAATAACTAGAAGTTAGTTTTAAAAACTAATTTCTAGTTATTTTTTAGGCTTAAATTGCAATAAGTATTTAGAAAAAAATCGAAATAGTTGTTGACAATTGGAATATAGCATGGTATAATCTATTTAGAAATATTTCTAAATAGAAAAAAAGGAGTGATAAAATGGGCATATCAGAAACATTAAAAGCAATTGCAGATCCAGTTAGAAGAGATATATTAGAAATGTTAAAACAGGAAAAAAAATCTGCTGGAGAAATTGCTGAAAAATTTAATTTAAGCAATGCAACCGTCTCGTATCATTTGTCCCAACTCAAAAAAGCAGATTTGATTAGTGAAAATAGATACAAAAATTTTATTTATTATGAATTAAATACATCTGTATTTGAAGATGTAATTTCTTGGATTTATCGATTAGGAGGAAAGAAAAATGAAAAAGATTGATTGGAAAATGTTAAGTTTAACAAGTGCAGTTTGTTTGCTGCCAGTTTTGTTTGGTGTTGTTTTTTATGAAAAAATGCCAGAAAGGATGCCAGTTCATTTTAATATAAATAATGAGGTAGATAGCTATGCATCCAAAAATTTTGCTTTGTTTGGAATCCCAATTTTAATGACCATTTTGCAAATATTTTGTTGTTTAATTAGTGATTGGAACGGAAATTTAGGCAAAAAAAAGCCAAAGTTTATTTCGATTGTCAAATGGATTGTTCCAATTTTAAGTGTCGTAATATCTGTAATCATGATTCAAATACCGCTAGGAAGCAATGTTGATGTGCGCAGAAGTATTGTATTTATTTTAGGTATTTTGTGTGTAATAATGGGAAATTATATGCCCAAAATGAGTTATGAACAAATGAAAGGAAAAATACATCCAATGCCCAAAAATGAAAAAATGTATAGAAAAACAATCAGAATGACAGGATACACATTTGTGATTTTTGGCTTTATTTTATTAGGAAGCATATTTTTTAAGTCAATCACTTCATTTATCGTAATCATAATCATGGTTGGTGTTTTAATATTAGAAAATATTTGGGTTTATGTTAAAAATAAATAATCGAAAAATACATTTATCGTAATTGGTAAATGTATTTTTTGTTAGAAATAGGGAAAAATCAAATTGTTAACCTTGACAAACAATCCATATCGTTATATAATGTTAACCATGATTAACATTAAGGAGAAGTATATGATTTCAAAATCTTTGGAAGAATATTTAAAAACAATGTATATACTAGATAAGCAAAATGGACGTGTGCGTGTCACTGACATTGCAGAAAAGATGAATTGTAGTAAAGCTAGTGTCAACAAAGCTGTTCACAATTTAAAAAATAATGGATTACTTCACTATGAAACGTATGGAACAATTGAGTTGACACAAAATGGAGAAAATCTGGCCAAAAAAATATTAGAAGCGTATGACATTGTGTATCTTTTTTTAAAAGATGTACTCAATTTAGAGACTGAAAATGCACAAAAAGAAGCCGAAAAAATAAAATCTATCATCACAGATAAAACCATTAATAATCTTGCAAAGTACGTTCATAAAGTTTTAGATTTAAATAATTTGGATTGTGATTATGATGTAAGCAAAGAAAAATGTCGAAATTGCGTTCGTAGAACTAACAAAAAATAAATTAACGGAAAGGAAAAATCATGGGGGAACAATTATTACAAATCAAAGATTTGCATGTAAATGCGGGGGAGAAAGAAATTTTAAAAGGAATTAATTTAGAAATCAGAAAAGGTGAAATTCATGTTATCATGGGACCAAACGGCTCTGGTAAAACAACAACAGCAAACGCTATTTTAAATCATCCAATTTACACCAAGCAAAACGGAAATATTTTATTTGAAAACGAAGATATAACAAAATTAAAAACAGACGAAATTGCCAGAAAAGGAATTTTTATGTCATTTCAATTGCCAGAAGAAATTCCGGGAGTTTCGGTGACCAATTTTCTAAAATATGCGAAAAATAAAATTACTGGAAAACCAGTGAAAGTATTTGAATTCAAAGATGAACTAAAAAAATATATGGAAGCCCTAAATATGAATCCAAAGAACATGGAAAGAAGCCTAAATGTTGGATTTTCTGGCGGAGAAAAAAAGAAAAATGAGATTTTGCAAATGCTTGTGCTAAATCCCAAACTAGCTATTTTAGATGAAACCGACTCTGGACTTGATGTTGACGCTATAAAAACGGTTTCTAAGGGAATTGAAATGTTCAAAAATGAAAACAATGCCGTTTTGATTATCACGCATAATACCAAAATTTTGCATAGTTTAAAAGTGGATTTTGTACATGTTTTGATAAATGGACAAATTGTAAAAACAGGAACACAGGAATTGGCGAAGGAAATTGAAGAAAATGGATATGGGATATATAAGTAGAGAAGACGGCTTCTCGCCTTCTTCTCTAAAACTCATCTTCTCGCCAAAGAACCACGCGGGTTCTTTGGAATCTCCAGCTAGTTTGTTGTTTCGCGTGGCGCCACGCGAAGGGAAATTGGGTAATAAAAATTAAAAACTGTGCTCCAAGAGGAACACAGCCAAAACGAAGGTTTTTAGTGCCAGCAATTAAATTTCTCATCCAGGAATTCATCTATTCCTACGAAGATGTGAGCACCTGCAATAAAAGTTAATCCAATTAATGCTATGAAGCTGTTAATATTGTCGAATTTAACACTAAAAAAGTCAAACCCAACTGATGCCAATATTATTGGTACATATATACCCATTAAGAGTATAACCCCGGCTAAAATTTTTTGCATGATAAAGCCTCCTTCATAAAGTTATTTATAAATATATTATAACACAAATTAACATAAAAGTCAAGATGCCAGGAATGTGTTTGCTGGTCTTAGAAAGGAAAATAAAATGTCAAAAATGAATATCGATGAAATTAATCAAAATATTTATGATTTCAAAAATAAAGATGAATATGATTTCAAAATTAAAAAAGGTTTGACTCCTGAAATTATTGAAGAAATTTCGAAACAAAAAAATGATCCAGATTGGATGCGAGATTTTCGTTTGAAAGCTTTAAAAGTTTATAACGAATTGGAACTTCCAACTTGGGGACCAGATTTACGTGAGCTGGATATGAGCGAAATTGCAACTTATGTACGACCAAAATCAAAACTCAATAATTCGTGGGAAGATGTGCCAGACGACATTAAAGATACTTTTGATAAATTGGGGATTCCAGAAGCAGAAAAAACTTCACTTGCAGGTGTTGGAGCACAGTACGATTCGGAAGTTGTATATCACAGCATGAAAGAAGAATTAATCCAGCAAGGTGTTGTGTATACTGATATGGAAACCGCTGTCCGAGAATATCCAGATTTGGTAAAAAATCATTTCATGAAATGCGTTCCTATTTATGATCATAAATTTGTTGCTTTGCATGGAGCTGTCTGGTCTGGAGGCTCATTTGTGTATGTACCAAAAGGCGTGAAAGTGGATATTCCGCTTCAATCGTATTTTCGTTTGAATTCGCCAGAGTCTGGGCAATTTGAGCATACGCTCATTATTGTGGATGAAGGCGCGAGCTTGCATTTTATTGAAGGATGTTCGGCTCCAAAATATAACAAAGTAAATCTTCATGCAGGTTGTGTGGAATTGTATGTCAAAGATAATAGCTATTTGCGTTATTCGACCATTGAAAATTGGTCCAAAAATATGCTAAATTTGAATACCAAAAAGGCAATTGTCGGCAAAAATGCTAAAATGGATTGGGTATCTGGTTCGTTTGGTTCCAAGATTTCTATGCTTTATCCCATGAGTATTTTGAATGGAGAAGGGGCAAAAACTGAATTTACAGGGATTTCCTTTGCTGGAAAAGGGCAAAATTTGGATAATGGATTTAAAGTGATTCACAACTCGGAAAATACATCAAGTGTGATAAATGCAAAGTCCATTTCGAAAAATGGCGGAAAATGTACGTATCGTTCGTTGGTTCGTATTTGCGAAAATGCGAAAAAGTCGAAGTCTTCGGTATCGTGCGAATCGCTTATGTTAGATGATATTTCTGTTTCGGATACGATTCCAGTAAATGATATTCAAACTGATGAAGTGGAGTTTTCGCACGAAGCCAAAATTGGAAAAATTAGTGATAAAACCATTTTTTATTTGATGAGTCGAGGATTGTCTGAAGAAGATGCAAAGGCAATGATTGTAAGAGGATTTGCGTATCCGATTTCGAAGGAATTGCCAGTCGAATATGCAGTCGAGATGAATAATTTAATTAATTTAGAGTTAGAAGGGAGTATTGGCTAAGGAGCCTTAAAGGGCTTTGCCCCTTAAAATCCCCACGAAGGGCGCTGCCCTTTCGAAACCCGCTCTTCGGTCAGAGAGACATTGGATTTGTCAAATTGGTTATAAAAGCTGGTTTGATACTGCGCGTTGGTCACGCGAGTAGGTGTATTTTAAAAGAGAGGTAAAAGTATGATAGAATTAAATGAAACGCCGATTAGAACGTCGCGAAATTTTAACATGAATAACATAAAATTAGAAAATATTTGTGTGCCAGACAAAATTGAGAAATTTGAAAATGTGACGATAATGGGTGAGAATTCAAAAATAAAAATAGAGGATAAATGTAGTATCCTCAACCTTAATTATGGGTTAAGTGATTTTTTCACCAATCAAGTAAAAGAAAATTGCAATCAAAAAATCTGTCTAAGAATTGACAGCAAAACAGAAAAAGAAGTGCGCCTATATTTTGATTTTAATGAAAAAAATTTGATTTTAATGGAAGATATCGAAATCATAGCGGGTGAAAATGCTAGGGCAACTGTGGTAATAAAATATGAATCAGATAATGATTTTGACTGTTTTCACAACGGAATTTTGCGCCTATATGCCAAAAAAGGTGCGAAAATAAATATTATTTTCATGAATTTAATGAACTTGAAATCCCACCATTTTATGGCAATTGAAAATACATTGGAGGAAAATGCAAAGATTAATTGTTGCATGATTGATTTGGGCGGAAAAAATAGCATTACCAATTTGTATTCGAATTTAGCTGGAGACTCTTGCGAAAATACAATTAATACGATTTATTTAGGAAAAGAAAATCAGTTGTTTGACTTGAATTATATTGGCGAGTTACGAGGGAAAAAGTCGAATATTGAAATTGAAGTGCAAGGTGCTTTAAAAGATACTGCTAAAAAACATTTTAAAGGAACGATTGATTTTAAAAAAGGCTCTCAAAAAGCCAAAGGAAACGAAAACGAATCTTGTATGTTATTGTCTGATACGGCAAAATCGCTTGCTTTGCCAATGCTGTTGTGTTCAGAAGAAGATGTTGAAGGAAATCATAGCAGTTCAGCAGGAAAAATTGACGAAAAAGAATTATTTTATATGATGAGCAGAGGATTTGAAATCAAAGATGCGATGAAACTAATGGTAAGAGCAAGGTTTAATAAAATTTTGAGCCAAATAAAAGATGAGAGTTTAAGGGCGTTTATCTTCAGAAAAATAGATGAAAAATTGGATTAAAATTGACGATTAAGGATTGCTTGATTATTCAAAAAAGGGGAAAAATATGGAAAAGGATATTATCATAAGATAATCGAATTAATTTAGTGAAAAAGTTAAGTTAAAAAATCAAAAAGGGGGCAAAAATGAACAAATTAAAACAAGATTTTCCGATTTTGCAAAATAAAAATATCACTTATTTGGATAGCGGAGCAACCACGCAGAAGCCAATTCGAGTGATAAACGCAATTGAGGAATTTTATCAAAAACAAAATGCCAATCCGCATCGTGGTGCGTATTCTTTGAGTATGGAAGCAACGGAAATTTACGAAAATACGCGTGCTAAAATTGCAAAATTTATAAATGCAAAGCACAAAGAAGAAATTATTTTTGCGAAAAATGCCACGGAAAGTTTAAATTTAATTGCGTATTCTTATGGCATGGAAAATTTGCAAAAAGGCGATGAAATCATACTTTCCATTATGGAACATCATTCTAATTTGGTGCCTTGGCAAAAAGTTGCAAAAATAACTGACGCGAGTTTAAAATATATGTATTTGAATGAGGATTTTGAGTTGTCTTACGAAGAAATCGAAAATAAGATTACGGAGAAAACGAAAATTGTTGGGATTACGCATGTTTCAAATGTTTTGGGAACGATTAATAATATCAGAAGAATCATTGATTTAGCACATAAAAAAGGTGCAATTGTTGTTGTGGACGCTTCGCAAAGTATTCCGCATATGAAAATTGATGTGCAGGATTTGGATGCCGATTTTCTTGTGTTTTCAGGGCATAAAATGCTTGCTCCACTTGGTATTGGCGTTTTGTATGGAAAACGTAAAATTTTGAACGAAATGAGCCCATTTTTGATGGGTGGCGATATGATTGAATATGTATATGAAAAAGAAACGACATTTGCGCCACTTCCAAATAAATTTGAGGCTGGAACACAGAATGTGGAAGGCGTGATTGGTTTAGGAGCTGCAATTGATTATATTGAAAAAATCGGTTATCATAAAATTCAAGAAATTGAAAAAGATGTGATTTCGTATGCGAGACAAGAATTGTCAAAATTGGATTATGTGACTTTGTATTTGACACCGAATGAGAACAATCATTCTGGGGTGATTTCGTTTAATATTAACGGAGTTCATCCGCATGATGTGGCAAGTATTTTAGATAGTGAAGGCATTTGTGTACGCTCTGGAAATCACTGTGCTCAGCCGTTGATGAGATTTTTAGGGGTAGATTCGACATGTCGTGCAAGTTTTTATTTTTATAATGATAAGAAAGATGTGGATCGATTGGTGGAAGGTTTGAAGAAGGTTTATAGCGTTTTTGAGAAGTATATAAAAAAATAGAAAAATATTTTTGGGGGAATTATGGACGAGTTAAATGATATTTACAATGATTTAATTATGGAACATAGCATGAATTCGTATAACAAGAAGAAGTTGGAGAAATGCGATTTTTGTCAAATGGGACATAATCCAAATTGTGGTGATGAAATATCACTTGAAATGAAATTAAATGGAAATGTGATAGAAGATATGGCGTTTACGGGTCATGGTTGCGCGATTTCTTTAAGTTCGACTTCTATTATGATTGATACTTTAAAAGGCAAAACAATTGAGCAAGCTAAAGAAATTATAAAAACATTTATTGAGATGATAAAAAGAGAAGAAACA
The DNA here is from genome assembly GCA_948470875.1 of uncultured Clostridium sp. Lineage (GTDB taxonomy): Bacteria > Bacillota > Clostridia > TANB77 > CAG-508 > Scatovivens. The sequence goes on from CAOKQM010000002.1 coordinate 28,393, forward strand.
AAGGAAGAGAATTTGAAAAAATTAGAAGATGCGATTGCATTTCGCAATATATCAAACATGCCTGCACGCGTCAAATGTGCATTACTAGCGTGGCATACAATAGAAGATATGTTAGATAAAAAGGAATAAAAAAATGGGAAATAAAAGAGTTTTATTAGGTATGAGTGGTGGCGTGGATAGCTCTGTTTCTGCGCTACTTCTGAAAAAACAAGGGTATGAAGTAATTGGTACAACACTTGAATTGTTTGCAGGAAGCAGTTGCTGTGATACAAATACGTATTTAGAAGCAAAAAATCTATGCAAACAAATTGGAATTGAGCACTTTACATATGATTATAAAAAGGAATTTCAAAAGTATATAATAAATGATTTTGTGGAGGCATATGCCAATTGCAAAACGCCAAATCCTTGTATTGAATGCAACAAATATATGAAATTTGGTGTGATGTGGCAAAAGGCGCAAGAATTGGGTTGTGATTTTATTGCAACTGGGCATTATGCTAAAACAGAATATAGCGAAAAATATGGCAAATGGGTTTTGAAAAAGTCCGAAAATGCGAAAAAAGATCAGAGTTATGTTTTATGGAGTTTGCCCAAAAAATTGATTGAGTATGTTTTGTTTCCACTTGCCAACTTTGAGTCCAAAGAGCAAATTCGTGAAATTGCGCGAAATCATCATTTAAAAGTAGCCAATAAGCCAGATAGTGAGGATATTTGTTTTGTACCAGATGGAAATTATAAGAAATTTTTAGAAAGTCATTCGGAAATTAAACCAAAAGCAGGAAATATTGTAAATAGCAAAGGGGAGATTTTAGGGAAACATAACGGTTTATACCATTATACGATTGGGCAAAGAAAAGGTCTTGGAATTTCAAATCCAGTTCCATTGTTTGTTTTGGGATTTGATAAAGCAAAAAATGAAGTAATTGTTGGAGAAGAAAAAGAACTTTATCGACAAGAAACGACGGTTGCAGACATAAATTTATTGTTAGTGGATGCTTTGGAAAAAGAAATGGAAGTTCAAGTCAAAACAAGATATTCTTCTAAAATGGCAAAGGCAAAGATTAAGCAAGAAGCAAAAAACATAAAAGTTGTTTTTGATGAGCCACAAAGAGCAATAACGCCAGGACAATCAGCTGTTTTTTATGAAGGAGATGTAGTTGTTCGGTGGTGGAAAAATTATCAAATAAGGAGATAAAAATGTCAAAAGGAATTATAGTACTTGCATTTGCAGGAACAGGAAAAACAAGTTGTGCCAAAAAACATAGCAATGTGTATGATTTTGACTATTTGCTATATAAATATAGTTATCCGAAGGAAATAATGGAAACAAAAACGTTTGAGGAATTTAAACCAATTTATATGAAACGATATCAAAATAGAAGAACGCATTCAGAATGGATAGACAGGATGAATGAAAATTTTGAAAAAAATGTCGAGAGTCTTAAAAAAGGAATGTTCCAAAAATTATTTTAAAAGAAAATGAAACATTGGAATATAAATTAAAGCAAATGGGTATGATTGAATAACTAAAATTATAAAGAGAGGAGAGGAAAATATGCAAAAAATGAAGTTTGCAATTCAAGGCATGACATGTAGCAGTTGTCAAGCACATGTGGAAAAAGCGGTTCAGAAGTTAGCAGGCGTGCAAAACGTAAGTGTCAATTTGCTTTCCAATGATATGACAGTTGAATACGACGACAACATTTTAGATAACGACAAAATCATAAAAGCCGTGATAGATGCAGGATATGGGGCAAGTATTAAAAATATAGAAAACCAAAAGCATAATCCCAAAGAAAAGAAACTTGACAACAAAAGTGTTCTAAAATCCATGAAAAAAAGGTTGATTTTATCACTTGTTTTCTGGATTCCGCTGATGTATCTTGCCATGTATCACATGTTTTATGAATGGTTTGGCTTGCCAATTCCCCAATTTATGTTGGAAACATTTCATGGAACAGAAAATGCGATTAGTTTTGGTTTTATGCAATTTTTGCTTTTATTGCCAATCGTATATGTTAACCGAAATTATTTTATTGTTGGTCTAAAAAGGCTTGCTAAAAGAGCGCCAAACATGGATTCTTTGATTGCTATTGGGAGTTCAGCTGCGATTTTTTATGGAATTTATGCTATTTTTATGATTGGGTATGGGTTAGGACATCACCAAATCCAACTAGCTGAGCATTTTTCAATGGATTTGTACTTTGAATCTGCTGGAACTATTTTAACATTAATAACAGTTGGTAAATATTTAGAAACAAAATCGAAAAATAAGACCAGTGACGCTATTAGTAAACTAATGAATTTAGCCCCTAAAACAGCAATTGTTTTGCGAAATAATCAAGAAGTTGAAATAGCAGTAGAAGAAATTTTGGTGGGGGATATGATTATCATTAAACCTGGAGGAAGTATTCCTGTGGACGGAATTGTAGTCGAAGGAAGTTCGTTGGTGGATCAAGCAAGCATAACAGGAGAAAGCATTCCAGTTCAAAAAAGTAAGGGCGATACAGTTGTTTCAGGAACAATTAACAAAAATGGCTATTTTAGAATGAAAGCAACAAAAGTTGGAAAAGATACTACCCTTTCACAAATTATTCAGTTGGTGGAAGAAGCAGGAAATTCTAAAGCGCCAATTGCAAGATTAGCAGATAAAGTAAGTGGAGTTTTTGTGCCTTGTGTGATAACGATTGCGTTTTTAGCAAGTATTTTTTGGATTTTGCAAGGGCAAAGTTTTGAATTTGCCCTAAGTATTGGAATTGCTGTTTTGGTGATTTCGTGTCCATGCGCTTTGGGACTAGCGACACCAGTTGCAATTATGGTTGGAACTGGCAAAGCTTCTGAAAATGGAATATTAATAAAATCCGCAGAAAGCTTGGAATTATTGCATTTGGTGGATACAGTTGTACTTGACAAAACAGGTACAATTACAAAACGGAAAACCGAAAGTAATTGAGATTGTTTCTAAAATAGAAGAAAATGAATTATTGCAAATTGCAGGAAGTTTGGAACAAAATTCGGAACATCCTTTGGCAGAAGCAATTTTGGAAAAAATCAAAGAAACAGAAATTGAACCATTTACAGTAGAAGAATTCAGTAGTGTTTCTGGAAGAGGAGTTTTTGGAAGGATACAACACAAGCTTTATTTTGGTGGAAATTTGGCATTTATGAAAGAAAATGCAATTGATACACAGGAAATAGAAAATGATACAAATGAATTTTTAAAGCAGGGAAAAACGGTTCTTTATTTTGCAAATGAGAAAAGTGTAATTGGTGCTATTAGCGTGGCAGATACGATAAAGGAAACGAGTTATGAAGCCATTCAAAATTTAAAAAGAAAACAAATAGAAGTTGTTATGCTAACTGGTGATAATAGTGTAGTTGCGGATTCAATAGGAAAAAAATTGGGACTTGACAAAGTGATTTCTGAAGTGCTGCCACAGGAAAAAGAACGAGAAATTTCAAAATTGCAAGAACAAGGCAAAAAAGTAGCATTTGTAGGAGATGGAATTAACGATAGTCCCGCATTAGTCAAAGCAGATGTTGGATTAGCAATTGCCTCTGGAACAGATATTGCAATGGATTCGGCAGATATTGTACTAATGAAAAATAATTTGCTTGATGTAGCTACTGCGATTGATTTAAGCAAAGCAGTTATTCGCAATATAAAAATGAATTTATTTTGGGCATTTTTTTATAATTGTGTGGGGATTCCAATTGCGGCAGGCGTATTTTATTTGGGATTTGGGTTAAAATTAAATCCGATGATAGGTGCGCTAGCTATGAGTCTAAGTTCAGTTTGTGTTGTAACAAATGCTTTAAGATTACGAAAATTTAAATCTGTAGTAGAGACACCAAAAATAAAACAAAATAAAAAGGAGGAAAAAATAATGATAAAAACAATTTTTGTTGAAGGAATGCAATGTAACCATTGTAAAATGAGTGTGGAGAAGGCATTAGGAGCAATTGAGGGAGTAGAAAAAGTAGAAGTTAGTTTAGAAGAGAAAAAAGCTGTGATAGAAATGACGAAAGAAATTGAAGATAATAAAATAAAAGAAGTCATTGAAGAAGCTGGATTTACAGTAAAATAAAAGGAGAGAAGATTCGTTAAGTTGGTGTTTATGAAGGAAAGTTTTTGCTTGCAAAAATAAAAACAGGTACTTAAAATTAAGTACCTGTTTGTTAGAACTAGTGATTAGCACAAGGGCAATAATAAAAACCTCTGGCGTCTAACTCATTTTGTGATATAATTTAGTAAAAGGAGAGTTTATGCAAAATCAATTTTCAAGAACAGAAATTTTAATTGGAAAAGAAAAAGTCGAAAAGTTGCAAAAAAGGAAAGTTGCCATTTTTGGAATTGGCGGAGTTGGTTCATATGTTGTGGAAGGCTTGGTAAGAGCTGGAGTTGGTCATTTTATTTTGGTTGACAATGACGAAATTGAGATAACAAATTTAAATCGCCAAATTATTGCAACAAGAAAAACAATGGGAAAATCAAAAGTGGAAGTTAGCAAAGAACGAATTTTAGAAATCAATCCAGAAGCAAAAGTGGAAATTTTTCAAGAGTTTTTTATGCCAGAGACACAAGGAATTTTGGATGAAAATGTGGATTATATTGTGGATTGTGTGGATACAGTTACTGCAAAAATTGAGTTGGTTGTGCGAGCGAAAGACCAAAATATTCCGATTATTTCGAGTATGGGAACAGGAAATAAATTGGATCCAAGTAAATTTGAAGTAGCAGATATTTATCACACAAGTGTGTGTCCATTGGCTAGAGTTATGCGAAAAGAGCTAAAAGTGAGAAATATTCACAGTTTGAAAGTTGTGTATTCTAAAGAAGAACCAATAAAAGTAGAAAGTTATGTGCCGCGGGAGCATTTCATTTGTGCCTTCTGTTGCAGGTTTAATCATAGCTGGAGAAGTTGTAAAGGATTTAATAAAATAGGGGTTTTTATGGAAAGATATGAAGAAATTGAAAAAAGTATTATAACCACTTATCGAAATAAAATTTGGACCAAATTTGTCAAAGGTGTCAAAGAGTTTGAGATGATTGCAAATGGTGATAAAATTGCGGTTTGCATTTCTGGTGGAAAAGATTCCATGCTGATGGCGAAATGTTTTCAAGAGCTGAAAAAGCATCGAAAAATGGATTTTGAGCTGGTTTTTTTGGTGATGAATCCAGGCTATAATGAAGAAAATACGCGCAAAATCATCGAAAATGCCAAAATTATGAATCTTCCGATTATCATGTTTGATACAGATATTTTTAATCGTGTTGTGAATATTGATGACCATCCATGTTACATTTGTGCAAGAATGAGAAGAGGTTATTTGTATGAAAAAGCACAAGAATTGGGCTGTAATAAAATTGCATTAGGTCACCATTTTAATGATGTGATTGAAACAACTTTAATGGGCATGCTTTATGGAGCCCAAATGCAAACTATGATGCCAAAAGTATGTAGCACATCTCATCCAGGCATGGAACTTATTCGACCACTTTATTATGTAAAGGAAGAAAATATCATTCGTTGGGCAAAACGAAATGAGTTGGAATTTATTCAGTGCGCTTGTCGATTTACAGAGCATTATACAGCTTGTCATAATCAAGATGGAAGCTCAAAACGTGAAGAAATAAAATGTCTGATTAAAGATTTAAGAAAAAAGTATGAAAATATTGATATCAATATTTTTAGAAGTAGTCAAAATGTGAATTTAGATACTTTAATTTCGTATCGAAAAAACGGAAAAACAGTCCATTTTTTAGAGGAATATGGAAAAAAAGGAGGAGAAAATGGCAAATAAAGATGAACGAGATGTAAAGGAAATTTTAGCTAAAACAACATGTCGAGGGTGTTATCAGCACTGTATTTTAATAGCGCCTTGTTGTGGTAGAAGTGAAATATTCATAAAAGAAGTAAAAGATCGACTAAAAACGGATGTAGATTCTTGACAGATTTAAGGAAAAATGATAATATAAACTACAATTTTTTTGCTGAAGGAGTGATAAATATGCCTAAATTTGTGTTGATATGTGGTCCACAAGCGGTTGGAAAAATGACAGTAGGACAAGAACTTTCTAAGATAACAAATTTGAAATTATTACATAATCATATGACAATTGAATTATTACTGAAAATATTTGAGCATGGAACACTTGAATTTAGAGAGCTTGATAAATTATTTCGAATGGAGATATTTAAAAAGGTTGCTGAAAGTGATTTAGAAGGCATAATTTTTACGTGGTGTTGGGCATTTGATTTGCAGGAAGATTGGCAATATATAGACGAAATTTTTACCATTTTTAGAAAAAAACATTGTGAAATTATCATTGTTGAATTGGAAACAACTTTGGAAGAGAGGTTAAAAAGGAATACAACTTCAAATCGATTGCAAAATAAGCCATCAAAGCGAAATTTGGAATGGAGCCAGAAAGAGATTTTGCGAAGTATGGATAAATATAGGTTGAATTCTTATCCAGATGAAATAAAGGAGAAAAATTATCTAAAAATCGACAATACAAAACTTTCTCCAGAAGAAGTAGCTCATAGGATAAAGGATAAATTTAAACTATAAAAATTTTTTTATAAATAATTGCAATATTGCATGTATGATTCTATCCTGTAAATAGTTAATAAAATAAGGAGCATAAATTTTAAAATGAAGGAATACAAATTATGCTCCTTTTATGTAAGTAATGGTAGCAACTTTAAGAAGTATGAATTTCTAGTTGTTGTGAAAAATAGTCATCATTTTTCGTAGTATGTAAATTTAAATTTGAATTTTTGTCTAAAATTTGTTTTACTTCCCATAAACCTAGACCAGTATTGTCAGGTTTTGTCGTAAAATCTTTTTCAAAAATCTGGTCAATTGAAATTTCTTTATTGTTATAGGTATTTTTTACAGTAAGTAATTTTTTAAATTCGTTTTCTTTAAAAGAAATATTGATATTTTTTTCTTCACATTCTTTTGAAGCTTCAATTGCATTGTCTAATAAAATTCCCAAGATTCTACTTAATTCATAATTCTCAATGCTTAGATGATTAAAATCTGAAGTAATATCAAAATCAATATGTATGTTATGGTCATTTGCAGTACGGTATTTATCAACTAAAATATTGTAAATAGGCGGATTATCAATTAGTTTTTCACTTAAACTCAAAAGATTGTTAGAGGTTACACGTTCTTTTGTTATGCGTTTGTAAAACTTTTTTAATTCTGCCATATTGTTTGTTGAGATGTATCCACCAATGGCTTGAAGAATATTGTGAAAGTCATGGTTAAAGGTACGATTTTCATCATGTAAAGCTAAAACAGTTTTGCTATATAATTTTAGGTGATGTATGGTTTCTTTTAAATAACTTGTATAACAAATGTTAGCAATAGTGCTGCAAGAAATGTAAAAATATAAATCTATCCATAAAAGGTAAAATATATTTTGACTGAATTGTTCAGCTATTAAAAGAGAAATTCCTAAATTTAAAATAGATAAAACTGTAATTAGGTTTGCTTTTTCTTTCATGGATTTATGAAAAAGGCTATCCCCTTTAAAGTTTTTGCTCAAATGGTAAATAGTAATCGCAATACCAGATAAAACAACAGTTGAAGCAATTATTGAAATTGGCAATTCCATGATTTTAGAATAAGAGGTAAGGTTTGTTGTATGGGTTATAATATTAAAAATGAGGTATTGGATATTTAGCATAAACATTGATTTTATACTAAAATAAGCTAAAGTTTTAAAAACGGGAACTTTGAGCAAAAAAATCATAAGTAGTATAGAAGTTGTTAATACAGCAAAATAACTACATTCATAAAGTACGAATGGACTAATAAGAGCGAAACAAAGTGTGTTTAGTAAAACGTATAATCCTTGATTTTTCTTAGAAAATTTCAATTTTAAAATTTTTTGGAAAAAGAATAAAGATAATCCAATAAAAATTATTTCTGAAATTGTCGAAAAAATAAAATTTTTGTCGAATAGAAATTTTTCGCATAAATTTAACAAATACATAATTTTATTTCCTTTCTTTCTTAAAATAAATAATTACACAAGTAACAGTAACAACACTTTAAAACAAAATTTGGAATTTGTCAAGAGGATTTTGTAAAAAAAAATAATTTTTTTTAAGAAAAAGTCAAAACATGTTGAAAAAAGACAATTTTTAGAAAATAAAAAATATAAAAGAAAAGGAAACAAATCCAGAGATTTGTTTCCATAAAGATGGAATTTGAAATTTTAGTTAGGAGATTCATTTTTTAACACAGCTAACAGTTTGTGTCTCTGCCTCAGACAAGAAATCAAACATACCGGGAGAAAATTACTGTAGATGTAGTCTTTAAAATGTCTGGATTTCCAGTAAAGCTAACTTTGTAGACTCCAGCTGGAAAAGCAAAGTTATAAGTAGTTACGCCTCCATCGGCGTTAAAAATGAAGGTTTGACTAAAGGCACCGCCATAAGTTTTGTCTACAATATGGCAGACTACTTTATCGACCGTATCTCCTTCACAAGTGCCACAAAAAGACACAATGTCACAGTTTGAGTCAATAGAAATTGGTTCTGGTGTACTACGGTCTGTGAAGTTTTTTTCGATAAAAGCAGAAATATCCATATAGCCACCTGCCTGGGCATTTACTGGAGCAACTGCAATGAGCATAATAGCTAATAAAGCTGCTATGATTTTTTTTGCTTTCTGTTTCTGTTTCTTTTTCATCTTTATCATATGTAATCCTCATCAAAAATTCCATCTTTTTTGTAATTGCAGAGAAACGAATAGCAATTACAAAAAATATACAAAATTATTATAACACAAACAACAAGTAAATGTCGACATTTTGTGACGTATTTTTTTAAATTTTAAAAATACTTGACAGTTTTTGTCAAATCATGTAAAATAAAAGAGAAGGAATACGAAAGTTTAAAAAATAAGAGGTGTAAGTATGGTTAAAATTTCAGATGCGGAATTAGAGGTTATGAAAGTAATATGGGAAAAAAAAGAGGTGACTTCCTTAGAAATTATTAATGAATTAAAACATTGTAATTGGAATGATAATACGGTTCGAACATTGATTAATCGTTTGATTGCGAAAAGAGCAGTCGGAATTGCGAAAAGAGAGGGAAAAACCTATACTTATGTTCCTTTGATTAAGGAAAATGAGTATAAATTAAAAAGAAGTAAAAAATTTATTAAACAAATTTATAATGGTTCAATTAATGATATGATTTTGAATTTTATTGATAATAAAGAATTATCGAAAAGTGAATTAGATAATATTATTAGTTCGATTGATAAAGAAACTAAGAAAAGGGGTGATTGATTATTATTCAAAAACTAATCACATCTTTATTTTGTCAAACAGTTTACATGTCGCTCATTGCAACGGTAATTGGAAGCGTTATTGCTATTTTAAGAAAAGTCATGCAAAAAAAGAATTTACCAAAATACAATTATATCCTTTGGGTATTTTTTGTAATAGCACTTGTGTTTCCAATTACTCTTCCAAGTAGACTAAGCATTTATAATTATATTGATGTAGGACAAGTAAAACTTGAAAGTAAGACAGATTATAATATGGAATCTACTTTTTTAAATGAAAATGCTGGGGAAGAGACGAAAATATCAGAAAAAGATTTTTGGGGGAATAAGAGTCAAAATCCAGTTCTTCATGAAAAAGATATTTTAGCTGATATTTGGTTTGGAATTACAGGATTTTTATTGGTGATGACTGTTGTTTTTCAATGCTATTTTCAAAAACAAGTGGGAAATCAAATCATAACAGAAAAAAGAATTGTTGACATATTTGAAAGATGTAAAAAGAAGCTAAAGATAAAAAAACAAATCAAATTAGTTAGACCACAAATTGAACGAAAAAAACCATGTACAGTTGGTGTGTTTGATGTTAAAATTTTGCTAGATGATGAGATTTTGTGTTATGGAGATGAAGCCTTAACCTCCATTATTATGCATGAATTATGCCATTATAAAAGAAAAGATCGTTATGTTAGTTGTTTGATTGGTATTTTAAGCAAAATTCATTGGTTTAATCCTGTAATTAGCAAACTCTTTACATATATGAGAGCAGATATTGAATATGCAACAGATGAAATGTCTTTAAATGAACTAGGAAACAAAGGGTTTTCTATGTATTGTAAAACAATGGGAGTCATCGCAACAGAAAATATAACACAGCAAGAAAGAGTAGAAATATTAGGGTTTGCAGAAAAAACATCAGAAGTATCCAGACGTATTGATATCATTTTTGTACAACAAGATTTGGAAAAACGTTCTTTGCTATTAACTGTTTTAACAGCCATATTTGCTTTAAGTATTTGTTTGGTTTTATATCCAAGTTCGTATGCTAGTTCAGAAGCACCCAAATTGTATTTAAAATCAGAAAGAGGTCAAATGGTGCAATTAGCAAATGTAGAACAAAATACACAAAATTCTTGTCCTACGTTGCACTTAAAACAAGGAGAAAAAATGGAATTAGTAGTAGGAACAGGAAATATAGTAAGAGAGATTAGTAAAAATCGAATTGATTTAAATAAAATGCAAAGTCACGATAATGCATTTAATGTATCAGCAGATAGAAATGTATTTTTTGAAGAAAAAGGGAATTGCTTATATGAGTTTGGTATAAAAGATAAAAACAATCGAGATTTTCAATATCAAATTAAAATTATAGTAGAATGAGTGTAGGAAATAAATGGAAGAATCAGGATTAAGAGAAGATTTAAAAAAATTATTAATCAAAATTGTTGTTATTATTTTTGTGATATTTTTGGTAGTTAAGTTACAGCATCTTTTTGTGATACATCAAATGTATGTGGCAATTGAGGATTTTAAAAAACAAGAAAATCAAGAATATGGTGTGACATTAAAAATGATGGAAGATATAACTTATGAACAAAAAACATTTGTCAAAGAAAACATTGTAAAACATATATATGGAAATGATGAAATTGAACAATATTGTGAATGGAAAAATTTGGAAAATGGCGAAACCTATGTTTTGGATTTGAATTCTAAAAATAGATATGAAAATCCAAGTTATTTGGAAAATGATAATTTTTTGATGAATCTTCCAAATATTGTTCTTTCGACTTATAGAGGAAATAAATTAAATTTAGCAGAAATTCTGAAAATGCGTTTTGTTCTTTTAACAAAATATCAAGGCAGGATTTGTTATAAAATTATTACCAAACAAGAAGTGATTATCATGGATTTAAAAACACATTTGCCATTATATTGTTCGATGGTTGTTTTAGATTCTAATCAAGACAAAATAGGAAAAATTGAGAAATTTTATGAATTTAAAGTTGGTGAAGTAACAGAGGAAGATGTTGCTTTACCAGATTTGAGTGAATATACCAAACAAGAAAAATAAAAAGAGCATCTAAGATGTTCTTTTTTCGTTTTATAAAGTTTATTAAGTTAGAAACACAAAAGTAAAAAATGGGATTTTGTATTACAATTTTGTTACAATATCATTTCTTTTGTATTACATTATCTAAAAATGTTGATAAAAATCTAGTTGTGTAGTACAATCAAATAGAGTGATATTTTGTAATATTATAAATTTTTGTAAAATAAAAATATTAGGAGGTCTTATTATGGCAATGAATCCAATGCAGAGAAGAGCTAGAAATGCAGGGTTAATCGGTTTTCTAGTAGGTTTAATTCTAATGGGTGTAGTGGTTATCTTTTTATTATATAAAATGCAAGGAATAAAATCCGAGTTTGGTACAGCTTCTGAAACACAAAAAAAGGTGTATGTGGCAAAACAAGATATACAGTCAGGAACGGAAGTTACACTGGATTCGTTTTCAATCGATACATTACAAACTGGCATAAGCAAAGGAGAAATTATTTCAGATATGGATTTTGAATTCGTTGATGAAAAAACAGGAGAAATCATAGAAAAATATGATTCTGATGGAAATCCAAAACAAAAGAAAATGGTTGTCAAAACCAATGTGCCAGCTGGAACAATTATGACAAAAGATATGTTAGATGAAATGGATGAACAAACAACAAAAGACCAAAGGATGCAAGAATATAATATGATTATTCTTCCAACTTTGCTTAAAAATGGTGATTACATTGATATTAGACTTCAATTGCCAGAAGGGGAAGATTATATTGTAGTAAGCAAAAAGAAAGTTGTTTACACAAATGCAGATACGGTTTGGCTTAAAATGACAGAAGATGAAATATTGACATTAGGAAATGCAATCGTAGAAGCGTATACATTACCAGGGTCTAAATTGTATGCAACAATGTATACAGAAGCGGGAAGACAAAAAGCAGCAGATGTAACTTATCCACCAAGTGAAGCTGTACTGAAATTAATTTATGCAAATCCAAATATTAGAGATGAGGCAAAGCAGAGCTTGAAAGATCGATATGATACACAAGAACAAGTAGAGCAAAGAATTAATCATATTAATTCAGCATTATCGGATTATTACAGTTCTATGAAAGAATCGGTAGAATCAGGTTTACAAGAAGAACTTTCAAAAAGAGAAGCAAAAAGGGAAGAATTTGTTAGTTCGTTAGAAGGAACAGATAGTATAGGAGTACAAACAGAGTAATCAGTAAGTGAGGAGGCACAAATGAAAAAATATATATTTTTAGGCGCTTATGATAAAACGGATATGCTTATTTATGTTGCAAAAATCTTAACCTTAATGGGCAAAAAAGTCTTGTTAGTTGATACAACAATTTTGAAAAAAAGCAGATATATTGTTCCTACCATGGTGCAAGATAAACAATATATAACAACTTTTGAGCAAATTGATGTTGCCATTGGGTTTGAGAGTTTTGAGGCAATTAGACAATACCAAAGCACAACGTTAGGACGAGCAATAGAATATGATATTGTTTTATTAGACATTGATCGAGCAATTGCTTATCAAAAATTTGGTGTAACAAAAGAAGATAAGCATTATCTGGTTACTTCTTTTGATGTTTATCATTTAAAAAGAGGTGTACAGATTTTGGCTAATATTGAGCAAGGCGCAAAAGTAACTAAAATTTATTATACAACAAGTATGTTAGCAGAAGAGGATCAATATTTGAATTATTTGGCAAAAGATTATAAAGTAAATTGGGATAAGAAAAATATTATATTTTTCCCATTTGAAACAGCGGATTTGAATGCTATATTTATAAATCAAAGGTCAGGAAGAATTCAGATGAAGGGTTTGAGCAATGTGTTTGTGGATTCGATTTTGTTTTTGGCAGAAGAAATTAGTGGAGAAGGAAATGCAAAAGTGAAAAAGGCGTATAAAGCGTTAGATTGATAAATGGAGGATATGGAGCTTGGCTATTTTAAGTTTTTGGAGTGGAAGTAAAAAAGAAACAGCGCAGACATTGTCTATTGTAGCAATAGCTACCTATATGTCTGTAGAACATAATTATAAAACTTTGGTGATTGATGCGAGTTTAGATGATGATACAATTCAAAGATGTTTTTGGAAAGCAGATGCCAACAAGGAAATTAAAAAAGTGTTAAATCAAGGAAAATTGGATTTGGCTTCTGGGACAGAAGGATTAATGAGTGCAATTGTGAGTAATAAAACAACACCAGAAATTATTTCAAATTATACAAGAGTTGTTTTTAAAGAAAGATTGGATATTTTACTTGGTTTGAAAACTAAAAATTTATCAGAACATGAAAAAACATTGCAATTGTATCCAGAATTAATAAGAGCAGCAAATCAATATTATGATTTAGTGATTGTAGATTTGTCAAAAACATTGGAAAGACAATCAACGCAGAAAATCTTGAAAATGTCGGATGTAATTATGTATACAATGACACAAAATTTGAAACAGATTAATCAATATGCCAAAAATAAAGATAATTTAACAAAAGTAGCAGGAAAAAACATCATTCCATTATTGGCAAATGCAAGTCAAAATTGTAAATATAATGCCAAAAACGTTGCCACTTATATAAAAAATAAAGAGCTTGCTTGTATTATGTATAATGCAGGTTTTTTAGAGGCGGCAAGTGAGGCAAGTGTTGCTAATTTTTTCTTAAATACAAGAAGCTCGAAAAAAGCGTATGATGTTAATTCACAATTTTTAGAATCAGTAGCAGATTCAGCCAAAAGAATTATGAATAAGTTTGAAGAAATAAAATATAGTAAGGTATCACATTCTTAAAAAGAAAAGGAGGAAGCCTTTTAGATGATAACAAATATGATATTAATATTTGTGATAATCGTAATTGTATTCATTACGGTAATCCATTTAATTAAAAAGAATAAACAAGAAGTTGTTGATGAAGAAGTATCTGTAGATGACAAAACATATAGTTTTGAAACAATGGTTAAATTTGTTAAAAGAAGGTTAGATGAAATCACCAAAATTAACCTTTATGATATTGGTTTATCAGAAGAAGAATTAAGAAGAAGAAAAAATAAAAAATACGAATTGAAAAAAGCATTAAAAGGTTGTACATATGGAGATGTTAATGATAAAAAATATGTAAAGGAATTAATTTATGATTTGCTTTCAAAAGAATATGGCATTGATGAAACCAATATTACAAGAGTTTTACCTTTTGATGTGCCATCTCTTTTAACAGCCCAAGATAAATTTGACATTTTACTTCATGAATATAAAAAAAGTTTTGCTTATGAAGCTTTAACAGAATTGATTAAAAAATATAATTTAGCAACTTTAAAATATGTAGCTGGTGAATCCAAACCATGTTATGTCATTACAGCAGAAGAAATTGATGATATTTATGAAAAAGAAAATTTTGAATTAGATTTTAGTGATAAACTAGAAGTGATTGTACAAAGAATTTATCAACAATACAAAGGTTTTAGCTCAATTGATGAAGTGCGCGATATGAATATCGATGGTATTTCAGGTGGTGTATCTGGGCTTCCAGAAAGTTTTCTAAGCCAAGTTGCCCAAACCGATAGCGAGTATTTAAGACAAGCTATGGAAACGAAAATTCCAAGAGCGTGTGATAGTATTTGGATTATGTTCCAAGGTAAATCCATTCGTTTGGCGTTCTTATCTTTTGGAACAGAAGCAGAACTAAAAAGAGTTTGTCAAAATATTTACAAATACAACAATCCAGGACAGTTGTCTGATACAAATGGTTATAAAATCAATGAAATGAAAGACGGTTCTCGTGTCGTTGTTGTTAGACCAAGTATGTCAGAAACTTGGGCATTTTTCGTCAGAAAATTTGACGTAAAACGTGCCACTTTGGAACAAATTATTAGATGTGAAGGAAAAGATGAAGCCATTGAATTGTTGAAATATTTAGTAAAAGGTGCCAGAATTATTTCTCTTACTGGTGAACAAGGTTGCCGGAAAAACCACAATGTTAATGGCGATGATTGAAAATATTTATGAAACGATGAATCTTCGTATCACAGAAACTGCGTTTGAGCTTCATTTAAGAAAAATTTATCCAACACGAAATATTTTGTCAATGCGTGAGACAGAAACGATTTCTGGTCAAGATTGTTTGGACGTTCAGAAAAAAACTGACGGTTCTGTAAACATCATCCGGAGAGGTTGCAACAGACCCCGTAGCATCTTGGATGATTCAATCTGCACAGGTTGCGTCTAAATTTACCTTATTTACGCACCACGCAAAAACTTTTCCAGATTTAGTAACAGCTCTTCGTAACTCAATGCTTCGTGCAGGTGTTTTCAAGGACGAAAGAACTGCAGAAGAACAAGTTGTACAAGTTTTAAATTTTGATATTCACTTAGTCAAAGACTTTCGTGGTGTCAGATATATTGAAAGAATTACAGAATGTATTCCAGTAGAAGAAAAAAATGAATATACCTTTGACCATAGAAATGAAAAAACATTAGAAGGAAAAATGGATAAATTCATGGATAATGCAGCGATTTACTTTGGTAAATCTACTAACCGAGAATTGTATCAATACCGCAATATATTAGAATATGTAAATGATAGTTATGTGATTACAAATCCAATTAGTGATACCAATATTAAAGAAATGAGAATGAATATGGAAGATTCTGATATAGCTGGATTTGACAAATTTTTGGAGAGAAATTGGGGAATTAAACCACAAAAAATGAAGTCAGGGCAGGAAGAATCAGAGATAGATTTGCCACAAGAAACGATTTTGGTTTCTAGTACGCCTGTGAAGAAAATATCAGCCAAAAATAAAATGGCAAAAAAAGTACCAGATTCTAAACAAACAGAACAAATACGTAAAAAAAGGGAAAATCAGAATTCCCAAACAATGCCAAGACCAAAGGCAAAACCAACCCAAAACAAAAATGAAATGAAAAATAGAACAAAAAAATCTACGATATTAGGAAAAATTAATTTAGAAGAAGATTAATTTAAGAAAAAGACCTTAGAAAGTGAGGTGTGAAAAATATATGACAAATCAAATGCTGATGTATCTTATGATTGTTACTGGTGGATTATTAGGCGTTATTATCATTGCTTTTGTAATTGTAAATAATAAGCTGAAGTCAAAAGAAACAAAATACATAGCGCAATTGGTAGAAGGAACGAAAACCAAAAGTTTTAGTGCGGATATATTTTACCAAAAAATATATATTTCTTGTCTTAAAATTCCGATTTTAAAAAGATATGTTTCAAAAATTAGAAGAAGACTAGAAATCATCAATTTAGAAGATGAATATTTGACGAGAAAACAGACGGCACAAATTGTTTCAAAAGGACTTTTGGTGATTATTCCGTTAACAGCAATTGTTATATATTTGGCAAGACACAATACAATTTTAATGCTGACTCTATTTTTATTTGAATTATTTTTCATAGAAACTTTTATGGAAAGTATGGTAGATAAAATCGATAACCAAATATTGAAGCAACAAGTTGATATGTTTGGGGAAATGAGACATAGTTATCATGAATATAATATGGTAGAAGAAGCTTTGTATGAAGTTGCTCAAAACGATGAAGTAGAAGTTTCCAGACAAGTAGAAAAAATTTATGAAGTTTTAATATCAGATGATCCAGAAACAGAATTAGAAAAATATTATGATATTGCGCCAAATAGTTATTTGAAAGAATTTGCGGGAGTTTCTTATTTGACGAAAGAATTTGGTGATCGAAAAGACAAAGACGGCGCATCACTATATTTAAAAAATTTGAATAATATTGTTCAAGAAATGCAATTAGAAATTTTGAAAAGAGATAAATTGGATTATGTGTTCCAAAGTTTATCAATGATTGCTGCCATTCCAATTTTATTTTTGGATGTGATGAAAAATTGGGCAATTGCACAATTTGCTTTTACAAGACAATTTTATAATGGAACACTCGGATTTTTAGCACAAATGGCGATTGTGATTATTACCATTGTATGCTATATTTTGGTGCGTACCTTAAAAGAAAATGGAAATACTCATGTTACTCAAAATACGGAAAATCCATGGCAAAAGAAGTTGTATAAGAAAAAACCTATCAAAAAATTCATTGATTATATTATGCCAAAAAATGGAACAAAAGAATATAGAAAAGTAGTTACATTATTAAAAGACAATGCTTCTAAACTAAAAATAGAATGGCTTTATATCAATCGAGTGACTTGCTCTATTGTTTCATTTTTAGCAGCAATGTTTATTATATTTACATCACATCAATATGCTGTTAATTATGTATATAAAGAACCAACAAGTGATTATAATTTATTGGGAAATATGTCAGAAAGAGAAGAAAAATCTGCTATGCAAAAAACCCAAAATGATAATGTATTTTTGGATAAATTTAAAAATGATTTTTCTGTCACACAGAAAGATTTGAAAAGAGCAATTCAAAAATCAGAAGAATATGGAGAATTGACAGAAAAAGAAATGGACGTAACAGTACAAAGAATTTGGGATAAATTGCAAATTGTACAATCTCAATATTTAAAATGGTTTGAATTACTAATCAGTTTTATAATAGCTGCAATTGGCTATTATGGACCAATTGGGTTATTAATGTTCCAGAAAAAAATGAGACAAATGGAAATGGAAAATGAGGTAATGCAATTCCAAACCATTATTTTGATGTTAATGAAAATCGAAAGAGTGAATGTTGAAATGATTTTAGAATGGCTTGAAAGATATGCTAATATTTTCAAAGAGCCAATTTCTAGATGTGTGAATAATTTTGAAAGTGGAGCTTGGGAAGCGTTACAAGAATTGAAAAATGAATTAACATTTACCCAATTAATTCGAATTGTCGAAGGTTTGCAATCAGCAGTTGAATCCATTCCAATTCGAGAAGCATTTGATGAATTAGACACAGAAAGAGCTTATTATCAAGAAAAAAGAAAAGAGTCAAATGAACGTTTGATTTCAAGGAAATCTATGATTGGAAAATTATTTGGATTTGCTCCAATGGTAGTTTTATTTGTTGGTTATTTGATTGTTCCATTATGTGCTATTGGCTTAATAAGCATGACAAATGCATTTAATACGATGTCTGCGATGTAGGGGCGCAAAACTGATTTCTAAGGAACACTATTCCTTAGAAATCCTTGCAAGGGGACGCCATCCCCTTGACCTCAGCACCTCAGCCGGTGAGGCATTGGTTTGCCCCAGTTTTATGATAAAAACTAGTTTGTACTGCGCGTTAATCACGCAAGTGAATTTGATATAAAAACGAAAGCAGGAATTGCTTGTAAACAGAGATGACTGGAGGATTCAAAAGGGACCAGTCGATGGTCCCTTTGCGGGAAAGAAGGTCTTAGGAAAAAAGGGCGGAGTCCTGTCTTCCTAGAAAAAAGGATGATTTTTAAAGAAGGGTGATGCCTTCTTTAGGAAAGGATACATATGGATACTTCATTAAGTAAAGCATTAATTATTGTTGCTGGTGTTTTGCTAGCTATGCTAGTGGTTGCGTTTATCACATTTTCTTTTCAGAGAATGGGAACTTGGGCAACAGCAAATGACCAAGAGCTTTTAGCCGAACAAAAAGAGAAATTTAACAAAGAATATGAAGCCTATGATAAAAATTTAATGTATGGCGTAGATGTTATTTCTTGCCTGAATAAAGCTTTGAGCAACAATGACAAAATTCAAAAAAAAATGTTAGATGCAAGTTATGAAGTAAAAGTAACAGTAAGTTTGAAACAAGATAAACCTTTGCAGGAATCAATTGAAGTTTATCATATGAATGAAAACGGAAAAGAACTGAAATATGCTAATGATAAAGGTTGTTCAAACGTAACATTAAAAGATGTAGAAGATGTAGAAGATGTAGAATTTGAGTTTCTAAGCAAATCATATAAAGATATTAGCAATTTTGATAAAAGTACTCAATTGAAAACTCAAAATCAATCTTGCAAAAAAATAGCTACTACGATGCAACTTACGAAAGATGGAAATGCTACAGGTGAAGCGGATTTAAGAGCTTTGCTAAGTGTTGTGGATACTTTATCAGAAGTTGTGAAAAATTCGGAGTCTAAAAGAACTGAGAGCGATAATTGGACAAAAGCAGAATTTAGGTCAGCTTTGTATGATTTAAAATTAAGAAAATTCAAATGTACAAAATTAGGATATTCAGACCAAGGCAGAATCAATGAAATAAGCTTTGAAGAAATTTAAGAGTAGAAAGGAAAATAGCAAATGGAAAATGCCTCAAAAGCTTTGCTAATGGCTGGTGGAGTTTTAATTGGTATCATGGTTATTAGTTTCATGGTTTTGGTTTTGAGAAAAGCTGGAAAAATGAGCGCGCAATATGATAACCAAATTGCAAATAACGAATTAACCAAATTTAATGGGCAATTTGAAATATACGATAAAAACGACAACAATTTTTTTGATGTGATTACAGTTGCCAATCTTGCTTATGATATTAATAAAAAAAATGGATATGATAAACAAAATAGTGTTACAGTTGAAGTAAATGATGGGAGCGAAACATATTCTATTTTGCCAAACTCAAACTTGCCAAAAGACCATTTTTTGAAAAATAATCGAAATATTTATATTTATATTTATAATAGCGAAAATGGACAAAGTCTGATTGAAGAATATGGAGCTAGAAATGAGGAGAATTCTACACAATATCAATACCGATTTAAGTGTAATGGAATAAGCTATAATCAAACAACTGGCAAGGTTAATGAAATAAAATTTGAAGCAGTAGAAAATAAATAAAATTTTTTTGAAAAAAAGATTGAAATGATTTTTTGAATGTGTTATAATCAAAAGAAAAGGATAGTATATGAAGAAAACTTTTTTTATTTTGGTATTAATATTTTTAGCCAGTATGATAGGAATTTATATGAATTATAAGCAGATGTTAATTGCTAAAACAGAAGCCAAAAAGTTTAATTCGGAATATGAATTTTATAATAAAGAAAGTATTTTTGGAACAGATATTACAAGCGTCATTAATAAAGCAATTAACCATAATGAAAAAATTGGTTTACTCAAAGATGAAAATGGCATGT
The DNA here is from genome assembly GCA_948470875.1 of uncultured Clostridium sp. Lineage (GTDB taxonomy): Bacteria > Bacillota > Clostridia > TANB77 > CAG-508 > Scatovivens. The sequence continues at coordinate 48,834 of CAOKQM010000002.1, forward strand.
ATCTACCAGATGAAAAATCAAGTGTTAAAATATATGTTCATATGATGATTAATGATAAAACATATCCAATGGAAGCTTTGCAAAAAACAGGTTTAGGGGATTTTACGAAGTATTTTGGAGAAGTTCATTTTAAATGTACTAATATGAAATATCACAAAGAAACTGGCAAAATAGCAGAAATGACATTTGCAGCAACTGAAAATTAGATTTTAATATATTTACAAAATTGTATTAAATAAATTTTGATGTAAAACAAAGGAGGAAAAGATATGGAAAATGCGTCAAAGGCATTAATTATAGCAGGAGCTATACTATTATCGATTTTAATTATTGGATTAGGAGTAGCTGTATTTAATAATGCAAATTCAACATCTGGAAAAGCAGATTTAAGTGTACAAGAAATTGCTGCTCATAATGCACAATTTGAAGCTTATGATGGAAGAATCAAAGGGCAACAAGTAAGAACTTTAGTAAATATGATTAAGAAAAACAATGAAGAATATGAAGATAGAATAATAGAAGTTACTGGAGTAGTTGAATTTGGCGGAGAAGGCTCTGAATCAGATAAAACGGTGGATATGTCAAGTATTAAAAATACTACAACTTATATGGTAACATTTGAAACAGATGGACCAGATGGATTAATTGATGGATGTAATATTGTAGTTTATGGTAAATCAGGAAGTGAAGATAAAACTACTTCAACTACAAAATAAAAGAATATTGAAAGGATTATAAAATTATGGAAAATGCGTCAAAAGCGTTGATTATTGCAGCTTCTGTTTTGATAACCATTATGCTGATTGCATTTGGAGTAACGATTTTTAATAATGCAACAAGCAATGATGCGACTTCTAATTTAGATACAGCAGAAATCAGTATGTTTAATCAAAAATTTGAAAGATATGCAGACGAAAAAATGGGTTCAGAAGTAAAATCTTTAATTTCATTTGCTATTTCAAATGCTAGTGAAAATAAAGACGAACCTTCTAAATTACCAAAGGTTATTTTAAATAATGAAAATAATGAAAATATTACAGCAGAGGGAAGTAATATAGACAAACTTGGAGAGATTAGAAAAAGTATTGTCTCTACACATACTTATACTGTGAATTTAGACTATGGTTCAAGTGGTTTAGTTAATAAAATAACAATTCAATACTAAGAAGAGGGTAGATTATGGAAAATGTAACAAGAGCTTTTATGATGGCTTTTAGTATGTTAATATTTGTAATAGGTTTTTCATATTCTATGTACTTAATTAACAAATTATCGACCACATCAAATGTGCTGCTAGATTCAGTCTCTACCACAAAATATTATGACAATATTGAAATTTCAAGTGGAGATGTAACAACAAGAGATGTTGATATTTCTACCATTATACCAACACTTTATCGTTATTACAAAGAAAGTTATGCTGTCAAAATTGTAGATAGCGATAATTCATTAATTCAATTATTTGATGTCAATATTGAAAGTAAAATAGCAAGAGCAGCAGCAGCAGCTCTTACAAGATTAGACGGAAATGACGAATTAAAGAAATTAAAGGAATCAATCTATAATGAGGAAAGCAATAAAGCTTATATGTTTGAAGCACCATGGACAGGCAGCACAGATGAAGATACAAGAGCTAGAATTGACTATTTTTTAAATGGAACAAAAGGATACATTAATAATACTTTAGTAGATTATAGTAAAATAGGAAATGGTGGCTTTTTAAAAACATATGGAGATAAAACTTTTGAAGAAAGCTTTGTAGAATATTCTTATGCAGGAGAGACCATTTCTACTGAAAATGGAATTGAAACTATAACAGGAAGCACGCAGGAAAGTTCAAAAATTATCATAACTTATAAAGTAAAGAATTGAATAAGAAAGGAAGAGAAAAATGGGAGATACCCTAATGACAGTGATTGCTATTTTTTTAGCAGTAGTCTTGATGTTTGTTTTTCCAATGTTATCTGTTTCTGAAAGAGCAGATGATATTTCGCAATTAGCAGTACAAACAGCAGTGAGTGATTTTGTGGATAATTCAAGAGCTATTGGCAAAATAACAGTTGCCAATTATGAAAAATTAGTCAATAGTTTGAATGCAACAGGAAATTCATATGATATTGAAATGGAATTGAAGTCTTTGGATGAAAATGTAGGCAAAAAAACTGCTTGGACAAAAGGGGAAGTAATAGGGGAAAATGTTTATTATTCAATTTATACTTCTCAAATCTTGGAAGTTTTGATGAAGGAAGAAGGAGAAGATTATTTAATGAAAGAAGGGGACATTTTTGGTTGCACAGCCAAAAATAACAATACCACGATTTCACAAACAATAAGAGGAATCTTTTATTCAATTTCTTCGAATCATGCGTATCAAGTAAGTGCAGAACATTCTGGAATGGTGACTGCTACAGGATTTAATAAATAGAAAATAGTTTTTTAAAGAGCAAAAAGCTCTTTTTTTATGTTCCAAATTTCCTAGATTTTTTTATTATAAATATATTTTTTTGGACAAAATGACTCGATATTTTCTGCGTAAAAAATGTCGAGAAAATGAGAAAACATTTAACAAAAAAACCTTGCAAAAATAAAAAAAACATGTTAAAATAGCATAGTAGATAGGAGGTGATAAAAATGGAGAATTTGTTAAACGAAATAGAAAAAACGAAACATGAACTAAAAAACGAAATGACTGACATGAAAACTGAGTTAAGACAAGAAATGACTGATATGAAAGCTGAGTTAGAACAAGAAATGGCTGACATGAAAACCGAGCTAAGACAAGAAATGGCTGATATGAAAACCGAGCTAAGACAAGAAATGACTGACATGAAAACTGAGTTAAGACAAGAAATGACTGACATGAAAACCGAGCTAAGACAAGAAATGGCTGACATGAAAGCTGAGCTAGAACAAAAAATGGCTGACATGAAAGCTGAGCTAAGACAAGAAATGGCTGATATGAAAACCGAGTTAGAACAAAAAATAAAAGAACTGGGAATTATGATAGAGTTCGAGGTTCAAAGAAAGCTTGATATTATTTTGGATTACATTTCTTTACAACAAGAAAAAGAAGATTTAAAAAATAAAGATATGGAAAATCTAGAAAATAGGATACAAAGAAATGAGTTAAGAATTTTAGATCATGGAAGTCGAATTGAGGTTCTAGAAAAAAAGAGTTTTTAAGGTTATAAAAAAAGACCGTTTTTATCAATTTATTTTATAATAAAAGGTATTATAAAGTTTTATTCTAAAAAAATCAATTTTCAAATAGAGAGTATATATATTGTTTTTGGAAAAGAAGTAATATATATGCTCTCTATTTTTCAAATAAAAATTGTAAAATACTGCAGAAAACTGCGAGAATAGGTAGAATATTTTGGAGTTATGATAAGGACACAAATATTTTACGTAAAATTGTAGATAAATATTGAAAACTGTAAAAACATATGTTAAAATTAATAAAAGAGGAATTTTAGATTATAATTTTGCGAATGAAAAAGGGGTATGAAGGGAATATGGAGATTAAGAATTTTGAAATAGAATATGCTTCTAATGAGATATTGCTAGAATTACCAGGACTTGAATCTGTGAATCAAGTCGAAAATACAACCAACTTAAAACTAAAACAATATATGAAAAGAGGCATTGATATTGTTGGTTCAATATTGGGGTTATTGTTATTATTACCATTAACAATTGGTGTTTACATAGCAAATTTGATTGCAAAAGAAAATGGTCCTTTGTTTTATTCTCAAGAAAGAATTGGGAAAAATGGCAGAAAATTCAAAATGTACAAGTTTCGAACTATGATTGTTGGGGCAGATAAAAAGCTAGAAGAAATGCTAAGAGAAAATGAAGAGCTAAGGATTGAATTTACTAAATATAAAAAATTGAAAAATGACCCACGAATAACCCAAATAGGTAAAATTTTGCGAAAAACAAGTTTAGATGAATTTCCTCAATTTATTAATGTGTTAAAAGGCGAAATGAGCTTGGTTGGACCAAGACCATATTTACCAAAAGAAAAAGATGAAATGGGAAATTATTATGATTACATAATCAAATGCAAGCCAGGTTTAACAGGCTATTGGCAAGCAAATGGCAGAAATAGTGTGACATTTGACAACAGATTAAAAATGGATTTAGAATATTGGAAAAGTAATTCTCTGATTTTGGATTTACAATTACTGAATAAAACTGTAAAAAACGTTATTAAAAAAGAGGGAGCTGTTTAAATGAGCCAGAAGAAAATATTGCATATTGTAGAAGCATTTGGTGGTGGCATTTTCTCCTTTTTAGTAGATTTAGTTAAAAATACAAGTGACGAATTTGAAATTACAATTGCATACGCAAAAAGAAATCAAACACCAAAAGATTTTGAAAAATATTTTGATGATAAAGTAAAATTTATAGAAATAAAAAATTTTACAAGAAACATAAACTGGAAAAAAGATTGGAAAGCTTTTTTTGAAGTGAAAAAATTAATTCAAAAAGTAAAACCAGATTGTGTTCATTTACATTCCTCAAAAGCTGGATTTATTGGAAGATTTGCAGCAAATGGGAAAAAGATGAAACTACTGTATAATCCGCATGGTTTTGCTTTTTTAATGAAAAATGATTCCCCAATGAAAAGAGCTTTTTATTGGGGGATAGAAAAAATTGCTGCATTTCGAAATTGCACGATTATTGGATGTTCACAAGGTGAATATCAAGAAGCATTAAGTCTAAGAAAAAATTCAATTTGCATTAACAATGGAATCGATTTAGAAAGTATGGAGCAGCAAATTAGCAATTTAAAGCAAAGGCAAATTGATTTTTCGAATTTAAAAATTTGCACAAGTGGAAGAATTGGATATCAAAAAAATCCAGAATTGTTTAACCAAATAGCAAAAGATTTTCCAGATATTCAATTTACTTGGATTGGAGATGGAGAATTAAAACATAAATTAACAAGTGAAAATATTGTGATTACTGGCTGGAAAACAAGGCAAGAGGTTTTGGAAATTGTTAATCAAAATGATATTTTTTTGCTAACTTCGCTTTGGGAAGGCTTGCCAATTGCCTTATTAGAGGCAATGTATTTAGGAAAAATTTGTGTAGTAAGTGATTGTATTGGAAATAAAGATGTGATACAAAATGGGAAAAATGGATTTGTGATGAAAAACAATCATTATAAACAAATTATACAAAATCTAAATTTGGAAACGTATCAGCAAATTACCCAAAAAGCCAAAGAGGATGTTTTGCGAGAATTTAATACAGAAAAAATGGCTCAGAAATATAGAGGAGTTTATAATAGCTAATGTTAATTTTAAAAATTTATTATCATATTATGTGTACAATAAAAAAAGTTTTTTATAAAATAATTTATGGAAAAAAAATTAAATTTGGTAGAAAAGTTCATTTTAGAAAAGGATTTTCCTTGATGATTGAAGAAGGAGCAAATGTGGAAATTGGAGATGGAACTTTTTTTAATAACCATTGTTCTATCAATGCTCAAGATTTTATAAAAATTGGAAAAAATTGTTTATTTGGTGAAAATGTAAAAATATACGATCACAATCATGTATTTAAATATCGAGATAAATTGATTAAAGAACAAGGATTCAAATCAGATAAAGTAGTGATAAAGGATAATTGCTGGGTTGGTAGCAATGTAGTTATTTTAAAAGGAACTTCAATTGGTGCTAATTCAGTAATAGGAGCTTGTGAAAAAATAAATACGGCTATAGAAGAAAATAAAATTTGCATAGATTCTAAAATAAGTGATATAAGAATGGAGTAGACAAATGCCAAAAGTTTCTGTCATAATGGGAGTATATAATACACCGAAAAACTATATAAATAAAGCAATTGATTCAATTCTTAATCAATCTTTTCAAGATTTCGAATTTATCATATGTAATGATAGTTGCACAGATGATACATTTGATAATATACAAACAAAGTATAAAGATAATCGCATAGTATGGATACAAAATGATAAAAATAGAGGACTGGCGTATACATTAAATCATTGTTTGAATGTTGCAAATGGAGAATATATTGCTAGAATGGATAGTGATGATGATTCTTTACCGAAAAGACTTGAAAAACAAGTTAAATTTTTAGATGAAAACATAGATTTTGATGTGGTAAATTGTAATATCAATGTTTTTGATGATAATGGTATTTATGGAGAAAGAACTTATCATGAGTTAATTACTAAAAAAGATTTTGTTTTCAGTAATCCAATTGTTCATCCAGCTGTTATGGTTCGAAAAAAAGCTTATGATATGGTAGGAAATTATAGAGATATACCCAAAACTTATCGAAATGAAGATTATGATGTTTTTATGCGTATGCAAATAAAAGGGATTAAAATGTACACCATTCAAGAAAAATTATTTAATTTTAGAGAAGATAAAAATTCATATGGAAGAAGAAAATATAAATATAGAATCAATGAATATAAAATAAAAATCGAAAATTTTAAAAAAATGAGATTGTTACCTAAATATTATCTATATTGTTTAAAACCATTGATTGTTGGGATGTTTCCAATCAAAATGTTAAACAAATTTAGAAATAAATAAGGAGCAAATGAAATCTTTAGGGGAATGTTTTTTACAACAAAAGCATCGATTTTTAGAACTGGTTTGAAAGGAAGAAAATCATGATTTATTTTTTGCTTATTGTATTAATATTAATTTTTATTATTTTTTTGTATTTAGATAAAGATTTCTTTTCGCCAACAGCGATTATTTGTGAATCGTATTTGCTCACAACAGTTTGTGCGATTTATAATATCGAATCTTGGAAGATAGATTTGAGTATGAAAACAGTAAGTATTGTTATTTTGGGGATATTGGCTTTTGCCATAACTTCTTTGTTTGTGCTTCGTGTTTGTATTAAGAAAAGACAAAAAGCTGAAGCCAACAATTTATCAAAAGTTGAGGTAAACACTACTAAATATAAATTTTTGGTTTTACTTCAATTGATTTGTGTTTTGTTATATTTGTATTATGTGATTCAAACAGTAGGAGGTATTTCACGTTTTTCGAATTTTTCTAATTTGATGAATTTTTACAGAACCAATACGGCTTATGGAGAATTAGATTCAGGAATACCTACTTATGTAAATCAATTAGTTAAAATTTCAAATATCATTGCTTTTATCAGCATATATATTTTGATTAGAAACAAGTTGATGGCTAAAAAAACAAAGGATAACAATAAACAGAAAGGAAATTTTAAATATTATATTTCTATCTTTTTGTTTTTGCTGGTATCTTTATTGTCTGGTGGAAGATATGGGTTAATCATTTTCATATTAGGAAGCATCGTGATGTGGAAAATACTAGATGATACGATTTTCGAAAAACAAAATAAAATACAAGTAGGAAAAATTAGCAAAATCGTTTGTTTAATTGTAATTGCTATGGTGATTTTTTCAAATTTAAGAGGTATTGTTGGAAGAAAAAATGATTCGGATATTGTTTCTTACATTACATTGTATTTTGGTGGTTCCATTCAGCTGTTTGATATATATTTAGAAAGCCCGATTGCAGAATCAGAAATATTTGGCAAAGAAACTTTTTATGGAATCAATCGTACATTAGCCAAACTTGGTATCATTAATCCTTATAAAATGCATTTAGAATTTAGGAGTTTGGGAAACTCTTCAGGAAATGTATATACTTCATTTCGAAATTTTTATCAAGATTTTGGAATGGCAGGAGTATATATTTGTCAAATTATGTTGGTAATTATTTGGTCTTTATATTACAAAAAAGTCAAATACAAAAATTTATCTAAAGGAATTGATGTGAGTTTAATTATTTATTGCAAATATATAGGTTGCTTATTTTTACATTCATTCAGAGATAACTTTTTTAGTACTGTAGTAACATTTTCCACAATTACGGTGATTTTTTACATCTATGCGATTCAGTATTTTTTGGAAAAATTGAAAGTTAAATTTTAATAGGAGATTAAATTCAAATTATGATACCAAAAATCATACATTATTGTTGGTTTGGAAAAAATAAAAAACCGAAAAAAGTAAGGAAATATATTAAAAGTTGGAAAAAATATTGTCCAGATTATGAAATTAAAGAATGGAATGAAGAGAATTTTGACATAGAATGCTGCGATTATGTAAAGCAAGCCTATGAAAATAAAAAGTATGCATTTGTTTCAGATTATGCTAGGATGTATGCACTTTACAATGAAGGTGGAATTTATCTGGACACAGATGTTGAACTTGTCCAAAATTTGGACGAGTTTTTAAACAATATTTTTTTCATTGGATTCCAAGATGAAGAATACATAAATACGGGATTGATTGGCTCGCAAAAAGAACATTTTTTGGTAAAAGAAATGCTAGAAGAATATCAAAAAGGAAAATTTATCCTAGAAGATGGCTCTTTTAATCTGACAACAAATGTAGTATTAATTACAAACAAGCTCAAAAACCGAGGATTAGTAAAGCATCAAAAACAAAAAATGGGAGAAATAATGGTGTATCCCAAAGATTATTTTTGTCCATTGGATTTTAAAAGCTGTATCATGAATCAAACTGAAAATACAGTTGCCATTCATTGGTTTTCTGGAACTTGGTATACACGAAAAATGAAAATAAAACAATACTTCACTTCCATTTTAAAAAAAATACTTGGATACGAAAACTACAAAAAGCTTAAGAGGAGATTTCTAAAGTGATAAAAGAAACCTATCTTGAAAAAGAATATAAATTAAAAAATAAGGTAAATCTAAAAAAGGATTTCGCAATTAGTGTGTTAATACCAGTTCACAATGGAGAGAAATATTTGGCAAAATGTCTGGACTCTTTGGTAAAGCAAACTATTTGTGTTGCATTTGAAGTGGTTGTTGTAAACGATGGTTCAACAGATTCTACTTTGCAGATTTTAAAAGATTATCAAAATAAATTAAAAAATTTGAAGATTATTAGCCAAGAAAACAAAGGAATTGCAAATGCTAGAAATACTCTTTTGGAAAATGCAGATGGAGAATATTTGGCTTTTGTGGATGCAGATGACTTTGTTTCAAACGATTATTTGGAAAAGTTATATCAAACTGCCATAAAAAATGAAGCAGATTTTGTGAAATGTGGTTATCATTTGATTACCGAAAACAATAAAATTAAGGATTTTCCCATTAAGAAAATTTGCTTAAAAAATGGTTTGCAAGACTATATTTTTCAAGTAAAAGGATATTTATGGGCAGCATTAATAAAAAAAACGTTATTTACTGGAATTTGTTTTCCCGAAAATTATTTTTTTGAAGATATGATAACCAGAATGTTTATTTTGAAAAAAGTGAAAATATTTGTAGCTATGGATGATTTGTTGTATCATTACGTAAAACATGAAAATAGTGCTACTAAAAGGCAAGGCAAAAAAAGCAATATTCATAATTTAGACCAATTTTATTTGGTTGAAAAAATACTTGAAAATGCAGAATGTATCGATGAAGTCTTGCTGAAATTAGCATTTTGTGAATTAAATTCAGTTTTGTATGTTAGAACAAGGCATATGCCAAAAAAAATAAGAAGGCAAATTTTTGATAAAACTGTAAATTTACTTAAAAAATACGATTTTGAGAAAGTCAAATTTACAAAATTGGATACGATTTCGTATTTTTGGATGAAAAATAAATTATTTTATTTGTGGAAATTCACCAATTTTTGTGCCATTATCTTAAAAAAATTAGCCAGAAAGGAATTTTAATATGAAAAAAGTTGGGATTATAACCATATTAGATAACGACAATTATGGAAATCGTTTGCAAAATTATGCGGTTCAAACCATATTGAAAAAAAAAGGTTGTGACACAGTTACTTTGAAAAATATTCCGCAATTTAATGAAAAAAATAAATTTTTTTTAAGAGGAATCAAATATTTTTTAAAGGGAAAACATAAATCACAAAATGAGCAAAGAAGTCAAAGATTTCAAGAGTTTAATAAAAACATTGTTTATTCGAAAAAAATAGTTACACCATTTTCCAAAATAAAAAATGAGTTTGACTTTTTTATAACAGGAAGTGATCAAGTATGGAATCCGACTTTCGGAAGGTTACGTGATGTAGATTTATTGTATTTTGCGCAAAATTCTCAAAAAATTTCTTTTTCAGCCAGTTTTGGGATTTCTAATTTACCAAAAGAATACCGACCAAAAGTCAAAAAAAATTTAGCTGATTTTAAAGCAATTTCAGTTCGTGAAAAAGCAGGGCAAAACATAGTCGAAGAATTAACCAATCGCAAAGATGTCGCTGTTTTGGTTGATCCAACTATGTTGCTTACGCCAAAGGAATGGGATGAAGTTTCCAAAAGACCAGAACAATTGCAAACCAATCGATACATTTTGAATTATTTTTTAGGTGAATTATCCGAAAAAAGAAAACAAGAAATCGATAAAATCGCGCAAGAAAATGATTGTGAAGTCATTCATATATTAGACAAAAATAGTCCATTTTATCAAACGGGACCAAGCGAATTTTTGTATTTGGAAAAAAATGCTTTTCTTATCTGTACAGATTCTTTTCATGCTTGTGTTTTTGCAATTTTATATAATAAACCATTCATTGTTTTTGACCGAGAAGACAAAAATATTAGCATGAATTCTAGAATAGAAACATTAATTCATAAATTTAACTTGAAAAATCGAGAATTTAAAGGTACAATAACAAAAGAAAATTTAGATTATGATAATACACAAGTTTATGAAATATTGGAAAAAGAGAGGAAAAAGGCAGATTTATTTTTGACAAATGCCTTAGAAATGGATAAACATGAAAAAAAATGAAATTAAATTAGGTGCCATATTATCTTATTTAATCATTGTACTCAATATGGTGATTGGAATTGTATATACACCAATTTTAACAACCAAATTAGGACAATCAGAATATGGATTATATTCATTGGTATCAACCATTATTTCTTATTTAACAGTATTGGATTTTGGCTTTGGAAATGCAATTATCATTTATACATCTAGATATATTGCTAAAAAAGAAAAACAAAAAGAGCAAAAACTGCATGGAATGTTTCTTATTATTTATAGCGTGATTGGGCTTATAGCAGGGATAATTGGCGTGATTTTAACCATCAATGTTGACAATTTATTTCACACAACCATGTCACAACAAGAATTGCATAAAGCTAGAATTTTAATGAGCATTTTAACATTGAATTTGGTAGCAACATTTCCACTTAGCATATTTAGCTCAATTATAACTGCTTATGAAAAATTCATTTTTGCTAAAATATTAAATATTTTAAGAATTATTTTAAATCCAATCATTATGATAATATTGCTAGATTTAGGTTACAAATCTATTGCATTAGTTGTCCTAATAACAATTTTAAATTTAGCAACCTTGATAATCAATTCGATGTATTGCAAAATAAAATTAAAAATAAAACTTAAATTTAGTGGAATTGATACTATTTTGTTACAAGAAATTATGGCATATTCTGTTTGGGTATTTTTAAATAGCATTATGGACAAGATAAATTGGAATATTGATCAATTCATTTTAGGAATTGTTTCAGGAACTGTGGTAGTTGCTATTTATTCTATTGCTAGTCAATTAAGTCAAATGTATCTTAATTTTTCGACAGCCATAGCTGGCGTTTTATTACCTAAAATAACACAAATGGAAGCCAGAAATGCTTCTGATGAAGAATTTACAGAAATTTTCATCAAAACAGGAAGAATCCAATATCTGGTTTTAGCATTAATTATGACAGGATTTATTTTGTTTGGAAGAGAATTTATCAACATCATTTGGGTTGGTCCAGCTTATGAGCAAGCATACCAAATTGCTTGTATTTTAATGATTCCACTTACCATTCCACTGATTCAAAATGTTGGATTAAATATTATACAAGCCAAAAATCAATATCAATATAGAGTCAAAGTGTTAATTGTGTTTGCTATAATTAATTTGATAGTAAGCATTGTTTGGGCAAAAATGTTTGGTGCCATTGGTGCTGCTTTTGGAACAGCATTGTCAGTTACGTTAGGGCAAATTATCTTTATGAATGTATTTTATTATAAAAAAACACATATTAATATGATAGAATTTTGGAAACAAATCGCAAAAATGTCAATTCCAATTTTGGCTGTTGTGGCCATTTCCTTTGGAATAAAAAAGATAATTCCTGCAAATACAGTTTACAAAATTCTAGTAGAAATGATATTTTTTACTATTATTTATGGAATTGCAGTTTGGCGATTTGCTATGAATGATTACGAAAAAAAATTATTAAAAAAACCAATTTGTAAAATTTTGAGGAAAATAAGAGGATAAAACAATGATAAAAATACAAGAGAAAGCAAAATGTTGTGGTTGTTACGCATGTTACAACAAATGTCCAACAGATGCAATCGAAATGTTGCAAGATGAAAAAGGATTTTATTATCCAAAAGTAAACAAGGAAAAATGCATTGATTGCGGATTGTGCAATCAAGTCTGCCCCATTTCCAATAAAATAAAAATCGAAAATGAGCCAAAAGCATTTGCTGCCTATCATAAGAATGAAGAAATCAGAAAGAACAGTTCTTCTGGTGGAATTTTTACTGCATTGGCAGAAAAAATATTAGAGCAAAAAGGAGTTGTATTTGGCGCCAAATTTGATCAAAATTTTAATGTAATTCACGATTATGCGGAAAATCAACAGCAATTGGAGCAATTTAGAGGCTCTAAATATGTACAAAGTAGAATAAACAATACTTTTAAAAAAGCAGAAGAATTCTTGGAAAATGGAAGAAAGGTTTTATTTACAGGAACACCTTGTCAAATAGAAGGCTTGAAGAAATATTTGAAAAAAGAATATGAAAATTTATATACTCAAGATTTGATTTGTCATGGAGTGCCTTCTGAAAAAGTACATCACCAATATTTGCAATATATAGAAAAGCAAAATCATGATAAAATAGCTAAAATGCAACATCGCTGTAAAATTTATGGTTGGCGACATTGGAGTGTAAAGATTAAATTTCAAAATGTAAAAAATATTCACAATCTACACAGTAAAGATTTGTATATGCAAGCTTTTTTGAAAAATACTTCTTTGAGAGATTCTTGTTATGAATGTGTTTTTAAAAAGAAAAATAGAATTTCAGATATCACATTAGCTGATTTTTGGGGAATTGAGAATGTTTTGCCAGATTTAGATGATGATAAAGGAACTTCTTTGGTTATTGTAAATTCGGCAAAAGGTCTGGCACTTTTGGAAAAAATACAAGATACCATACTGGTAAGACCAGTTGATTTTGAAAAAGCGATTCATTACAACAAAAATATGGTGCAATCTGAAAAACCTGACAAAAATCGAGAAAAATTTTTTGAAAATTTAGACAATATGAAATTTGATGAATTGATAAAAAAATATACATTTCATAGAAATATTGTACAAAAACGGATTATACCAAATGAAAAAAGTGCTGAGGAAAATCATAAAAAGTTCATGAAATAAAAAAAGAAAGTAGAAAATATGGAAAATGTAGAAAAAGCTTTAATGGTAGCAGCTGCTGTATTAATGGGAATTATTATTGTAAGTTTGGGACTTTATTTTTATAATCAAAGCAATATTTCCAATCAGACAGGCTTAGATGGATTAGAAGTTTCTGTATGGAATCAAAAATTTTTGCAATACGAAGGAAAACAAAAAGGTTCTGCGGTCAAAAGATTGTTGGTAGAAGCTTGTACAGCTAATGAGGATTTATATGAATTTCAAGATACAATTGAAAATTGTGTTTGTATTCGAACAAAATCGCAAGAAATTTTAAAACAAGTTAAAAATGCAGAAATCAAAAGAGCTTTAAATGGCACGCGAGAATATGGTTTGAGGTATCCAGCCAATATCAAACAAATGGATAATTGGATTAAATCAGATTCTGTTTATCAAATATCATTCGACTATAATTCCCAAAATGGAAGAATAAACGAGATATGGATACAAAATTTTTAGTTTTCAACAAAGAAAAATCAAAATTTTGCAATTTTTTTCAAATTTTTTCTGAAAACTATTGCAAGGGATAATATAATTTGTTATAATATTTTATATATAACATAGGAGGTTTAAGATGAAAAAATTATTCGTAATTTCAATACTATTTACAATGCTATTAATAATAGGTACAAACATGGTTTGTGCAACAACAAATGCTACTTTAGCAGACGATTTATATGCCATTGGTTCAAAATATGGAGCTACAGCAGCAGATAAAATAAGAATAGAAAGATATCTTTCTGATTATCCTGTAACAGATAATCAAGCAAATGCCATTATGTCAAAAGCAAATGAGGTTGCTAAAATTATGGATAATGCAGGCGTAACAGGAATCGGTCAGTTATCAAAAGAAGAAAAAAATCAAATCAAATCTCTTGCAAATGAAGCGGCAAACATTGTTGGAGTTACATTATCTTTTAAAAATGAAAATATTGAAATTTATAAAAATGGAAAATTAATTGATTCAACAGCAACACCTGTTTATTCAGCAAAAAATATTTCATCTAATTCTGCTAAAGCAGCCAAAAAAGCTACAAATTCACCAACAGCTTATGTAGCAGGAAGAAAACTAGCTTATACAGGAAATAATATCAATGTAGCTTTAGTAATAGGTGGTACAGTAGCCATAGCCCTAGCTACAGTAATAATCATGAGAAAGAAAGCAAATGCTTAATATTATTAAAAAAACTGCTAAAGCAACTATTATTTATGTAATAGTTGCTTTATTTATTCTATTTTTTATTCTTTTTTCGATTCAAGTATCTGTAGGGGCACAGATTGATGAATGGATTTCGATTGCGAATAAAATTACGATTAATGTCGAAAAAAAGAAAACAGAACCAACCATTATGACAGATGAAAATCAGATAAAAAATTATCCAGAATATGGAAGCAATTATGCTACCATCGAAATTCCTAAAATAAATACGAATCTTCCTGTCTATTATGGAGACACATTGGAGATTTTGAAAAAAGGTGTTGGGCATTCAAGTGGAAGTTATTTTCCTGGAGAAGGTGGTTCCATTATTTATATGGGTCATAATTCCAAAAAAATATTTCGAAGATTTTCCGAATTGCAACTAGGAAATGAAATCATTGTTAAAACAAATTATGGAGAATATCGCTATAAAATATACGATATGAAACTAATTTATGAAACAGAAGTAGACAAAGTTCCTGTTCAAAATGAAAAAGAAATTCTAATGATTTATACCTGTTATCCATTCAACAATATTGGATATACCACACAAAGATACGTTGTATATGCAGAACTAGAAAAGCCAAAGGAGGATTTTTAGTAAATTGAGGATTTTAAAAAATATTTTTATGTTGTTGATAAGTTTCGTTTTAGCAATTACGATAATTGTAACCATATTATTGCAACTTATTTCAAGAACAATTTTAGATAAAAATTATGTGATAGCCAAATTAGAGCAAACCAATTATTACTACGAAACTTACCAATATGTAATGTCGAATTTTGAAAAATATATTCATCCATCTGGATTGGATGAATCTGTTTTGGAAAACATCATAACAGAAGAACAGATTAAACAAGACACCAATAAAATTTTGGCAAATTTATATGAAAATGCTAAACAACCAATTACCACAGAACAAATCGAAGCAAAATTGAGCAGTCAAATACAAATTTATTTAGCTACTCACAATGTTTCTGCGACTCAAGAAGCTTTGGATGATTTCATACAAACCATAGCCAGGGAATATAAAAATAGTATTTCCCATTATGAATATGAAGAAAATGTCAACAAAGGATATGTCAAGCTATTAAAAACTATAAAAAAAGCAAAAAGGCTTGTATCTGTTAGCATGAGTGTAGCAATCATCATTTTGGTGCTTATCAATCTAAAATCAAAGTATCAATTTTTTGTATACAGTGGTGTGGCAAGTTTTGCAGTTGGAGGGTTTTTGCTGATTTTGGAAAAATATATTCAAAACAATATAGATGTCAAAAATATTCTGATTTTAAATCAAGCATTTTCAAATGTATTAACTAATTGTGCAGGACAATTATTGCATTTTTTATTCCAGTATAGTTTGATTTTTATAATAAGTGGAATGTTATTGATAATTCTACCAAATTTTATGCATATTTTAAAAGCTTCTGATGGGCCACAAAAAAATTAAAAAGTTTGTCAAAATACCTTGCAAAAATACAAAGTTATCGGTATACTAATAAGAGAAAAAAAGGAAACATAAAAGGATTTAGTTTGTCAAGAAAGGAACTTTAAAGAAAATGGAAGAAATTGATTTAAAAGAATTGTTCCAGATTTTTTGGAATAAGAAATTTTCAATTGTATTAATTATTTTACTTTTTGTCATATTAGGGGCTATTTACACATTCGTATTTTTGATGCCAGAATATACATCTTCTACAACTTTAGTTTTGGCCAAGGCAGAAAATGCAGCCAAACCAGATTATGTAGATTCTATTACAACAACAGATGTTGCTTTGAACTCACAATTGGTTTCAACTTATAGTGAGCTTGCGAAAAGTAAAAAAATACTAAGAACTGTTATTTCAAATTTACAATCAGATATTGACGAAGAAGAATTAAGAAAAAGCATTCAAGTTAATTCTGTCAAAGATACAGAATTAATTGAAATTAATGTTACAAATGAAAACGCGGCTGTGGCAGCACAAATTGCGAATGAAATCGCAAAAGTATTTACAGAAAATATTGCTGAAATATACAGCATTAACAATGTTCATATTGTTGATGAAGCAGAAACGTCTAGCATTCCTTCTAATATTAATCATACTAAAGATATCATTGTATTTGCCTTTTTAGGCGCTGTAGCAGCAGGAATGTATGTACTTATTGTAAATGTGTTTGATACAACAGTAAAATCTGTAGAAGATATTGAAAAAAGATTTAATTTACCAGTTCTAGTATCCATTCCAATTTATGAGCATGAAGAAAATACAATCAAAGGAGGAAAAAGATAATGAAAAGAGAATTAATTACATATCAAAATCCAAAATCTCCCATTTCAGAAATCTTTAGAACACTTAGAACCAATATCCAATTTATGAACACCAATAAAAAAATGCAAACGTTATTAATTACTTCAACTTTTCCAGCAGAAGGAAAAAGTTGGGTAACATCTAACTTAGCAGTAACTTTTGCACAAACAGGCAAAAAAGTTATTTTGATTGATGCAGATATGAGAAAAGGTGTGCAATACAAAATTTTTGGAGTTTCTCCAAAACCAGGACTTTCTAATTATTTGTCAGATAGAATCGAAAAATCGGATACCAATGTAGTAAATTATATTCAAGAAACAAAAGTTGAAAATTTGCATGTATTAGTTGCAGGAAATGTGCCACCAAATCCATCTGAATTATTGGTTTCTCCACAAATGATTGAACTAATAGAAACTTTAAAACAGTTATGTGATATTGTAATTATTGATGGAACACCATCTGAATTAGTAACAGATTCTGTTATTTTGTCAAGAATTGTGGATTCAACAGTTATTATAACAGCATACAAAGAAACCAAAAAAGATAATTTAGAACATATTATAAAAAATATTCAAAATGTAGGTGGAAAAATTGCTGGTATTGTTTATAACAAAATACCAGTTTCAGCAAAAAAATTTACAGAGGCTTATTATTATGGTTCAAAATTGGATTCTAGTAAGAAGAAAAATAAAAAAGAAGCTGAAATATTAAAAATGATGAACCGTGTTAAAGAAGAGGATGAAGAAACAAATGAATAAGGAAGGAAATTATGATTGATTTTCATACCCATATATTACCTGCAATTGATGATGGTGCCAAAACAGAGCAGCAGACTTTTGAATTAATTCAAGAAGCTAAACAAGCTGGTTTTGATGAAATAATCCTAACACCACATTATATGGAAGATTATTATGAAATAGATGAAAGCGCAAGAAAAAATTTACTGCAAAAATTAGTAAAAATGAATTTGCCTGTAAAATTGTATTTGGCAAATGAAATTTATTTTTCCAAAAATATCGTAAACTTGATAAAAAGCGGAAAAGCTTCTAGAATTCATCATACACCATATGTGTTATTTGAATTGCCAATGAATAGTCAGCCACTTAATTTATATGATGTTATTTATGAAATACAAAGAGCTGAATTGATTCCCATTTTAGCGCATCCAGAACGTTATACATTTATGCAGTCAAACCCAGATTTAATTTATGATTTGGTTCAAAGAGGTGTGTTAATGCAACAAAATTATGGAAGCATTGTTGGTCAGTTTGGGAAAAAAGCTCAAAAGCTAGCCAAGAATATGCTTAATCATGATTTGGTACATTTTTTGGGAAGTGATGTTCATAGACCAAATTCGATTTACAAACAGATTCCAAAAATTTTACCAAAGCTCGAAAAGATAGTTGGCAAACAGAAACTATATCAGCTAACAACACAAAATCCATCTCTTGTATTAGCTGGCAAACAATTTCAGATAAAAAATCCAAGCCCTATCAAATTAAGTTTAAAAGAAAAATGGAAAATCTGTCGAAAAAAATAAAATAAAAAAGCTGTAAAAAATTGAATCTATTGCGTGAGAAATTTTGGGAAATGCTCTCAATCTTGCTCACGATTTTTTTATAAAAACGAGTTTTTTACAGCTTTTTTTGTCGTAAGTTTAGGTTTGTTTTATGGAACCTATTATACTATTATTTTACTTCTTAATAAAACTTTAAGGATTTTTTCCTTTATTTTTTCATACATTGGTGATATAATACAATAAAACAAAAGAGCAAAAAGAAAAAATAATGCAAAAATGCAAGGAGGAGAAAACGTGAAATTCTTAAAAAAATTAAAAGCAAAAAAGAAAAGAGTCATTTTAATTGTAGTGATTCTTCTTATCGCACTAATAATTGGAATCAATAAAACACGAAAACAAGAAGATAATCAAACTGTAACAATTGAAACAGCAGCTATTGAAAAAAGAGATATTGCGCAAAGCATTAGCGCAACTGGAAAAATTACAACAAGTACAACCAAAAATGTAACATCTACTTTAACAGGCGTAGAAATTGCCACAGTTAATGTAAAAGAAGGTCAGAAAGTTGCAGTAGGAGATGTCATTTGCACATTTGATATGAAAAATGTACAAGAAAATTTGAACCAAGCTCAAGCAAGTGCAAATCTATCTGCAACTCAAGCCAATCTTGGTATACAATCTGCCCAAAGAAACTTAAATGAAGCAGTCAGTAGCAAAGGAAGTCAAATAGCAAGTAGTCAAAACGATGTAAATTCTGCAAAACAAGCCTATGATGCTACTCAAAATCAACTAAATCAAACAAAAGAAGCACTTCAAACAAAACAAGCAAAACTTACTGCATTAACACCAAGTTATCAAGCTAATCAAGCTAAATTTGCAAGTATTGAAGCAGAATATACTGCTAAACAAAATGCACTAAGTGCAGCACAAAATGCGTATGACGCACAAGCAGGCATTGTTCAAAATGCCAAAATAGAATATGACCAATATTTTAATGAAGCAGGAGCGCCCATTAAACCAGAAGCAAATCCTAGTATTGCAACAAATTACAACAATGCTAAGATAGCTTTAACCAAATTAGAAATGGAATTAAACACAGCCAAAACTAATCTTTCGAATTATCAATCTACATACGATGCAGAAAATGGTGCTTTTCTCCCAGTGAAAACGGAGTTTGAAGCATTGTCAGCTGAAATTGCTGGTTTGCAAGAAACAGTAACTTCCTTGGAAACTAATGTAGGTACCTTAAAATCAGCTTATGAAAAAGCAGTACAAGGGTTAAATAGTGTTTCTAGTGCAGCAGATATGAATATTGCTTCTATGCAAGATGCCTTAAAAAATGCGGAATTAAGTGTAGCTCAAAGCAATCAAGCACAAAATAGTCAGATAAAGCCATTACAAGAACAGCTAGAAAAAGGAGTAATTAAATCTACTGTAAATGGAACAGTAACATCAATTGGTGTGAAAAAAGGAGATTTATATGCTGGTGGCAATATTGCTACCATAGAAGGTACAGAAGAAATGATTGTAGAAGCAGAAATTGGTGAATACGATATTCCAGATGTCAAAGAAGGCATGAAAGTATTTATCAAAACAGATGCTACAAGAGAAGAGGAATTAGAAGGCAAAATTATATATGTAGCAACTACTGCAACAGGTTCAGCAGCAGTAGATTCTACTGGTTTGGCAGCAGCGTCAGTAACAACAAATTCCAATGCAAGCTACAATATCAAAATTGAACTTCTGACGCCAAATGAAAGATTGCGTTTAGGTATGAATGCCAAATTAAGTATTATCACTCAAATGCAAGAAAATGTTTGGGCAGTTCCTTATGATTGTGTTTATGAAAAGGAAGATGGAACTCACTATATTGAAATTGCCAAAAATGAAGAAGGAACAGAAAAAGCAGAAATTAAAGTAGAAAAAGGATTGCAAGGAACCTATTATACACAAATTAATTCAGCAGAATTAAAAGAAGGAATGAAAGTCATTATGCCAACAGTCGATGCAGGAGAATCTGTAGAAAAATTACTAGAAATGATGGGCGCAGACGCTGGCATGTAGGAGAGGAGAAGAAATGAGTTCAATCATAAAACTAGAAAATATTGTTAAAAAATTCTATGTTGGAGAACCAAATGAATTAGAAATCTTACATGGCATTTCATTAGAAGTTGAAGAAGGCGAATTTGTTGCAATTGTTGGTCCATCAGGTTCAGGAAAATCAACTTTGATGAATACGATTGGCATTTTAGACAGGCCAACTTCGGGAAATTATATATTAGATGGAATTGATGTGGGAAAAGCAAAAGAAAAAGAACTTTCTGAAATTCGTAATCAGAAAATTGGATTTGTTTTTCAAACTTACAATTTAATTTCTAAGACAAATGCTTTAAAAAATGTAGAATTACCCATGCTATATGCAGGAATTTCGAGAAGTCAGAGAATAAAAAAAGCAAAAGAATTGCTAGCATTAGTAGAAATGGCAGATAGAAGCAAACATTTGCCAGAAGAATTATCAGGCGGGCAAAAACAAAGAGTTGCGATTGCAAGAGCTATGGCAAATGATCCGGCGATTATTTTAGCAGATGAACCAACTGGTGCATTAGATTCTAAAACCGGTCGTTTAGTTATGGATTTATTTCACAAATTAAACAAAGAAAAGAACAAAACCATTGTACTAATCACGCACTCAGAAGAATTAGCCTCTGAAACAGACCGAATTATTTCCATTCGAGATGGAAACATTGTAGATATTAAGGCAAAAGGAGGCGATGTGTCATGCTAATTTTGGAAAATATTTTGCTGGCTTTTAACAGCCTTTTGTCCAATAAAATGAGAGCTTTGTTAACCATGCTCGGAATTATCATCGGAATTGGTTCAGTTATTGCAATTATTACGGTTGGAAACTCACTTACTTTATCCATTTCTGAAAATATGCAATCCATGGGAGCCAATGACATTTATGTGATGGTAGAAGAAAGGCAAAAAGAAGAAAGTAGTTCAGAAATTGATGGTGTACAATATGGCTCTTTAGCAGGCAGTTCCTATATTTCAGAAGATGATTATATTACCCAAGAAATGATACAAGATTTGTGCAACCGATTTGAAGATGAAATTTATGCCATTAATGTACAAAGTTATTTAGGAACAGGAGAAGCAAGTTATAGTAGTCATACAGCTAATGTGGAAGTAATCGGAAACAGCGTGGGATATTATGTGACAAATAAGTTGAATATATTAGCTGGTCGCATGTTTTCTGCATCGGATTTTGACGAAATGAAAAATGTAACCATTGTTTCGGATAAGCTAGTAGATAAATTATTTGAAGGTGATGTAAATCGTGCTTTAGGAAAAGAAGTGCAAGCTGATTTAGGAAGTCAATCAGTTAATCTTACCATTATTGGAGTGTACAAAAATGAGGACGTAAATGTTATGGGAATGAATATGTCTTCTAATAATTTAAGTATGTACATTCCTTTAAAAACAGCAATGACTTTAAATCATTCCAAAATTGTATTTCCATACTTACAAATTAGCACAAAAGTGGGCGTGAATGCAGATGAATTATCACTCAAAATTGAGAATTTCTTCAAGCCTTATTACCAAACCAACCACAATTGTCATATTACAACTATGACAATGGGAAGTATGGTTTCCATGATGACAGATATGCTATCAACCATCACACTTGCCATTTCGATTGTAGCTGGAATTGCTTTACTAGTTGGCGGAATTGGGGTTATGAATATTATGCTTGTTTCTATTACAGAAAGAACCCGCGAAATCGGAACCAGAAAAGCATTAGGGGCCAAGAATTCTTCGATACGAACACAATTTATTGTAGAAGCGATGATTATTTGTTTGATTGGTGGAATGTTTGGAATTACTTTAGGAATTGGTGGTGGTATTTTGATTTCCAATTTGCTTGGTTATCCAGCGCAGCCATCGATTGCAAGTATTGTGATTTCACTTGTGTTTTCGATGTCAATTGGTGTATTTTTCGGTTATTATCCAGCCAACAAAGCAGCCAAAATGAATCCAATTGATGCTTTGCGTTATGAATAAATAAAACTTAAAAAGCCTTAAAAGGGCTTTTTGTTTTTATAGCTTCTTTGCTAACAGCCAAAAATTTGACTAATTTATGTAAATATGATAGCATTCAGAACAAGAGGTAAAAGCTAATCTCTTAATTAACACATTAGAAAGACTAGCTTGATAAAAGCTGGTCTTTTGTGTTTTTTAAAAAAATAAAAATCTGACCACTCATTCTATTCCATTTTTTAAAAAAATGTTATATAATGCAAACGTAAAAAATAAAGCAAGGAGAAAATTATGAAAATAGCATTCATTTTTCCGGGGCAAGGTGCGCAAAGTGTTGGCATGGGAAAAGACTTATATGAAAAGTATGAAGAAATTAGAAAAGTTTATGAAAAAGCAAGTAAAATTGCAGGAATAGACATCGCAAAATTAACATTTGATTCAGAAGAAACAGAATTATTTCAAACAAAAAATACTCAAATTGCAATCTTGACAATGAGCATCGCAATTTTAGAGCTTTTAAGGAAACACGGAGTTGAAGCTCAATATACAGCAGGATTAAGTTTAGGTGAATATTCAGCTCTTTACTATGGAGGAGCAATTGATTTTGAAAATGTGATAAAAATCGTCAAGAAACGTGGCGAGCTTATGCAAAATTTAGTACCAGATGGACAGTGGGCAATGGCAGCTATTTTAGGTTTGGAAAATTCGGTGATAGAAGAAGTTTGCCAAAACATAACCGATGGATTTGTTGTTCCTGCCAATTATAATTGTCCAGGTCAAGTGGCAATTTCAGGTGACAAAAAAGGCGTACAAATTGCTATGGAAAAACTAAAAGAAGCAGGCGCAAAACGTTGTTTGGAGTTAAAAACAGCAGGGCCATTTCATACCATTAAATTGCAAAAAGCATCAGAAGAACTAAGAAAAGAATTAGAACCTATCGAAATCAGAATACCAAATGTAGAAGTCATCAAAAATATAGATGCAAAGCCGTATTTGGAAAGTGAGAACAGAAAAGATATTTTAGCAAAACATGTAATTCATCCAGTTCGTTTTTCAGATTCCATCCAATATATGGTAAACCAAGGAGTAAGCACATTTGTAGAAATTGGACCAGGAAAAGTATTGACTGGTTTTGTAAAAAAAATAGACAAGAATTTGAATTGTATTAATATAAATAATGTAGAAACATTGGAAAATGCAATCCAAAACTTAAAAAGCATGTAGGGACAAGGTTTTACTCCTGCCCAATCATAATAAATACAAAAAAAGGAGAGAAAAATGGAAAATCAAAAAACAGCCTTAATTACAGGTGCAGCTCGTGGAATTGGCAAAGAAATTGCTATTAAGTTAGCCAAACAAGGTTACAATGTAGCCATTAATTATAGAACTATGAATGATGAATTAGAAAATTTAAAAGCGGAAATTGAAAATAAGTTTGATGTCAAATGTGCTTTAGTTGAAGGCGATGTTTCAAAATTTGAAGACGCAGAAAAAATGGTTAAAGAAACTGTTGAAAATTTAGGAAGAATTGATGTTTTAGTTAACAATGCAGGTATCACAAAAGATGGTTTATTAATGCGTATGGCAAAAGAAGATTTTGAAAAAGTTATTGATATTAATTTAGTCGGAACTTTCAATGTGACGCGAAACGTTATTCCACTTATGATTAAGCAAAAATCAGGTAGAGTGATTAATATTTCATCTGTTGTGGGAGTTGCAGGAAATGCAGGGCAAACGAATTATTCTGCCTCAAAAGCAGGTATTATTGGATTTACTAAAAGTTTAGCAAGAGAAGTTGCTAGCCGAAATATTTTAGTAAATGCTGTTGCACCAGGCTTTATCGCAACTGACATGACAAGTATTTTAAATGATGCACAAAAAGAAAATATCAATGCTCAAATTCCACTAAAGAGAATGGGAACTGCAGAAGATGTGGCAAATCTAGTGAAGTTTTTGGCATCTGACGAAGCATCTTATATTACAGGGCAGGTAATCAATGTTGACGGAGGCATGGTTATGTAGGAACTGCGTAGCCTTAAAGGGATTTGCTCTTTAAGAATTTCCATAAGGAGCTCTGTTCCCTTGAATATCGCACTTCTGCCAGCCAGGCATTGGTTTGCCAAATGGGGGTAAAATCTAGTATGATGCTGCGCGTTAATCACGCGAGGAAATATTGTGTAAAATTGAAAAGGAGAAAGTTAATGAATAGAAGAGTAGTTGTAACAGGTTTAGGGTGTATTACACCAATTGGAAATAATGTAACAGAATTTTGGGAAGGAATTGAAAATGCTAAATGTGGAATTGATAAAATTACAGCATTTGATATAAGTGCTCATAAGGTAAGTTTAGCAGGTGAAGTCAAAAATTTCAATCCAGAAGATTATATTGATAAAAAAGAAGCCAAAAGAATGGATAGATTTACGCAATTTGCTTTAGTTGCAGCAAAAGAAGTTATGAAAGATAGTGAGTTAAATGTGGACCAAATTGATAGTTCACGCTTTGGTGTTATTGTTGGTTCTGGAATTGGTGGTTTAATTACAACAGAAACAGGGAGCACAATTATCAATGAAAAGGGACCAGCACGTGTATCACCATTTTTTATTCCAATGGCGATTAGCAATATGGCTGCTGGAAATGTTTCTATAGAAGTAGGAGCAAAAGGGCAATCTTTTTGCTTAACAACTGCATGTGCGAGTGGAACAGATTCAATTGGTGAAGCTTTCCGTATGATAAAACATGGTTATCAAGATGTAATTATGGCAGGTGGAACAGAAGCACCAATTACGCCAATTTCAGTAGCAGGATTTGCCAACATGAAGGCGTTATCAACCGCAGAAGATAAAAATAGAGCTAGTATTCCATTTGACAAAGAAAGAAATGGATTTGTGATGGGTGAAGGTTGTGGTTTAATTTTGTTAGAAGAATTAGAACATGCCAAAAAAAGAGGCGCTAAAATTTATGCTGAAATCGTTGGTTATGGAGCAAGTTCTGATAGTTACCATATTACATCACCGCTACCTAACGGAGAAGGTGGAGCAAGAGCCATGACGCTTGCTATGCAAGATGCGAAAATTAAACCAGAACAAATTACGTATATTAATGCACATGGAACTTCTACTCATTTAAATGACGCAGGTGAAACTGCTGCTGTTAAAACAGCATTTGGGGAAGCTAGTAAAAGTGTGATGATGAGTTCAACCAAAGGAAATACAGGCCATTTACTTGGTGCAGCAGGCGGTATAGAAGCAATTGCATGCATCAAAGCAATTGAAACAGGCTTAGTGCCACCAACGATAAATTACAAAGTTTTAGATGAAGAATGTGATTTGGATATTGTGCCAAATGAGCCAAGAAAAGCAGATATCAAATATGCTATGTCCAATTCATTAGGATTTGGTGGACATAATGGAAGTATTATTTTTAAAAAATATGAATCATAATCAGTAGGGGCAATGACCACATTCGCCCAAAATACAATTTATCAAAAATCCCAAAATAAAGGAAGGAGAAAATCATGGAATATCACGAAATCAAGAAATTAATGGACGATATGGGAAATTCGAAATTAACAGAATTAGAAATTGAATTTCCAGATGGAATCAAAATTAGTATGAAAAAAGAGGACGAAAAAAAGCTTTCAGCTCCTGCTCCAGCAGTGATGCAACAAGCTGGGCCACCAATGAATATCATTCAAGCACAAGCTCCAATTGAAGTGAAAACAGAAGAAGCAAAAATGCAAGGAAATGTTGTAAAATCACCAATGGTTGGGACATTTTATGCAAAATCTTCTCCTACAGCAGAAGCTTTTGTAAAAGTTGGAAGCAAAGTTAAAAAGGGCGATACATTATGCATTATTGAAGCAATGAAATTGATGAACGAAATTGAATCTGAATTTGATGGAGAAATCATAGAAATTCTTGCAAATGATGATGAAATGGTAGAATATGGGCAACCTTTGTTTGTCATAAGGTAGTTTTTTCATAAGGGGATTTTCCCCTTATGTATCCCCGTTTAAATTTTTCTCGAGTCGTGCAATCTTTCAGAACAACTGTAAAGTTTTACAATCGATGCTCCATGCAATGCAAGATTGCAATTCCACATTGCTTATAAAACAACAGTTGCTAATTCAAGCTTCACTCCATTCGAAAAATTTGTTTTAAGCAATGTTCTGTAATTAAAAGTAAACATATGCTAGTTCAGCTCTTGTGGGGACCGACGCGAAGCGTTGGGGAGAGCTGAACGGAGATGAAAAAAATTGTTAGTAGAGATGAATGGAAAGTCACGAAAACCAGTCGATGGTTTTCGTGCGGGTAAGAAAGTTATAGAAGGAATGGGCAGAGCCCTGTCTTTCTAAAGGAGGGTATATGTTAAATATTAACCAAATTATGGAAATTATTCCACAACGTGCACCATTTTTAATGATTGACAAAGTGGAAGAATATGTGCCAGGAGAAAGTTGTACTGCATACAAAAATGTATGTATTAATGAACCGCATTTTGAGGGGCATTTTCCGGGTCAGCCAATTATGCCAGGTGTATTAATTGTAGAAGCTTTGGCGCAAACTGGGGCAGTTGCAATTTTGTCCATGGAAGAAAACAAGGGCAAAAATGCGTTATTTGGAGGAATCGATAAATTGCGTTTTAAAAGGCAAGTGCTTCCAGGAGATGTGCTAAAATTAGAAGTGAAGATTATTAAGAAAAAAGGACCAATTGGAGTTGGTGAAGCTATTGCTACAGTGGATGGGCAAGTGGCGGCAAAGGGAGAACTTACGTTTGCGATTGTAGGCTAGGAACAAATGGGAGGATAAAAAAGCCACACAAGCAGGATTGCTTGTGCGACTTATGTACCTTAATGGTTACGATTTGGAAACAGAAGAAGGTCTAAAATGAACGATAGTTCTTCCATATTCAACAGTATAATGTGTAACATCTAACCCAATCTCAGAAAAAATTCGAACAACATCCTTTCGCTTATAAGTTTGAGAGAACTTGATTTTTTCTGGAAGTTTTGGATTAAGACAAATAAAAGAATTTAAATGTAATTTAGATTCTGTTTCAAGAACGAGATTATAAAATTTGCTTGTGCTGGTGTTATCCTTATAATAGCGAAATTTACAGTATTTCCGTACTGTTTTATATAAATTGTCTCGTAATGTTGAAATTGTTTGAGATTTACACATTTTACTACCTCCTAAAATTTTTATGAATAAATTATATTACAAATTCATATAAAAGTCAACAGATTGATAGAATAAGAAAGGAATGAAAACATGCTGAAAAAAGTTTTAATTGCCAATCGTGGCGAAATTGCAGTTCGTATTATAAGAGCGTGTAGAGAGCTTGGAATTTCTACAGTTGCTGTATATTCTGAAGCCGATAAAAACGCTTTGCATACGCGTTTGGCGGACGAAGCTGTGTGTATAGGAGCGGCTAAATCTAGTCAAAGTTATTTGAATATTAAAAATATTTTGGAAGCTGCTTGCGGAACAGGCGCAGATAGCATTCATCCAGGATTTGGATTTTTGTCAGAAAATGCCAATTTTGCGAAAATGTGCGCAGAAAGCAATATCAAATTTATTGGGCCTTCTTATCAAGTAATTGATTTAATGGGAAATAAATCTCATGCCAAAGAATTGATGAAAAATGCAGGAGTTCCAGTTGTTCCTGGCTCTGATGGAAGCATCAAAAATTTGGATGAAGCAACTGAGATTGCAAATAGAATTGGCTATCCAATTATGATTAAAGCAGCTGCTGGTGGTGGTGGAAAAGGAATCCGTCTTGTGAGTGCAGCAGAAGAATTGGAAGAAGCTTATGAAATTGTGAAACAAGAAGCTTTGGTTTCCTTTAATGATGACGAAATTTATATCGAAAAATTTATAGAAAATCCAAGACATGTTGAAATTCAAGTATTGGCAGATGAATATGGAAATGCGATTCATTTAGGAGAAAGAGATTGCTCAGTGCAAAGACGAAATCAGAAGGTTTTGGAAGAAAGTCCATCAACAGTTTTAGATGAAATTTTAAGAAAAAAAATGGGTGAGGCTGCACTAAATGCTGTAAAAGCAACCAATTATTCTAATGCAGGAACCATCGAATTTTTAGTTGATAAATACAAAAATTTCTATTTTATGGAAATGAACACTAGGATTCAAGTAGAACATCCAGTTACAGAATGGGTGACAGGTGTGGATCTTGTCAAAGAACAGCTAAAAATTGCATCAGGGGAAAAATTAAGTTATTCACAAAATGATATATTTGTTAAAGGACACAGTATTGAATGCAGAATCAATGCAGAAAATCCTGAAAAGAATTTTATGCCATCTCCAGGAACCATTACCGATTTGCATTTGCCAGGTGGAAATGGTGTCAGAATTGACACAGCAGTTTATACAGGGTACAAAATTCCGCCTGTGTATGATTCCATGATTGCCAAAATCATTGTGCATAGCAAAACCAGAGAAGAAGCGATTGCCAAAATGAAAGTTGCTTTGGAAGAATGCGTCATTGACGGTGTTGATACCAATATTGATTTTTTGTATCAGATTTTGGAAAACGATAATTTTGTTACAGGTAATTTTGATACATCTTTTATCAAAACGGAATTTGGTTTGTAGAAATTAAAATGATATGGTGCTTAACATCAAAATAAGTTACACCCAAAAGGAGAAAATTATGGTTATTGATAAAATCAAAAAAAGAAACAAAAATATCAGAACCCCAGAAAGTAAAAGCGATATTCCAATTGGAAAATGGATGAAATGTGAAAAATGTGGAGAGATTTTATACAAAGAAGATTTGCATAAAAATTATAGCATATGTATGAATTGTGGACATCATTTTCGCTTGTCAAGTAGACGTAGAATCTGGCAGACTTTGGATGAAGGCTCGTTTCAGCCTTTTGAATTGAATTTAAAAACAGTTAATCCATTGGAGTTAGAAGATTATGCCGTAAAACTAAAAGGTTTGCAAGAGAAACTTGGCATGGATGACGCAGTAAGCTGTGGAACAGGAACAATTAATAAAGAAGAAGTTGTGATTTGTGTGATGGATGGCAACTTTTTGATGGGAAGTATGGGAAGCGTAGTTGGAGAAAAGATTACATATTCCATTGAAAAAGCGATTGAACTGAAATTGCCGCTCATTGTTTTTTCAGTATCGCGGTGGTGCGAGAATGCAAGAAGGCATTATTTCGCTAATGCAAATGGCGAAAACGTCAAGTGCGATTGCGAAATTAAATGAAGCAGGTGGATTATTTATTTCAGTATTGACAGATCCAACGTATGGTGGTGTCACAGCAAGTTTTGCGTCGCTTCGGAGATATTATTTTGGCTGAACCAAATGCGATGATTGGTTTTGCTGGCAAAAGAGTTATCAAACAAACAATTGGAGAAGATTTGCCAGACGGATTCCAGACAGCAGAGTTTTTGCTTGAACATGGATTTATTGATAAAATCGTGGAGAGAAAAGATATGAAAGAGACGCTTTATAGGATTATTAAGTTTCATAAATAGGAGTCTATTGCTAAAAGTCGATTTTAAAATTAGAATAGAAGGAGTGAAGATTAAATGACGTATGAATTTGCAAAATATCCAGATGGTACCTTGGGGGTATTTTCTAATATTGGAAAAAAAGAAAATGGTGAGGAATATATTCGTATTACTTTTGAAAGACCAATGGAGTATGGCTTTGATACGTATGTAATTGAGCTTCCAAGTTATCAAGTTGTTTTGGAAGATGGGAATTATTCGGATGAGGAAAAGAAAACGTTTTTAGAGACTGTGAAAAATGGTTCTTCTTTCTTCTTTAAATATGCACGCTTAGGAGGATTAGAAATTGCCTAGTATTTTTGAATTAAAGCGGATATAAAATCTACTTTTGGACAAATGAAAATGATGAACCAATTCATGTTCATGTTTCAAAAGGAAATCCAACGGCAAACAGTACGAAAGTTTGGCTAACTGAATCAGGTGGTTGTATTGTTTGTCATAATAAAAGTAAGATTCCGGAAAAAGAATTAAATATTATCTGTGAAGATATTTCTTTGCATTATTTTCAGATTGTTGAGAAGTGGAAAGTAATTCATTCAGGTAATGTTAGATTTTATTGTTAAAACTAGTTGTAACAATTTTTAGAGGAGGTGATAATTTTGTCGAAAGATAACGAAATAAAGGAAATTGAAGAGCTGGAAAATACTATAAAAGAACTGAAAAATTTAAGCAAAGATAAAATGTTAGATGTGACGCAAGAGTTAAAAGAAGCAACAGCAAAATTGCAAAAGTTGGCACGTAAGGAAAATAGCAAATTGTCAGCTTGGCAAAGGCTAGAAATTGCGCGAAATCCGAAACGCCCAACAGCACTGGATTATATTGAAATAATTTTTGATGAATTTATGGAACTACATGGCGATCGTGGCTATCGCGATGATGAAGCAATGGTTTGTGGTTTGGCGAGTATTGGAAAACAAAATTTTACGATAATTGCTGAGCAAAAAGGAAGAAACACAAAGGAAAACATCAAGCGTAATTTTGGCATGCCAAATCCAGAAAGTTACCGAAAAGCGATTCGTTTGATGAAACAAGCCGAAAAATTTGGAAGACCAATTATTACATTCATTGATACAAAAGGTGCGTATCCTGGAATTGGCGCAGAAGAGCGTGGTCAAGGTGAAGCAATTGCGAAAAGTATGATGGAAATGGCAAATTTAAAAACACCGATTATTTGCATTGTAATTGGTGAAGGTTCTAGTGGAGGAGCACTAGCAATTGGTGTTGGAGATGAAATTTTGATGTTGGAAAATGCGGTGTATTCGGTACTTTCACCAGAAGGATTTTCGAGTATTTTGTGGAAAGATGGAACGCGCGTGAAAGAAGCGGCAGAAAAAATGAAAATGACAGCTGGAGATTTGAAAAAATTTAAAGTGATTGATAAGATTATTGAAGAACCAGTTGGCGGTGCACAGAATGATTTAGAGGGTGTTGCTGAAAATTTGAAGAAGGAGATTTTGTCGGCGGTGAAGAAGCTTAAGAAGAAGTCGAAGGATGAGTTGGTGGAAGAAAGATATGAGAAGTTTCGTGGGATGGGGGAGTATGCTTAGCGGATTGTTAGGGTCTTAAAGGGCTTTGCCCTTTAAGAATCCCCACAAGGGACGCTGTTCCCTTGACCCCAGTATCTCGGCTGGGGTGAGGCATTGGTTTGCCTAATTGGTTGTGAAAGCTGGTTTGTGACCGTGCGATGAGCGCGCGAGGGAGTTGGATATAAAAATATTTTAAGGAGGATTTTGAGATGATTTTAAAAGACAAAATAGTTTTGATTATGGGAATTAGAAACAAATGGAGTATTGCATATGGAGCAGCAAAGTCTGCTTTCGATCAAGGTGCAAAAGTGATTTTTACATTTATGGGAGAGGAGAACCGCTATAAAATTGAAGAGTTAATTTCAGAATTTGGTCAGACGAAAGCATATGCTTGTGATGCGTCTGTTGATTCTGAATTGGAGACTTTGTTTGAAAATGTGAAAAACGATTTTGGAAAAATAGATGGAATTGTACATTGTATTGCCCATGCATTTACAGAAGATTTGCATAATGCATTTATAGAAACTAGCAAAGAAGGTTATTCTCATGCAGTGGATGTAAGTAGCTATACGTTTGTTGCGACAGCTAGAATTGCCAAAGAAAAAGATGTTTTGGCAGAAGAGGCAAGTTTGGTGAGTTTGACATATCATGGTTCGACAAAAGTATTACCAAATTACAATGTAATGGGGGTTGCAAAAGCTGCGTTAGAATGCAGTGTTCGTTATTTGGCAGATAATTTGGGCCCAATGGGAATTCGTGTGAATGCAGTTTCTGCTGGACCAATTAAAACATTGTCAGCAAAAGGAATTAAAGATTTTGGCTCGATTTTGAATGTGGTAGAAGAAAAATCACCACTTAGAAGAAATGTGACCAAAGAGCAAGTTGGTGATAGTGTTGCATTTTTGCTTAGCTCAATGGCTGGAGCTATTACAGGGCAAGTTGTTTATGCAGATAGTGGATATAATATTATGGGAATTTAGAGGAGCCTGCGTGGGCTTTAAGGGGCGTTTGCCCCTTAAAAATCCGCGTTCTGACTTCAGAGCTTCCGTTAGAGGGGATTTGGTTGTAAAATCTGGTGAATAGTCTTGCGAGTGAGTTTTGATGTAAAAGTTTTTTGATTTTATTGACGTTTTTGATTTTGTATGATAGAATATAAAAAGTTAATTCAGACGGCAGTTTCTTGCCATAATTTTCACAAAATGAAATATAAGGAAAAAATGATATGAAACTATATATGGATGAGTCTGGGAGCATTCATCCAGTAACAAGAAAGCTAAATCGTTTTTTTGTGATTGGAATGATGATTCCCCAAAATGAAGAAAAATTACGAAGAGTGTATAAAATATTTGTAAGGAAGAATTTTGAGCAATTAAAACAATTGGATATACAAAATCGAATGTTTCATAAAAATGGAAAATTTATGGAACTAAAAGGCGCATGTTTTGACCGAAGCATGAAATTGGAATTTTTAAGGTTTTTTTGTCAAAATGATTTATTTAAGGTTGGTTATATTATTTTGGATAACAATAAACTACAAAAAAAGTTTATCTCTAATAAGGCTAGAACCTTTAATTATTTACTAAAATTGTTTTTGTCAAATGCGATGAAACGAAAATATATTTTGGATAAGCAGTTGTTTTTGCAAATTGATGAAAGAAATGTTAGAACAGATTCAAAGTTTTCTTTGGAAGATTATTTGAATCAAGAGTTGGTTTTAAATCTGGATTTAATTGAAAATGTAAAAGTGCAATATTTTGATTCAGCCCACAATAAATTGATTCAAGTGGCAGATGTTTTTTCCAATATTTTATATTCTAATATGGTGACACACGGAGCGTATAAGCAAGAATTAGCAAGGCTTATGCGCCACGGGTATTTATTGCCATATTTTCGATTTCCAATGTGAATTTAATAAAAAAATCAAAAAGTATTGACAAACGCAAAACGCTATGTTAAAATTTTGGCATAGTTAAACAGTAAGTCCTTAGAAACATGCCATAATCTCGGTAAGTGACATTTGTTGTTACCATGCTAAGGCAGTTAACTAAAATAAATTGCCACATAAGTGGTATTTTTTTATGAATGATAGTTGATTTACAAGCAGTTTTTGGCGAAAATTTTTGAGATTAAAAAAAATTAAAAAAATTTTAAAAAAAGTATTGACAAATTAATAGAAAAAGGTTATACTATTAATTGTCTTGACTAACGAAAGTTAGAAAGATTCAAATATTGCAAAAGATGGGCTATTAGCTCAGGTGGTAGAGCACTTGACTTTTAATCAAGTTGT
>CAOKQM010000003.1 GCA_948470875.1 uncultured Clostridium sp.
ACTCATCTTCTTCGAATTCATCGTCTTCTTCTATTTCCTCAAACTCATCTTCTTCGAATTCATCATCTTCATCGATTTCCTCAAACTCATCTTCTTCAAATTCGTCGTCTTCATCGATTTCCTCAAACTCATCTTCTTCGAATTCGTCGTCTTCATCGATTTCCTCAAACTCATCTTCTTCGAATTCATCTAACTCTTCAAACTCATCCAAATCATATATCATATCATCATCTTTTTCTTCATCTTTCAAAAACATATTTTTTCCTCCCATCTTTTGTTTCTATTAAATTATATATATTATTATTTTTTTTGTCAACACAGTTTTTTCCAGAACTTATATTATTTAGTAACATAATTTAACTTGACTTTGTTTTATCTTATTTATATAATGACTTTATAAAAGGAGGTTTTTATGTTTAAATTTAAAAATTTATTAAATAATGATAATGTAAAAATTGTAGAAAAAAAAGATAATATTCGTGTATTAGAATACATCAATGATTTAAGTGTTACACCTTATTCAGCTGTCACTTCTTACTTTTCCAGCAAAATGAATGTCCGAAAACGCCAACTTTTAATTGAAATCAACAACAACGAATATACAGTCAGCGCAGGTGCCATGCAATGGACCGTAGGAAATGTAGAAGTTTCTAGTGATGTAAAAGGTATTGGTGATTTTCTTGGAAAAACAATCAAAGGAGCTGTTACAAAAGAATCTGGTGTAAAACCAAAATACAAAGGAAATGGCCTATTAATGTTAGAACCAACTTACCGTCATATTTTATTAGAAGATATTTCTGATTGGGAAGGTGGTATTGTTTTAGATGACGGATTATTTTTAGCTTGTGAATCAAAAGTTAAACAAGATATTGTTATGCGTTCTAATATTTCATCTGCCTTATTTGGCAAAGAAGGTTTGTTCAATTTAAAATTATCTGGTAATGGAATTGCTGCTTTAGAAAGTTATGTTCCAAGAGAAGAATTAGTTGAAATCAGTTTAGAAAATGATGTTTTAAAAGTAGATGGAAACTTTGCTATTGCTTGGTCTGGAACATTACAATTCTCTGTAGAAAAATCAACCAAAAGTTTAATTGGTTCTGGAATTTCAGGTGAAGGTTTAGTCAATGTATATCGTGGAACTGGAAAAGTTTTATTAGCCCCAATCAACTCACAGGCAATAGCACAAAGACATATCTCTGCTGCTCCAGCTAACGACAAATCACCTGCTTCAAATGTTTTCAATATGTTAGGCAATTTATCTTAACAAAATTTTCAAGAAAAAACCCACTTCAAAATAAAATTTGAAATGGGTTTTTTTTTATAGATTTTCCACAGTTGCGATATATTTCATTCTGACTAAGTCTTTATTTCCAGTTCCAATTGCATTTCTATATTCCTCAAGCAGTACATAAACCTTATTTAAATTATAACCATTATCTTGTGCATAACTAATCTGATTCATCAATCCTTTATATGTCTCAATTAAAGTTTCAGACTTCGTTTTAGCAGTTGCAAAATCTTGATTCAAAACCAAAGAATAAATGCTTAAAACTTCACCTTTTATCTTATTTTTCTCGATTTGATTTTTATCTTTTAAAGCTGCCTCTTTAAATACAATCACATTGGCATACATCGCATTCAATTTTTCAAGCAATGTTTTTTCATCTTCTTTACTAAAAGAAATAAGTAGTTCATTCAAATCATTACTAAACTTCAAAATTTGTTCATTTGGCACATTGACTTGTGTTAAATCCAACACCAAAGTTCCCCAAGTTTCATTCATTCTTTGAACATCACTTTTCACATAATTCCATTTGAATTCATCCTCTTCGATATATTCTCCTTTAGCATGTTTATTGGCAATTTTAAAAATCAAATCTTCTACATATTCTAATTCTGTACGTAATTTATCTTGGATATTCTTCTCTTCTTGTTTTCTACAACCTGTTAAACAAAACAGCAAAATACTACAAACACAAATACTTTTTATAACAATTCTCTTCATATTCCCTCCAAACTTATGTATATTATTTCAAATTTTACAAAATATATACTACATAAAGGAGGCAATTTATGAAAAGCATTATCAACTTGTATAGCCAAACGCCTGGTCAAATACAATCATTTCTAACACTATTTTTCTCACAAAACATCCAACTTTCCAATGATTTATTTTGGGAAAATTCTTACGATAATCCAATTGACATGATTGAACTTGTGAGTTGTTTCATGGATAACAAAGATAAATTTAAAATCAATTTATGGATTAGTTTTGATGAAGGCGTTTTTGTGAACGTCACAGATAACAATTTAGAAAATATCATCAAATACATTTATGCCAGATTTCCCAATTAATTATTTTTCAAGCATAACCGTAACTGGTCCATCGTTTATCAAAGAAACTTTCATATCTGCACCAAAAATTCCAGTTTCTACCTTTATTTTTTGTTCTTTGCACTTTTGTATAAAATATTCATATAACAATTTAGCTTGTTCTGGTTTTGCCGTCCTAGTAAAACTTGGCCTATTTCCAGACAAACAATCTGCATACAAAGTAAACTGAGAAACAATAAGCAATTCTCCATCAATTTGTTTGAGTGCCAAATTCATTTTTCCATTTTCATCTTCAAAAACACGCAAATTACACAATTTTTGCACAAGATAATCTGCTTGTTTTTCCGTATCCTCATGCGTAATTCCGTAAAAAAACCAAAAAACCTTTTTTAATCTCTCCAACTTTTTCTCTCTCAACCACAACATTTGCATTTTTAACTCGCTGAACCAATATTCTCATTTTCTCTTAAAAATCCTTTTTCTTTAATTCTAAATAAATATTTTTTTCATCTTGAATCATGGTTGTTTTTCCATGACCTGGATAGCAAATCGTCTCATCTGGTAAAACCATCAATCGATTAGAAATCGAATCCATAATTTGCACAAAATTTCCTGTTGGCAAATCGGTTCTTCCCCAACTTCCTGAAAAAAGTGTATCACCTGTAAAAATCAATCGTTCTTTTGGCACATACAAACAAACACTTCCCTTTGTATGTCCTGGTGTTGCTATTACTTGCATTTCCAAATCGCCAAGATGAATGAAATCACCATCATCAATTCTCGAATCTGCTTCCAACTCAGGAATTTCCATATGAATATATTCTGCTAAACTAATTTCTTTTTTATACAAGCCTTCACAATCATCACGACTAATCAAAATCTTTCCATTTTTGGCATTTTTCAAACCATTCACACCACCAATATGATCTGCATGACAATGTGTCAAAAAAATATATTTCAATTTTGCTTCTAAAATGTCCAATAATTCAATCATTTTTTCTGGCTCTCCGCCCTGGATCAATTACCATTGCTTCTTTGGTATTTTCATCACAAACAAAATACGTATTCGTTCGTAAATTTTCTTGTCCTGTTTTTACTTGCAATCTCTTTAGTATCATATTTTCTCCTTATCTTAGCCTCGTTTACGATAAACATCATACACACTTTCAACATTTTCCAAGGCTTTCATCAATTTTTGCAAAAGCTCAATATTCGAAGTTTCAATCGTCATATCAAGAATTGCTGTATTATCTTTATTGGTTCTCGTATTCACACCCAATAACTTTATTTTATAAACTTCAACTTGTTTGATAATATCTCTTAACAAACCATCTCTATCATTGGCAAACACTTCAATTTCAACATTATAAGAAGCTTTCACATCTTCTGACCAATCCACATCAATCATACGATTTTCACTTCCAATTAAATCCTTCAAATTTGTACAATCTTTGCGATGTACAGAAACGCCTCTTCCTCTTGTAATATAACCTATAATTTCATCACCTGGAAGTGGATTACAGCATTTTGACAATTTCACCAAACAATGATCAATTCCTTTTACATGAATTCCTGTTTTAGAAGCATTTAGCTTTACTGGCTTAGCTTGCGACAATTCCTCAATTTTTTGTTCTAAATCTTCTTCCTCATGCTCTTTTCGATATTCATCTAGCAACCTTGCCATCACTTTTTTATCAGAAATACCACCAAAACCAATGCTTGCATATAAATCATCCATTTCAGAAAATTTATATTTATCTAAAATAAGTTGCAGCCATTCAGGTTTCAAAATCTCTTGATTTTTCATACCTAATTTTTTGACTTCTCTGTCTAAAATCTCTTTTCCTTTTTCAATGTTTTCAGCTCTTTGTTCCTTCTTAAACCATTGATTAATACGATTTTTCGCAGAAGAACTTTTCACAAATTTAAGCCAATCCCTACTTGGTCCTTTCACTTGGTCAGAAGTTAACACTTCTACAATATCTCCACTATTTAATTCTGTAATAATTGGCAGCATTTTTCCATTAATTTTACAACCAATCATGCGATGCCCAATTTGCTCGTGGACACTATACGCAAAATCAATTGGAGTTGCTCCCATTGGCAATACTTTAATCATTCCTTTTGGTGTAAAAACATAAACTTCATCTTCAAACAATTCTGTTTTCAAAATCTTCAAAAACTCAACTGGATTTTGTGTATTCCTTTGCCATTCTAAACTTTCTCTAAGCCATGCTAATTTATCATCATTTACCACAACACTTTTCTTTTTCCCTTGATTGCTTGCTTCTTTATAAGCCCAATGTGCAGCAATACCAAATTCAGCAGTTCGATGCATATCCCAAGTACGAATTTGTACTTCAAAAGGCACACCTTTTGGCCCGAAGCAACGTAGTATGAATCGATTGATACATATTCGTTTTGGGAACTGCAATATAATCTTTGAATCTTCCTGGCATTGGTGTATACATTTCATGCACAATCCCTAAAGTTGCATAACAATCTCTTACATTATCCACCAGAATTCGTAAAGCAAATAAATCATAAATTTGATCAAGTCCTTTTTTGTCTCTTTGCATTTTTTTATAAATGCTATATAAATGTTTTGCTCTTCCTGTTATTTCAACTTTGATATTCTGTTTTGCTATACTTTCAGCAAGTTCCTTTTTTATTTGCTCTATAAACTCCAAACGCTGTTGCCTTTTTTTATCCAATTCTACCACAATTTCATGATACGCTTCTGGATATAAATATTTAAATGATAAATCCTCTAACTCCCATTTTAGAGAATAAATTCCCAATCGATTTGCAAGTGGCGCAAATAATTCCATGGTTTCTTTAGCATTTGCAATCTGCCTTTCTTGGCTTAAAAACTTCAAAGTTCTCATATTATGTAATCGATCTGCCAATTTAATCAAAATCACACGAATATCTTTTCCCATTGCCAAAAACATTTTTCTATAATTTTCTGCCTGTTTTTCCTCAATGCTTGTAAAACGAATACTTCCTAATTTAGTCACACCAGCTACCATTTGCGCAATCGATTCTCCAAATTCACGCACCAAATCTTCATTTGTCAAATCCGTATCTTCTACAACATCATGAAGAAGCGCTGCACATAAAGTTTCATCATCCATGCCCAATGTGGCCAAAATATAAGCCACATTCATTGGATGAATAATATATGGTTCTCCTGACATACGAAACTGATTTTCATGTTTGCCATTTGCCAAATCATACGCTTTTTTGATTAGTCCTATATTTGCTCTATCACCATAATTTTCAATTTGTTTGTCAATAATTTCTTCAATTGTGACATTTTTGATTTCGGTCATATTTTACATCCTTTCTCTTGTTCCTGTCAATTTTGTATCATAAAATTATCTACTTGGCAAATTTCGTATAACAGGATTTTTTTAATCTCCTTCTGACTTGCGATTAATACGATTTTCGCATATCTTTAATATTAATCTGGATATTTTTTACATGATTAAATGAATTAATTTCAATCATTCCAATCACATCAACTCGATCACCTAACAAAAATTCATCCGCAAAATAGCCTAAATTAAACCCAATTCCTTGTATTAAATTAGCGCCATCTTGCAGGGTTAATTTCAAATGTTTTCCTTCAACTAAAGTACGAATCGAATCGATTTTCAGATTTTTAATCAAAAAAATTGGTACTTTATTTGACGTTCCATATGGCTCTAATTCCATCAAACTCTCTGCCATTTCCAAAGTCAATTCCTTTGCTGTGATTTGTTTATCAATCGAAATAATTGGAACAATCTGCTCTGTATGTGCTTCTTTTGCCTTTTCTTCTAGCTCTTTGGCAAATACCTCAAAATTTTCTTGCTTTAAAGTAACACCAACTGCCATTTCATGTCCACCATATTTTTCCAAATATCCACCCAAACGATGCAAAGCCTCATGCAAATCAAACCCTGGTATACTCCTTCCTGAACCTTTTCCAATTCCATTTTCAAAACCAATTAAAATCGCTGGCTTAAAATACAATTCTGTTATTTTAGAAGCAACAATTCCAATCACGCCATGATGCCAACCTTCCTTACCAATCACAATTGTATGCTGATTTTGCAAATGGTTTGTTTCAATGATTTCCTTTGCCTCTTCAAAAATCTTTTTTTCAATATCTTGTCTTGTTTTATTATACAAATTTAATTTATCTGTCAACTGCCTTGACTCTACAATATTTTCTGTCATAAACAACTGAACTGCTTCTAATTCATAACCAATTCTACCACAAGCATTAATTCTTGGTGCAATCCCAAAAGAAACTGTATTGGCATTAATAGGACTATTTTTTGCCACATTTGCTTCTAACAAAGCATGCAATCCCAAACATCTTGTCTGTGCTACCAATTTCAATCCTAGCTTAGAAATCACTCGATTTTCATCCACCAATGGAACAATATCTGAAATCGTTCCAATACACACAATATCCAAATACTTTAGATATTCTTTTTCATCCAATTTAAGCCTTTGGCTAATTGCCTGAATCAATTTAAACACAACACCAACACCAGCCAATTCCTTAAAAGGATATTTCGCATCTTTTCTTTTACAATCAATTACTGCAACCGCCTTTGGAATTTCATCTAATGGCTCATGATGATCAGTCACAATAACTTCCATTCCCAATTCATAAGCATACGCAATCTCGTCCATTCCTGTAATTCCACAATCTACTGTAATAATTAACTGGTAACCATCTTCATATATTTTTTGAACCGCCTGGCGATTCAAACCATAACCTTCATCCAATCTTTTTGGAATATAAAAACCTACATTCGTCATTCCTCTCTGTGTTAAAAACTTTTTTAGTACCGTAATGCTTGTCACACCATCGACATCATAATCCCCATAAATGATAATTTTTTCGTTTTGCTGTATCGCCTTTTCAATTCGATCAACTGCCAATTTCATATCTGGCATCAAAAATGGATCATGAAAATCATTTCTGGTCGGCTCTAAAAAAACCTGTATTTCTTGCTTACGTTTAATCCCTCTATTTACCAACAAAGTTGCCATCCATTCTGAAATATTATTTTCTTTTGCAACCTGTTCTACAAACGTCTTATCACACTCGCAAATCTCCCATTTCTTATTCATCCAACTTCTCCTAAAAACTCATTTATTTTATTATATAACAAATCTGGCTAATTGGCAATCCATTTTTGTACAAAGGCACAAAAAAATGACAGGATTTTCCTGTCATTATCTTAATTTCATTTATCTATTTTATAATTCTATCTTCTGAAATTTCTCTTCCATGGCAATCTTTAAAACATTTTAGCAAAATATTCAAAAAATCATTTAACACAAATGCACCAACAACCACAAATGCAATTGCTCCAAAGTAAATATCAACTGCCAAAATGCAAGCTGCCACTACTGTGCAATAAAACATCAAAGCACCACTTCCTAATTTTCCAGCATACAAACGATGTACTCCAAAAAATCCCAAAAACCAGCATAAAATCAAACTTGTTAACCAATCTTTTTTACTTACTTTTTCATTTTCTTCATAAAATTTTGCCATGTTTTATTTCTCCTTAACCTTTCTTTTTATTTTAAACTTATACCAAAAAGTTTATTTTGTCAACACTTTTCAAAAATTGTAACACAATTGTAAAATTTTTATGTTCTATTTTCAAATTTTCTGCATATATAGTTATTGGACAAATCTATTTTACAAAATTTCAAGAAAGGAGCGTATGATTTAATCATACATATCATTATGCGATTTATTGTTATTTCCATTCGAAAATATTTTTTTACAGTATTATTTTTATTGTTTACTTTAAGCCTTATTCTCTTTTCAAGTGCCAATTTAGAAGCTGCACAAAATGGGCTAAAACTTTGGTCAAATTCAGTAGTTCCAACACTTTTCCCATTTTTTATTGCAACCGAATTACTTTGCCGAACCAATTTTATCCACATCCTAGGCAAATTTTTAAATCGATTTATGAAACCCGTTTTTGGCGTTCCTGGTCAAAGTGCGATAGCAATAATTATGGGAATCATCAGTGGTTATCCAGTTGGTGCAAAAGTCGTTTGCAATTTATACGAAAATCACATGTGTACCAAAACTGAAGCAGAAAGGTTAATTGCTTTTACGAATAATTCTGGACCTATTTTTATTTTGGGTTCTGTTGGGGTATCTCTTTTAGGCAATGTCCAAATCGGAAAAATTTTACTCATCAGCCATATTCTATCATCTTTGCTTGTTGGGTTTGTTTTTCGTTTTTGGAAAAAAAATCAAACAAACCTTACTTCAAACACTTGGCAATCGCAAACCAAAGAACTGATTCGTGTTTCCAATTTAGGTGAAATCTTAGGAGAATCCATCAAAAAATCCATTTCTACAATTTTATCCATTGGGGGATTTGTAGTATTATTTTCAGTTATTTTGTCGATTTTAACAAGTACACAAATCTTAACTTCTTTTGCAAATCTATTAACAAACATTGGCATCCCACACAATATTGCACTCAGTATATTAAGTGGTATCATCGAGCTTACCAATGGTTTGCAAACAGCCAGTCTTTGTTACACAAACCTACCAACTTCTTGTATTTTAACTTGTAGTTTTTTACTTGGTTTTGGTGGAATTTCTGTTTTATTACAAGTTTTTTCCATTATCTCAAAATCTGGTATTTCTATTAAACCTTACTTTTATGGAAAAATTTTGCATGCACTTTTTAGTGTAATTTTAACTTTCATTCTACTTTAAAAATTTTCCTTTGCCAACAGAAATCACTTATTATTCGTCTGTTAAAATTGTGAAAAACTTCGTGCAAAAAAATGGCAAAGGCTTTATTTAAAAAATATAAAACCTTTGCCTAGTAAAATAAAATCCCCTGCTTAATTACAAGCAGGGGTTAACACCGCCTATGGAAGAAGAATCACAAAATCATATGGGGCAGGATTTTCATCTAACACGATTCCTTCCATTTTCCCCAATTCTTTGCAAGCACTTTCCACGACACTATAATCGCATAAAAAGACACTTTCGTCATCCCCTTGAGGAAAATTTCTGCTAGGAAGCGTTTCGATTGATACCGTATGATTTTCCGGATGGTATTCTAGCGCAATTTCATTATCTAGCGCCTCCTCACCCTCATTCTTTAGCAATATTTCTCCGACATTTAGCAGCTCTTCCATAAGATTTTCCTCTGTTAGATAACCGCTTTTCTTTTTCCACCTAGTTAAAAAGTCCTCAAATTTTTCCCGTAATTCTTCCTTATTCATTATGTGTCCTCCTGTTTTTCTAATTTTGTAGATAATAGTATGTCACTTTTACATCCTATTGTCAACCAAACAGGCTACTATGAACAAAACCTAACAAATCCCAAACTTTCTTGTCAAATAGCTGCTTAGCTTTTTAGCTAAAATAAGCCACTCCGCTTTCAAACAATTTCTGATCCTTATTTCCTGGCATATTTTTATAAATATCTGTATAACATCTCTCTGAATGTCCCATTTTACCCATAATCCTTCCATCTGGACTCGTAATACACTCAATCGCATAATTAGAACCATTTGGATTAAAGCCAATCTCCATGCAAGCTTCACCTTCAAAATCAACATACTGAGTCGCAATTTGCCCATTTTTAAGCAACTCTTGATACATCTCTTGGGACACCACAAATCTACCTTCTCCATGCGACACTGGAATTGTAAACACTTCACCAAGTTCCACTTTGCTAAACCAAGGCGACATTTTTGACGTTATTTTTGTATTTACCATACAAGATTGATGTCTTGCAATTTGGTTAAATGTAAGTGTTGGCATGGTATCATCCATCTCCATAATTTTTCCATATGGCAACAATCCCGTTTTTACCAAAGCTTGAAAACCATTGCAAATGC
Source organism: uncultured Clostridium sp. (assembly GCA_948470875.1). Taxonomy (GTDB): domain Bacteria; phylum Bacillota; class Clostridia; order TANB77; family CAG-508; genus Scatovivens. The sequence continues at coordinate 10,234 of CAOKQM010000003.1, forward strand.
CAAGCATCAAGCCATCATTTTCATATAAATGGCTATGAATCAAATCTTTCAATTTTGGATTTCGGAACACAGAAGCAATGAATTTCCCAGATCCATCTGGTTCATCTCCGCTACTGAATCCACCAGGCAACATAATAATTTGAGCCTGTCCAATTTGCTTTGCAAATTCTTCAATTGAATCTGCCACATCATTTTGCTTAATATTTTTAAATACACTTGTATGCACAATTGCGCCTGCATCCTCAAATGCTTTAGTCAAATCATATTCGCAATTTGTTCCTGGAAAAACTGGAATAAATACACGTGGTTTCGCAATTGGTTTTGCACATTTTATCCTACATTTTTTATCTGACACAATATTGTCCACTTTTGCATTTTGCACTTTCACTTTTGTTGGAAATACTTTTTCCAATGGTTTTTGCCAAATTTCAATCAACTCTTCTATCGGCATTTTGACATCACCAATCACAATTTCACCACAATCGCAAGTTGTTCCTAATTCCACAAATTTAGAATTTTCAACATCTTCGGCTAATTCAATAACAAAAGAACCGTACATCAATTCAAACCAATTCACATCTGCGGTTATTTTCAATCCAAGTTTATTTCCCATACACGCTTTTGTCAAGCTATCGGCTAATCCGCCATTTCGAACTGTTCCAACTGACAACACTTTTCCTTGCTCAATTAAGCAATGTATCATTTCATAATTTTCTTTCAAATCTTCAAAATCTGGCAAGAAATCAGCATCCATTTTGCTTCTTAACAAAACAACTTTTGAACCAGCTTTTTTGAATTCATTAGAAACTACTTTATTAATATCAACTGTTGAAACGCTGAATGAAACAACAGTTGGTGGCACATCCAATTCGTTATAAGAACCAGACATACTGTCTTTTCCACCAATCGAAGCAATCCCCAATTTTTCCTGAACCAAATACGTTCCAAGCAAAGCAGAAAATGGTTTTCCCCAACGTTTTGCGTTATTTCCCAATTTTTCAAAATACTCTTGAAGCGTTAACCAAGATTCTTTGTAATCTCCACCTATGGCAACTAATTTCGTAACCGATTCAATCATGCTATACACCGCACCATGAAACGGACTCCATTTTGCAATTTCTGGATTGTATCCATAAGTCATAATTGTTCCTGTATTCGTATAACCTTTCAATGTTGGGATTCTAGCTGACATTCCTTCTGCTGGTGTCAATTGATATTTTCCTCCAAATGGCATAAGTACCGTATTTGCGCCAATTGTGCTATCAAATCTTTCCACCAAACCTTTTTGAGAACAGCAATTCAAACTTGATATTGTCTCTTTCCATTTTGATTCAACATCTTTTGGATTTTCCTTTGTTTGTAAAGGAGATTTGTCATAATCTGGTTTTTGAACAAAAACCTCCGTTTTCTTTACATCTCCATTAGTATCTAAAAATGCACGACTAATGTCCACAATGCATTTTCCACGCCAGAACATTTTGACACGTGGTTCATCCACAACTTCTGCAACAATAGTGGATTCGATGTTTTCCATTTCCGCCAAATCAATAAATTTCTCGACATTTTCTTTTGCGATTACAACTGCCATTCTTTCTTGTGATTCTGAAATCGCAAGCTCTGTTCCATCCAAACCTTCGTATTTTTTAGGAACTTTATCTAAGTTGATAACAAGTCCATCTGCCAATTCACCAATGGCAACAGACACACCGCCTGCCCCAAAATCATTGCATCGTTTGATTAATTTTGTTGCTTCGGGATTTCGGAATAATCTTTGAATTTTCCTTTCCTCTGGCGCATTTCCTTTTTGCACTTCTGCGCCACAAGTAGTAAGTGATTCGCTCGTGTGAGCTTTCGAACTTCCTGTTGCTCCTCCGCATCCATCACGTCCTGTACGTCCACCCAATAAAACTACAATATCACCTGGCTGTGGTCTTTGTCTTACAACATTTTCTTTTGGTGCTGCTCCGATTAAAGCTCCTAATTCCATTCTTTTGGCTAAATAGCCATCATCATAAATTTCAGCAACTTGACCAGTTGCTAAGCCAATTTGATTTCCATACGAACTATAACCACGTGCTGCTTCATTCGTTAATTTACGTTGTGGCAATTTGTTTGGCATAGTATCTGCCACAGCTTGTCTTGAGTCACCACAACCAGTAATGCGCATCGCTTGATATACATAAACTCTTCCGTGATAGCGGGTCACGAATACAACCACCCAAACATGTTGCTGCTCCACCAAATGGCTCAATTTCGGTTGGATGATTATGTGTCTCGTTTTTAAACATAATCAAATATTCTTCTTTGGTTCCATCGACCAGAATTTCTGCACGAAAACTGCATGCATTGATTTCCTCAGATTCGTCTAGATTTTTTAGCAGCCCTCGTTTTTTCAATTCTTTGGCAACAATGGTTCCTAAATCCATTAGGCAAACATCTTTTGCCTTTCTGCCTTCATATACATATTCTCTCGATTTTATGTATTCTTCATAAACGCTAGAAAGCAAATCCCAGTCAATTTCGATTTTTTCTAGTTTGGTAAGGAAAGTCGTGTGGCGACAATGATCTGACCAATACGTGTCAATCATTTTCATTTCTGTCATGGTAGGGTCTCTTTTTTCAGTTTCTTTAAAATAGGTTTGACAGAATTTTAAATCTGCCATGTCCATCGCAAATCCATATTTTTTGTAGAATTTTTCACTATCTTCGTCAGTCATATTGATGAAGCCTTCAATGATAGCAACATCTTGTGGCTCTTCCATTTGCTCTTCCAAACTTTCTGGTTTGTCCAAAGAACATTCTCTTGAATCGACTGGATTGATAATATATTTTTTGATTTTCTCGATTTCTTCCTCACTTAAATTTCCAGATAAAATATAAATTTTTGCAGATTTGGAAATTGGCTTTTGGCCACCTGCTAAAATTTGCAAACATTCTGATAAAGAATTTGCTCTTTGGTCAAATTGACCTGGCAAAAATTCAACTCCAAAAACTTTTGTATTTGGCTCTATTGGATAATCTTCCACAAAATAATGGTCGACTTGTGGCTCTGAAAAAATCGTGCCTTTGGCCTTTTCAAAGATTTCTTGTGTGATTCCTTCTACATCGTATCGATTGAGTACAACAATTTTTTCTAGTACATTCATTTGTAAATTTTCCTTGATATCGTTCAATAAATCAATTGCTTCTACATCAAATCCAGGTTTTTTTTGAACATAAATTCTTTTGACTGACATGGCTTTCCTCCTAAAATTTATTTTTTATTGAGGCATTATGCCTCTGCTTACATTATTTTTATTATATTACAAATTGAGAAATTTTTCAACAAATTTGCAGAAAAAAGAGAAAAAACAGATGAATTTAGACTTTTTAATCCTCATTCATCTGTTCTTTTATTTCCTAGCGGAAATGCAGCATGTAGGCATGCACTTTATATTTTGTTCCTAAAAACCTTATCATGCAAATACACTACCAGATGTGCAATTTCTCGGTCAAAAATCTGTTTCGAACATTCTAACTCCAAAACCTCTTTCCTCATAATTGGTAGCAATTGTAAAATTTTATTAAATTTGCAGTTTGTTTCAATGCATTGTTTCCATCTGCCAATTCCTACAAAATCGATTTTGTCAGCATCACGAATAATTTTCCCTTCCAATGTTTCTGGCTTTTCTTTCCAACTATGTTTATAAATTGCCAAATAACATTTCTGAATGAATTCCTCTTGATATCCTAAATTTCTCATTTCTTCTTGCAGCATATCTGCACTAAGTTTAGCATGACCTTTTTCCTGCACGCTTCTCCCTACATCATGCCAATACGCAGAAATAAGGCAAACTTCTTTATTAGCTTGCTCCACTTTGTCTAAAATTTCTTTTGTGTAATTCACAACTGCCTTCACATGAGATAAAGAATGTTTTGAATCTTCGACTGTTTTCATAATTTCTATTGCTTTTTCAAGTAACTTTTTAAATTTATTTTCTATTCGTTGGTAAGTTTGTTCAGAATTCATTTTTAATATTTCCTTTCTTAAACTTTTTTATAATTATATTATAAATCCTTAATTTTTTCAAGAAATTTGTAGAATAAAAAAAGCACAAGTTAACTTAAAATCTAAAGTTAATTTGTGCTTTTTATGCCATTATTGAACAAACAAATCAATCAGTTTTTTTAGGCAAAATCTGTGCTTTTTAATTTTCATCTTACAATCTGGATAAACCATGATTGTATCTCCTTTAGAAACAGCATAAATTTCCCAAAAAAATTTCGGCTCATCACATCGTTTCAACCCATAAATAACCCCATCATTTTTACATTTAAATTTCATACTTCCGTCTAAAAGACAAGTGCTTTGCTTCATTTTTTCAATTTGCTCTGCATCTATCTCTTTCCATTCTTGGGACTTCATTTGTTGCTCTAACAAGATATCAAAAAAGTCCTTGCTCCGAAAATACATTTCTTTTTGAAAAATGATTCCTTTTGGTATAAATATAACTAACATAAAGTTCCTCCTTTGCCAAATGGCGATGAATTATTTCAATTTTGATAAATTTATTATACTGTATTTACATAATTTTGTCAATTGTGTAATTCTTACTTTCTCATTTCTTTTATCATCATATCACCAAAAATCGCATATCCTATTTCTGGATTAGAAACAAGCACATTTGTGACTGCTCCAACAAATTTTCCATTTTGCAAAATTGGCGCTCCTGATAAACCTCGTATAATGCCTCCTGTTTGCTGAATTAATTCTTCATCTGTGACACGAATTAACATACTTTTATTGTCATAATGATTATTAGGAAAAATTTTTTCTATTTTAATATCATATTCTTTACTGTTTTTTCCATCTAAACTGCACAACATCTTAGCATTTCCTGTTTGAATTTCGTTTCTTAAAGCAACAGGAATGGCTGTATTGGTATCTATATTTAAACTAGATAAACTATCAAGTTTTCCATAAATTCCAAATGGCGTATTTTTTTGTACTTCTCCAATTGTTTTTTGATTGATAATTGTACCACGTATTTCTCCAGGACTATTTACTTGCGCTTTTGTGATAGCCATTACTTGAGAAGTTACAACTTCTCCTGAATCAATTGAAATTAATTGGTCTGTGTCAGTATCTACAATTCCATGACCTAAAGCCGCAAAACTTTCGGTATTTTTTTCATAATAGGTAATGGTTCCAACACCTGTGGCTGCATCTTTTACCCACAAACCTAGTTTGTATTCATCTGCTTTGGTTTGTACTGGCGTAATATTAGAAGTTACTAAAGTTCCATCTTCTCTTAATAAAGTTAATAAAACATTTTCGCCATTGCTTTGATTTACAACATTTTTTAAATTATCAATATTTTCAATTTCTTTATCATTAACTTTTAAAATTGTGTCTCCTTCTTGAATGTCGCATGCATCAAATGGACTTACCATTTCATGATTTTGATTTTCAATTTGTGACATTCCTACAATTAAAACTCCATTTGTATAAAGTTTCATTCCAATAATTTTGCCAATTGGCACAACTTGTACATTTTCAATTGTCTCAATCGAAAAATCTTTTACTTTATTTCCAAATAATGTAACCTCTACATTTTTGATGTTTCCATTATCATTTGAAGTACTTATTGTTTCGATTGTATCCACTCCCATCATTTTTTTTATTTGATAACTTTCGTTTTCTAATAAAATAATTTTTTTCGGAATTAAACTAATATTGGTAATATAGGCATATACTATTATTAAAATAAATAAAATTAATATTGGCTTTAAATTTTTCATAAGATTAGCATAACCTATTTTCTAAAAAATATTATTTTTTGAAAAGGTATCCTTGACACTCAAGTTTTGTCTATGATAAGTTTAAATTAATATTACTAAATAAGGAGTTTTTTATGTTTGATGAAATGATTGAAAATCAAAAAAATGATATCATACATTCAGTTTGTGAATTGATTGGGTTTAACTCTGTTTCTGTAGAAACTGGAAATCCAGATATGCCTTTTGGTAAAGCTTGTAACAATGCTTTAGATTACACTTTAAATTTAGCTAGAGAATTGGGCTTTCAAACTAAAAATTTAGACGGTTATTGTGGTTATGTAGAATTTGGTGAAGGAAAAGAAATGCTTGGAATTATTGGTCATTTGGATGTTGTTCCTGCGCAATTAGAAGATGGCTGGAAAACCAATCCATTTGCAGCAGATATTCGTGATAATAAAATTTATGGACGTGGCGCCATTGATGATAAAGGACCTGTTATCGCTAGTCTTTATGCCATGAAAGCTGTTTTGGACTCGGGTGTTAAATTAAATAAAAAAGTGCGCTTGATTTTAGGATTAAATGAAGAAAAATCTTGGAAATGTATTAAGCATTATCAAGAAATTGGTGAACAAACGCCAACAATTGGCTTTAGTCCTGATGCTGATTTTCCTTGTATTTATGCAGAAAAAGGAATTTTATCTGTGCGTATTAAACATCCTTTTTCAATTAAAAATATGGAAATTTTAAACATAGATTGCAAAGAAAATGCTTTAAATGTTGTACCAAAATATTGCTCCATTACTTTCAAAATTTCTTGCGTAGAATCTCAAATTGCGTTTGAAAACACAGATAAAATAACAATAGAAAAGGTAAATGAATCCACTTTTAAAATAACTTCTCATGGAATTTCTGCTCATGCAGCTCATCCAGATTTAGGAGAAAATGCGATAACAAATCTAATTCATTATTTGAATTTACATGTCAATCTTGATTTAGAAGAAAATGAATTTGCATTTTTACAAAAACTTGAGCAAATTGGAGTGCTAGATATTACAAGTCCGCCATTTTTGTCAAGTCAAACAATTCAAGATGAATCTGGAATTTTGACTTCTAATATTGGCTTTTTGGGATTTGAAAATTCTGTTTTAGAAATGGGAATCAATTTGCGTGTGCCAATCCATACGCCTCTTGAACAAATCAAGCAAAAATATGAAATTTTAACTGAAATTTTTCCAGAAGTCGAGGTTGAATTTACAACTGAGCAAGCTCCTTTATATGTTCCAAAACAAAGTTATCTGGTGCAAACTTTAACCAAAATTTTTCAAGAAAAAACTGGTTTGGATACAAATCCTATTGCTATTGGTGGAGGAACTTATGCTAGAGCATTTCCAAACTGTGTCGCATTTGGCGCTAATATGCCTGGACAAAAAGATATGTGCCATCAAGTAGATGAGTTTATGGATATACATGATTTAATTTTAAGTACGAAGATTTATGCACAAGCCATTTATGAATTAGGAACTAAATAAAACAAGATTCTGAATATTGCCAAAAAAACAAACACACCAACATTTTTCAAGTTTGCGTGTTTGTTATAAATAACTTATGTATTTTCCGCATTTTTCTTCATGATATTTCTTTCTAATTCTTCCCATGACTTGCTAAAAACATGGGAAGCGAATATATCTTTTAAGCCTGTGATTTGTTTTAAGCGAATAATTTCATCTAACTCCATTCCTAACTGTTTTGAAATTTCTTGTTCAGACCAACCATTTTGGGTTAATGTTAAAACAATATGTGACATGTCAATAATTTGATGAGTTCCTCTTGCGCGATTGTGTCTAATCGTACTTGCCATGCGGTTTTCCAAATCTTTTTCAATTGTCACAATTGGAATCTGCTTTAAATGAAAATATTCTTTTGCACAACGGTAACGGTGAAATCCATCCACAACAATATAAATATCTCGATTTTTGTCGTAATACGTTACAATTGGTTGTGTGTAACCATCTTCTTCAATGGAATGTTTTAGCAATTCCATTTCTGGTGGCGCTACTTTATTGGGATTATAATCATTAGCAATCACTTTTTCAATATCCACCATTTTCACGTTTAACACAGGAAATTCGATTTCGTTCATTTTTTATTTTCTCCTTTTTCTTTACAAATCATAACAAAATTTTTATAGTCTTGCTTGATAATTTTAAACCCAGTTTTTTGATAAATTTCTGTATAACAATTTGTTACAATACTTGTTGTAATCTCATTTTCCTGCAAAATTACTCGCAAGATTTCCTCTAAATATTCGTCTTTCATAGTATAAATATTTTTGATAATATTTTTGTTAATTGACACAAATGCTTTTACTTTTTCATCTTCTACATACAAATACCATTGTTTGTTATCATCATCGTAAATTCTATCATTCGTTTGTTTTTCCACCAATCTTGACCCAAAAAATTTTCCCATATATGAATAAAAATTTTCTTCTTGATTTGTTATTTTTAAAATCATATTTTTTTCTCCTTTTAATTTTCCCCTAAAATTATTTTTTGCAATGTTTTATCATCTGTTACAGTTGTCTTGTTTAATAAATTATCCCATTTATGAATCATTTCCATTAATTGCTTATCATCATTTTTGGTTTGACCAAAAGATAATCTTCGTAAATAAAAATCATTTTTCTCAATTGCTCTTGCAATTCTTCGCCAAGAAATAACCTTTTTTTGATTTTCTAATTTACATTCTGCGATTTCTGGAATATCTTTTAATCCTACTTGATATTTATTTTGATACCAAATCATAAATTTTTTGATTTTTCGATAATAATGAAGCATTAAATCTCTGTTATAAATCCCGATGCTTTCTAATAAAAATACCGTATATTCTTGCCAAGACATAAACTCTGGCTTGCAAGATTTAATATTGCCAAGAGCAGTTGTTTTGCAATAAATATTCCCAAAATTAACGCCGATTGACACGATTAAGCACTTTTCCCCAAGTGTCATATTCAAGTGCTTTGAACTGATTTAGGCCATTTTTTTGATCATCTCCATACGGCTGGCAAAGCCTTTGTTCATAAATGCTTAATCCATTTTTGTACATTAATTCATAAATATAATTAAATTTAAAATCTAGTTTACTGACTGCTCCCCAAATATCTTCTGCTGCCCAATCATAAATAGGATAAAAATTATAAACATCGATGTGTTTTTCATGCATTTTTAATTTGGTTGTCCAATGATAATTTTCAAAAGTTACTTTTTTATCCTGCAGAGCAATAGTTCGAAAACGATTCAAACTTTCATCTGTTCGAATTCCCACACCACAAGCAACTTTCCCGCCATATTTTTTTTGATACCAATCTGCAAATTGCAAAATAAATTCCTCAAATTCTTCGCCTTTTTTAAACCACGAAAATGGACAATTTTCCATATTAATACTATCTTTTGGCATATTTCTTACCCACAAATGCTTGCTTTCTTCTTCCCAGCAAATCCATTTTGGTTGCAAAACAGAAACTGCATTTCGCAAAGCAAGTGGTAATGTAATATGATAGAAATCACGAATTTGTGACAATTTTTTCAATTCTTCTATATGCTGAACTGTATAACGATATTGGGCTTCTAAATCCACAAAAATAACATCAAATTTTTTGTTCATTTGTGTGGCAACTGTGTTTGCCAATTGCACCATAACAGAACTATCTTTCCCGCCACTAACACTAAAATAAACATTGTCAAAATTTTGAAATATAATTCTTAATCGCTTAATTGCAGCTTCTAATACATTTTCTTCTAGATATTTTTTTGGCATGTATTTTCCTCTTTTCTGTTTTGATTGTAACATTTTTGTCATTTTTTGTAAAGTTTTAATTCAAAAAACAAATCGTACAGTTTACCAACATACTAAAAATCAAAATGTGTTTTCTATTCTCTATATTTTTTTACATATAAAAACTCCTTGCTTTACTTTTGCAAGGAGTTTTTTATTAATCTTTACAAGTTCCCCAATTCATGCCTGGTGTACTTCTCATCATATTATTTTTTATAATGATATCATTTGTTTTATCCATTGCTTTGTCTACACCATTCATATAAAACCTTTTTTGTGCCAATTTTTCTTGTACACCATTTAAGGCTTCACCAAATCTTTGGAAGTGAACAACTTCTCTTTCACGCAAATAACGTAATACGTTAACAACATCTGGATCATCTTTACACAAATCAATTAGTTTTTCATAAGTCGCACGTGCTTTTTGTTCTGCTGCCAAATCTTCTGTCAAATCTGCAACTGGATCACCTTTGACAGCAAGCACAGCAGCATTAAATGGAAATCCAGCTGCTGCTTGTGGATACACACCTAAACCGTGATCTGTATAATAGGCTGATAATCCACCTTTTTCGATTTCTTCAATTGAACTACCTTCTGTCAACTGATGAACTAAAGTTCCAACCATTTCTAAGTGAGCTAATTCTTCAGTACCACGATGATGTCAATTATAAAAATTTAAGGCTATTGGTTGTAAAATAATATAACAGTTCACTTGGTGAACTTGCTAATTTTATTTATTATTATTTTCATCTAAATATCTTTGGTACATTTCATCCATACTAGAAATATATTGCATATCTTGTTTTATTTTGAATTTTTCATATTCATTTTCTGCTTTTTCTATTGCTTCTTTATGTGATATTGAGCCAGCATTTTCTAATATCTTTTTTCTTCTAAATTTTAATAAATCATCTGTTGCATCAATCCAATTTTGCATTGTCATCACATGCCTTTCTTTTGCTTCATCTTCAGCAAATACTATAAAGAAATTAGTTAAATCATTTAATTTTTTCAATTCTTCTTCATTTAAATAATTTTTAGCTATTGTAACATCATATTTATATATTAAACCATCTGGACTATTTTTCCAATTTGTAAGTCCCATGTGTTCTTTATTTGAATCTACTCTATTATAAATAAGTTCTGCTGCCGTATGTCCAGAAATAGCATAATGTAATTTATTTTGAACTATCTTAAAAAATGTATATGCTTCTTCTGATTTTGGATTATAGTCAACTGCTGTTGCTATAAATAAATCTGTTATTTTTTGATATGCCATTCTTTCACTTGTACGAATAGTTTTTATTCTTTCTAATAACTCATCAAAATATTGTGCATTTACTTTGCCACCTTTTAAAAATCTATCATCATCTAATGTAAATCCTTTTATCATATATTCTTTAATTAATTTATTTGCCCATGTTCTAAATTTTATAGCAGGTTTTGAATTTACTCTAAAACCAATTGAAATTATCATATCTAAATTATAATATGAAATATTTCTTGTAACATTTCTATTTCCTTCTTTTTGAACTTGTGCAATTTTTGCACAAGTTGAAATTTCATCTAATTCCTCATCTTTATAAATATTATTTATGTGTCTTATTATACCAGTTCTATCTATTTTAAATAACTTTGTTAATGATTCAGTATTAAGCCATACATTTTCATTTTCTAAAATAACTTCAACTTTAACATTATCTTCGTCATCAGTATAAAATACAATATTATTTTCATTTCCGATTAATTTATTATCCATATTACATCGACCTCATTTCTTATTTGTTATATATTATCAAACTTTTGTTCTTTTGTCAATCGCATTATAATAATTTTATAAAAAGTTAGTACACTCGGTGAACTTTTTCAAATTTTTAGTTCACTATTTTCAATTTTAACGAAGAATAGCGGGGTTGAGTCAGTTCACCAAGTGAATTTCTACATCATATTTGCTTAAAATTTTTGTTTCTTTATTAACTCTTGAAGGCATGTCCTTCAATGTGTATAGACGATGTGTTAACACTCGCTTTCCTGCCCTCATTTCTAATGGGGTATCTTCAACTTTGACAGTACTTATGTCTACTTAATTAAATATACTTATCCTTAAATCCTCTTAACTGAAAAATAATGTGCTTTTAAAATTTAGTCAAGGTTGTGCGACAGCACATGTATTTAACCTTGACTTGATTTTATAAAGTACATTATAATTGTTTATGTGAGGAGAAGCTTTTACTAATCATCTAAACTTATACTTTGAGTAGAAATTTTTTCTCTTAATTTTGCAAATAAATTTTGTATATATTGACTATTTACTTTAAATATTTTGCATGCTTCTTTCATTGTTTCATCGCAAAATGTATTTTCAGAAAAATACTTTAATATTTGTCTTTCACAATTACCTTTTGACAAATTTCTAATAAATAAGGAAGTATCCTCATCATCTGAAATTTCATCAGTAGTTCCCCTTGTTTTTATGTTTATATCAAATGCTTCGCCAGTATTTTCACCTAAACAGAAAGACTTTATATTGCTAATAGCATGAAAATATGCTTTTTTATACAAAATAGAGCCATGACTTTCTTCATATACACTTGATGTTACAGAAGGGATACCTTTTTCATCTATAGGATTTCCTTTGCTTGCTAGATACAAGTATCCTTCTTGTAATAGGTCTTGATAATATCTTGCACACCTAAAACCATTTGAAGACATATATCCTATTGCAGACCTAGTTGCTATCCTTAATATTTCTAAAATTTTCTCTACATTGTTTTTACAATAGTCATTTGGCAATGCTCCTGATATATGCTCTCCTAAAGAAACTCTTTTCCCATTTTTATAATTATTTGAAATCCTATAGAAATCTTGTCTGCTTTTTTTCATAACATTTACAACTAAATCATATGTAGATATTCCTAAAGCAGAAGATATTCTTTCTAATTCATCCCATGAGTAATAAGTTCGTATATTAGGGTTTACTTCACTCATAAAGTTTTCTCTTTTAGATATAATTAAGTCTTCTTTTTTAGCTTTATATCTTTGTGAAAAACATTCCTTTATTCTATCATCTCTTAAATCATAATAAAGCTGTTCACTTTTTCCAAGAACATACACCATAAAATCTCTCACATTTATATGATATTTACCTGAAAGAGTCTCAATTTCATCTTTATCAAATCTATAATCACCAGTTCTTTGCATTCTTGTAGCAATAAAACTATCTAATATTTCGTCTCCTTTAATTTGCATACATTGATGCTTAAACTCTTTATATTTATCTGACCAATATGTATCTGCTTCCGAAATTGGTTTATAATATTTACCAAATTTATTTATTCCTAAAACTTGACCTAAAAAATCTCTAATGTTTATTCCAAACTTATTTGCATACTGAATAATTTCATCATATGAAAACTTACTAGAAAAATCTGTTTCTCCTTTAGAACTTAAAATATACTCTAAAATATCCTCATTTATAGCATTAAAATAATCAGATTTATCTCTTTCGTATTTCCTTGAAGAAACAGTTTTAAATTCTCCATTTTTAAATCTATTTAACATACCTCTACTAATACCAAGTATATTAGTACAAAGGTCATTCAAATTTATACCTATTTTAAGCTTAATTTTTTTTAATTCTTCAATGTCAAAACTATTAGAAAAATCTACCCTTATTTTTTCTTTAATAATCTGTAGTCTATATGAAGAACTTTTTTCTTCAAAAAATTCTTGTTTAATTCTTTTATATTCCACACATTTTACAAAATCATTTTTACCATTCTTCAAGTTATATATTTGTTGTTTGCTTAGTTTCAAAACATTAGTGAAAAAGTCTTCTAAATCCATATTATAAACTTGAGCAAATGCTTCTATTTCTTTTAATGTAAAATTGTATGAATCATCTCTTCTTATTTTTATTATAACAATAGAGTTCCATATTGTATTAATATCCATTTTTACCTCATTTCAAACTATATTATATAATAAATTTACATAAATTTCAATAAAATTCCCTACATATATAGAAAGAAGGGAAATAAAAGGGAACTGATTTTATAAATTTCTCATCATATAATGTTACCATAGAAAAATTAAAATTTGCTCAAGACAGTTTGTCTTGGGTATTTTTTTATGTTTTTCTCATAAATTTTAAAGAGGCGATTTATATGTTATTAGAAGAATATATTATTGAAAACACTAAAGTAAAATTTTATGATGATTACATTGTAAAAAATACAAATACTCAAAAAGAATATATAGATAATATTATTATTAATTTAATAAGAAAAATAAATCTTTCTTTGTTGTAATTTATTGCAATTACAGATATAATAAAGGCAAGTTAAAGACAAATTACAAGGAAAGGAGGAAATGTGCAAAATGGCACATATGCAATATATTTAAGAAAATCAAGAGAAGATATAGAATCTGAAAAATATGGAGAAGGCGAAACTTTAGCAAGGCATGAGAAAATCTTGACTACTTTAGCCCAAAAGCGAAATTTGCATATTTCAAAAATCTATCGAGAAGTTGTAAGTGGCGAAACAATTAGTGAAAGAAAAGAAATGCAAAAACTTCTTAAAGATGTTGAAAACGAAAAATGGACTGGGGTTTTAGTTGTTGAAGTTGAAAGACTTGCTCGTGGTGATACTGCTGATCAAGGTCGAGTTTCAAAAGCTTTTAAATATTCTCATACCAAAATTATTACACCTGTTAAAACTTATGACCCAGATAATGAATTTGATGAAGAATATTTTGAATTTGGCTTATTTATGTCTAGGCGAGAATATAAAACAATCAATAGACGTTTGCAAAGAGGTCGTGAAATGTCTGTTTCTGAAGGTAAGTTCGTTGGAAATATTACTCCTTTTGGCTATAATAGAGTTAAGCTAAAAGATGCAAAAGGCTATACCTTATCTATCAATCAAGATGAAGCATCAATTGTGAAAGAAATTTTTCGATTATATACATTTGAAAGTAACACCATAAATTCAGTTGTAAAACAATTAAACAATATGAATTTGAAACCTAGAATTTCTAATGAATGGACGATTTCTTCTGTAAAAGATATTCTTTCTAATCCTACCTATATTGGTAAAATTGTTTGGAATAGAAGGAAACAAAAAAAGAAAACTAAAAATGGACATCTTATCATTAGTAGACCTCGTAATCAAGATTATTTAATTTATGACGGATTACATGAGCCAATCATTGATAATAAAACTTGGGACTTAGTACAAGAAAAAAGAAAACAAAATACTCCCAAAGTTAAACATAATAATATTATTCAAAATCCATTAGTAGGACTGGTCTTCTGTGAGAAATGTGGTAAACCTATGCAAAGAAGACCTTATACAAAAGCTGACAAGCCTGCAACTCTAATATGTTCTAATTCTAAATGTGATAATGTAAGTTCTAAACTTTATATTGTAGAAGATAAAATAATCGAAGCATTAAGAATATGGCTTGAAAATTACAAAGTAGATTATGAAGTCAAAGATAATTCAGATACTGAAAATACTAAAATAATTGAAAAGTCTATATCTACTACAAAAAAAGAATTAGAAAAAGAAAATACTAAACTTGATAAAATTTATGATTTTTTAGAAAATGGTATTTATAGCAAAGAAGAATTTATAAATCGATCTAAATCTATAAAAGACAATATAGTAAATTTAGAAAGTAAATTAAAAGAATACAATGAACTCTTAAATAAAAATCATGAAATACAAAATAAAAAACAAACAATGATACCTAAATTAGAAAATGTAATTGATTTATACAATAAATTGGAAACTGCTGAGCATAAAAACATTTTACTGAAAAGCATTATTGCAAAAGTTGCATATTTAAAAACAGAAAAAGCTATTAAAAAAGATTCAGACCCTACTAGTTTTGAACTACATATATACCCTAAAATATTTAAGCACTAACATCCAGTATAGAAAAATTCTTATAAAAAATAAAAATCCCACTAAATTTCAGTGGGATAAGTGTGAATAAATTAAACATAACATTACAAAGATTCCAAACAAAAAAGCATTCCGTTCTCCATCTTTATTTTCTGCAAAAAGCCAAAAGAGGAATGTTAATATAATTACAATCCACATATAATGCCTCCAATCTATAATTAATAAATATATTATACATCTTAATCAACATAAAGTCAATAGCTAAGATTGTAATTATGTCTTTAGCTATTGACAACATCATGGTACCCATTCTTCTGTTCCAATATCATTCAAAATTGCTTTTGCATTTTTATCTGGCATTCCAAAACGTTGTGACAAATATCGAAGTGACGCTGCCAATTCTCCGGTCTGGTCCACCATATTGACTAATAATTACTTTTGCCATTTCCGGATTTCTATTTTTTATATTAATTGGATATTGTAAATTTCTACTATAATTCCACATTACCTGTTAAACCCCCTTTGCCATGGCCATAAATCTTGTGCCCATTCCCAGCTTTCCATAACTGTTTCTATGGTAAGTGGCCCATACATTTTTTCAAATTCTTTGGTTACTTCATCCAATTTTTGGACATATTCATTGTGCAAACCAAGCGCTTTTCTATCATTTGGATGTGTATCCAAATATAATGTTAAATCATTGATATAAAATTTATATTCCATAATTTTTCTCAATAACTTTTCTCTACTTTCATTTTTGTTATTTTCCATTATTTGCCCATTCCTCCTCTTCCATAGTTTTTCAAAAATTCGATTTCTCTCATAGAATCTCCTGGTGAATACGGACTAAATAATTCTGGAAAAACAGTTCCTTTTCTCAAAGCCTCTTCAGGAGAAAAAGTATTTTTTAATGTTTGATCCATCACATATGCGTGACCAAACATTGCATTTTTTGGAAAATTTCCTTGACTATTTTGTATCATGTTTATCCCTCCTTATACATATTATGTAAATCAATTCCGGAAAGTTACGAACATCTCATTTTTATCGAAACTCCCAGAATTATTTTAAAAATCAATTCCTCTTTTTTAAGCAAAAAAAGACATTTCATCTTGAAATGCCTTAAAAAATATTTTATTCACATTCTAAAAAATACTGATAAACCTCATTTTTGCTCACACCTTTATTTTTAGCAATTTGCTTAATAATCTCCTTTTTAGAAAATCCTTGATTTTCATAAAATTCATATTGCTCATCCAATGTCAAATCATTGATTTTTTTCCTTTCTAACTCTTTTTTAGATTCATGTGAACCTTCTACAATCACCACAAACTCGCCTTTTATTAAATCTTTACCATCCAAAATATCAGACAATTTTCCATGAATAAATTCTTCATGAATTTTTGTCAGCTCCCTTGCCAAAACAATTTCTCGATTACCAAAAATTTCTAACATATCAGACAACATATTTTTCAATTTATGTGGCGCCTCATAAAAAATCAGTGTTTTGGTCTCATACTTTACTTCTTCCAATTTTTCTCTTCTATCTTTTTTTACAGCTGACAAAAATCCCAAAAAACAAAATTCTCTTGTTGACATTCCAGAGCAAATTAAAGCATTTACAAATGCACAAGCTCCTGGAATTGGTACAATTTCAATTCCTGCTTCAATACAAGCTTTCACAATTTGCTCACCAGGATCCGAAATACCTGGCGTTCCAGCATCTGAAACAAGTGCAATATTTTTTCCTGTTCTTAACTTTTCCACAAGTTCCGCACTTCTTGTGGATTCATTTTGTCTATAATAACTAATCAGTGGTTTTGAAATTTCAAAATGATTTAGTAATCTTAGTGTATGCCTTGTATCTTCTGCTGCAATCAAATCCACTTCCTTGAGAATTCGCAAACCACGCATTGTCATATCTTCTAAATTTCCGATTGGTGTTGCCACTAAATACAATTTTCCTAGCATTTTAATTCCTCACATTCAATCAAACTCTACTTTTTTCATTGTTTCTCCCAAATTAAAACTGGATAACCATCCTCACCTTGTTCAAAATCTGAACCCAATAATGAAATCATCTCTTCTGATTTCAATTTTGTATCATTAACATTTACAATTCCTGGCACCGTTTTTCCGCCACCAATTCCGACACTAGTTCCACAACCTTCTCGCCAAAAACAAGAAGCAAATGTCCCAGTTGCTTCTGCTGGATATCCTAAAATCCCTGCTGCAAAATGAGAACCTTGCATAATTCCAGCATTATAACAATTTGTAATCATACACTCCTTCGTTCCTGAAATAGGTCCAACTCCTGTAATTCCACCAACTTTTGTATCTTGTATTCCAATTAAAGTTCCTCTATTATAACAACCAGTAATTTGGTTTTTTCCTCCAAGAGCATTTGCATACGCACAAATTCCTCCAAGAAATCCACCCTTATTAATTTTAGAATTCTTTGCTGTAATGGTTCCTCTATTAACACATTTTAAAATTTTAGTTCCCCAAGTTGGACACGCAACAATTCCACCTACATAATTTCCTTCAATTGAACCTACATTTTCACATTCCTCAACTGTGCTATTATTCGCTGTACCGACATAAGCCTGCTATTGCACAACCATGTCTTTTATCTGTTTCATTTTTATATTTAATCGAAACATCTGTATAACAGCCAAACAAAGTAGAATCTATTAATCTAGCAGAAATAACTCCTGTATAACTTCCTGCGTAAATAAGTCCTTCTTTTACTTTTAAATTTTCTATTCGTCCTTGATTTGTAACTTTGGTAAATATTCCTTGATCTACCAAATCCAGATTGGTTGCTTCATTGTTACAATACAATCCATAAATGGTTTTTCCATTTCCTGAAAATGTTCCGCAAAACTCTTTCTGAATTGGTTCCCAAGATTCTGCATTTGCTTGAAAACTAACTGAGCCATCTTGATTTTTTGTATATTTTCCTTCATTTAGATTGATATCATTTACCAAAGTTACCTTTTTACCTTTAAAATTTCTTCCTTCATTTACTTTATTTCTAAATGTTTTCAAATCCTCTGCTGTTCTAATTTCCATATTATCTGTCAACTCTGTAATTGAAATGGTTTGCATCTGATAACCATTTTCTTTGTCTTTAACAAACACACTATAATTTGCATTTTGCTTTACTTCTTTTTGTAACACATATTTTCCTTCTTGCTTTACAGGAACTTCCTCTTTTTGCCCTTGTATTTCAATTTCTGCAATTTCACCCTCATATGAAATATCTACTTGAAGCATTGCTGTTGTAAAATCATGGCTAATTGTTTTATTAGAAGCAACTTTAATAGCCTCATTTAATTTTACTTTTCCCATGCTCGTCTTAATTTGAAGCATTTCTTGATCAATTACAAACAGCCAATCATTAACATAAACTTTATCTTCTGTAATTGCCATTCCATTACTTGTTAGTTCATTGATAAAAAAATCTTCTGTATAATCTGGATTGGTTTGCTTTTCTAGTTTCATATTTAGCAAAAAATTCTCTAATTTTTCTTTTGCCACCTGCTCTTGCGTTTTTTCTGTAGCAGTACTAGCTTTCCCAAACAATTGATTTTCTCCCTTTAAAGATACGATTGCTACACCTGTCAATATAATCAAAACAATAACTGTAACAATTAGCGAAATGATTGTAATTCCTCTATTTTTATTCATTTGTTTCCTCCTTTTTTATCTTGCATAAATTTGATTAATTTCTTGTGTATAATTTCCATTTTCATCATAAATCACAAGCGGCTTGTCTATTTTCAAAAAGGGATTGGCATACTTAATCGCCTTTACCAAAATCAAATTTGGTTTTTCATTTGGCTTAGCATGCACAAACCTTATATTCTTAGGCTCCAAACGATACTTTCGCAAAGTACACATAATATCCACAAGCCTTTCTGCTCGATGTACCATATAAAATTCGCCTTTATCTTTTAGCAATTTCGCACTTTTTTCAATGATATCTTCCAATGTACATTTTACTTCATGTCTTGAAATCATCTGCTTTTCAGCCTCATTTCGCACACCTGTATTTGCCTTTTTATAAGGTGGATTTGTGACAATACTATCAATAGAATTAGGCTGTAAAAATTTAAAAATCTGATTAATATCACAATTTATAATTTCAAATTTATTTTCCAAATGATTTAATTCGACATTTCTTTTCGCAATTTGAGCAACTTGGGTTTGAATTTCCACACCATATATTTTATGCAAATTCGCTTTTTTACACAATAACAATCCAACAATGCCTGTCCCAGTCCCAATATCCATAACCACACGATTTGGCTTTATCTCTTTTGCAAAATCCGAAAGAAGCACACTATCAACCCCAAAGCAAAAACCATTTTTATCTTGAATTAATTTCAGCCCCTTGTATTGCAAATCATCAATTCTTTCATTTTCGTTTAATTCCATATTTTTCACTTTCTTCTATTGTTTTACTTATTATACTATACAATTTTATTAATTTCAAGTCATGCTTTTTGGCTTTAGTCAACATATATCCTCAAAACAATAGCATGCAAACAGGCAATTCGCAGGTAAAAAAATATACATTTAAGTTATGAAACTTTATTCGAATATTGGACAAACCAGTAAAAACTTAAAAACAGTGCACGATTCAAATTTAATCATGCACTGTTTTTCTATTTTAATTTTTGAATTTCACCCGAAAAATCCAATCCAATATCCTCAAAACCTTTGGACTCTTCTCCCTCAATTAAAATTTTAACTGAACTTACTTCATTTAGCTCTGTTAGTGTATTTACAATAGAATACACACAATTTTTTCTATCGATTTCTTCTTTTGCACTATTTTCAATAAATTCTTTTGAAAAATTAATTTGTAGGCAATTGCCAACTAGCTCTACCTGTAATAATTTAGTTCCTTCTGGAATTGTTTTTTGCAGAAAATCGCTCTGTGGTCCTTCTATCAACATATTCAGCAATTCTGCATAAGGATCCAAAAGTAAATCTTTAGAATCAATTAATCGACTTTCTTTTTGTAGTTCTTTATTTTCTGAATTTTGGAAATAAAGTGTAATCATCGTTTTTCTCAAATCCACTTCCCCAATTTCAGTTTCTGGAACATACTCCACTTCAACATTTGTATTAAATAACAAAATCCCACATATTAGCACTGCTAATATCACTAAAACAATCACTATCCACTTTTTCATAGTTAGCCCATCCTTTCTTGGTAGATAATATTCAAAGTCTGTACCATTTATGCTAGTCAATTTTATCACG
This sequence comes from uncultured Clostridium sp., assembly GCA_948470875.1. Lineage (GTDB taxonomy): Bacteria > Bacillota > Clostridia > TANB77 > CAG-508 > Scatovivens. The sequence continues at coordinate 31,017 of CAOKQM010000003.1, forward strand.
AATTTTGTCGAATATAGTTTTCAAAACTATGTTATATGTTTTTTTATATTATTTGTATTGACAAACTGTATCGAATATATTATGATATAAGAATAAATGAAACATAGAAAGGATTTTTTATGGCAAAAGTAAGAGATTTTACAAGTGGTCTAACACACTGTATTGGCGCGGTTTTGGCACTGGCTGGAATGGTCGTTTTAATCGTATTTGCAGCCATTTGGGGAGATGGCTATGACGTTGTATCATTCACGATTTTTGGAATCGGTTTATTTTTATTATATTTATTTAGCACACTTTATCATTGGCTAAACATCAGTCAAAAAGGAATTAACGTATTTCGAAAATTTGATCACATTATGATTTATATTTTAATTGCCTCAAGTTATACACCTATTTGTCTTGGCCCTTTACGTGGTCCTTGGGGATGGAGTATTTTCGGCATTTTATGGGGTTTTGCAATTTTAGGAACAGTTTTTTCAGCAATTTGGATTAAAGCTCCCCGCGCTTTAACAACAACCATTTACTTAATCATGGGTTGGATGGGAATTGTTGCTATTTATCCGATTGTAACAACTTTGAAAGACGCCAATTTGTTAAACGGAATTTGGTGGCTTGTAGCTTGTGGCGTTTTTTATACCATTGGTGGCGTTATTTATTGGCTAAAATGGCCTAAAACAAAATGGAAAGATTTTGGTTTTCACGAAATTTTTCATATTTTTGTTATGTTAGGAAGCGCAAGTCATTATTGGTTTGTTTTGAGGTATGTTTTGAAAACGTAATTTCATATAAAAAATAGAAGATGGAGTTTTTTGAATTCAAAAAATCTCCATCTTTAAAAAATATTTACTTCTCGCTTAAAAAAACAATTATTTCTGGATTACTTGACAAGTATCGCGGGACTTCTCTAAAATTTCGGTTTTCCTTCGCCAACAACGTCACTTTATTCCAGCAACAATCTTTGTCAACATGCATTTGCCATTCTCCAGCCTCTTTTTTAATTTGAAAAATATTTCCTTCCGGTCCAACAGAAGCATATGGATAATACGAATATTCTTCCTTTAACCGCTCATTTAAGCCTCCGGAAATAAAAACCCAAGATTTCCGTTCTGCAAAATGCAGAATTTTTTCGAAAATGTCCTCATTTTTTGCTACTGTTTCTTCAACAATTTTTTTATTCATAAAAAAATCCTCCTTTGCACATCTGCGATGCTATTTTTCAATTACTTTGCATAACTATTATACTATATTTCCGTCATTTTGTCAACTCTTCATAGCTTCAAAAGTGTGATATAAAGTAAGAAAAGAGGATAGTTTTAGAGATAATCCAAAATTATCTCTATTTTTCTATTTGTTATATATTTTTTTCTGTTCTAAAACATAATATTTTTTTATCTCTTCCCAGTTATATTTTATAAAAACTTTCGGTAAATTTTCATCCTCCGCATCTTCAAAATAAGATAAACTTTGTATAATGTGTGAATAGTTTATTTTATTTTTATCATATTTTTTCTTTAATAGATTTAGTGTTTCTTCTAGGGTTATATCAAAATGATTGCAAATATAATATAAATCGAAAAAATCCTTTTTAGTTCCTCTTTGACTAATTGCTATTAATTTCATAATTGCAATATCTTTTATATTAGCTAAATATAAATTTTCTATCTCATTACTTTTTACTTTTTCTTCAACTAATTCATTCGGAAAATATAAAAACGTGAGTTGAACACTATTTAATATGGCATGAACCGTACCTTTTCTATTAACTGCAACTTCTAATTTTCCTAAACCTTCTAATTCTTGAATTAATAAATTTTCATCAAAACTCTCTTGCACAAAAAAATCAAAATCAAACGATTCTCTTATTCCTGTTTGTAATGCCAATGCTGTTCCACCAGCTAAATAATAATTTTTCAAACTAATATTTTTCATTATTTTTTTTAATATATGATATCTATTTTCATCAATCACATTCCAAAACATAATTTATCTCCCAAAAGTATATTTCATATTTTCATTATTGATATAGTACTGCATTTCCTCTTTTTTTAAATCATATACATTTTTTAAAAAATTCGCTGTTATTGGGGTTAATCTACGGCTTGTTTTAGCTGTTTCAATGATTTCATCTTTTGTATAATTTTTCTTAAGCCATTTTATACACTCAAGATTTCCTTCACAAAACAATCTTGATATGATATATTTCATATTTTTTTTCAAATCTAATTTCTCAAATTCTGTATCCCAAAAATACTTTTTAAATTCTATTGGCATATTTTCTCCTATTTTTTGTAAATTTCTTATTTTTAATGATAGCATATTTATTCAATTTTGTCAACCTTTCATAGCTTCAAAAGTGTGATATAAGGTAAGAAAAGAGGATAGTTTTAGAACTATCTTTTTTTTAATTCCAACTTTGTCCACATTTCTTTAAATTTACCAATTGACAAATTGCGACAAACATTATAAGATATAGTTATGTAAAAAGGTTTTTTACATATATTTAAAAGAAGGTGTACAAGATGAAAAATAAATTACATGTTGGCCTAGATATTGGCTCTACAACCATTAAAATTAAGATATTAGATGATACTTTAAATCCACTCTATTCAAGCTATACAAGACATTTTTCAGATACCAAAAAAACATTATCTGAAGTATTATTGAAATTTATAAAAGATTATCCAGATGCCGAATTTACCATGTCTCTTACTGGTTCTGGCGCTCTGGAAATTTCGCGTTTATTAAATATTTCTTTTGTTCAAGAAGTCATCGCCTGCAAAAAAGCTGTAGAAAACTTGATTCCAGAAACAGATGTGGTAATTGAACTTGGTGGAGAAGATGCGAAAATTATTTATTTTGACAAATTTATTGAACAACGTATGAATGGAACTTGTGCTGGCGGAACTGGTGCATTTTTAGACCAAATGGCATCTTTGCTAAACACAGATACAGCTGGTTTAAACGAACTTGCCAAAGGCTACAAAACCATTTATCCAATCGCTTCACGTTGTGGCGTTTTTGCGAAAACCGACATTCAGCCATTGATTAACGAAGGTGCTGCTAAAGAAGATATTGCTGTTTCGATTTTTCAAGCAGTTGTGAATCAGACAATTTCAGGCTTAGCTTGCGGTCGACCAATTCGCGGAAAAGTTGCATTTTTAGGTGGTCCACTTAGTTATTTGTCAGAACTTCGCAAACGTTTTATTCAGACACTTAATTTAAAAGATGACCAAATTATTATTCCAGAAAATGCTCATTTGTTTGTTGCAACTGGCGCTGCCTTTTCCTCTGTGGAAACTCAAATTATTTCAACCAAAACTTTAGAAGCCAATTTGCAAAAATTCGAAACTTCAAATTATACAGAAAGTAAGCCTTTACCACCTTTATTTGAAACCAAACAAGATTATGAAGATTTCAAGCAAAGACATAGCAAACATACTGTTAATGAAGTTTCTTTAGAAAATTTTTCTGGCAATTGCTATCTTGGCATTGATGCAGGCTCTACAACAACGAAATTAGTGTTAATCAATGAAAATAATGAAATTTTATATTCACTGTATCGTGGCAATAACGGAAATCCACTTACTTCTGTGATTGAAATGTTGAAACAAATGTATGAGGTTTTGCCAAAAAATGCTAAACTTCGCTTTAGTGGCGTTACTGGTTATGGTGAAAAATTAATTCAAACTGGCTTAAATATTGATTTGAATGAAATCGAGACCATTGCTCATTACACAGCTGCAAAGGAATTTGAGCCAAATGTATCCGCTATTATCGATATTGGCGGGCAAGATATGAAATACATAAAAATCAAAAATGACACAATTGATAATATTATGCTAAATGAAGCTTGCTCTTCTGGTTGTGGCTCCTTTTTAGAAACATTTGCTAAAAGTTTGGGAATTACCATCGAAGAATTTGTTGAAGAAGCTTTGAATTCTAAAGCTCCTGTAGATTTGGGTTCACGCTGTACTGTTTTTATGAATTCAAAAATTAAACAAGCACAAAAAGAAGGCGCATCTGTTGGAGATATTTCCGCTGGACTTTCCTATTCCATTATCAAAAATGCGATTCAGAAAGTAATGAAAATCAGAGATGTCAATACTTTAGGAGAACATATTGTAGTCCAAGGTGGAACTTTTTATAATAACGCTGTGCTTCGTAGTTTTGAAACAATTGTTGGGCGTGAAGTGGTTAGACCTAATATTTCTGGACTAATGGGCGCTTATGGAGTCGCGCTTCTTGCTAAAGAACAATACATGGCAAATTTGGATATGGAATATTCTTCTACCATTTTGAAAGTCGAAGAATTGGACAAATTGAATATACAAATTACGCACACACGTTGCAATAAATGCGAAAATCATTGTTTGCTTACCATTAATAAATTTGATAATGGCAAAAGATTTATTTCTGGAAATCGTTGTGAAAAAGGAAGTGGCGAACTTTCGAAAAATCAAGATTTGCCAAATCTTTATCAATATAAGCATGAACGATTATTTAGCTATAAGCCTTTGGAAGAAGCAAAAGCAAAACGAGGAACCATTGGAATTCCTAGAGTTTTGAATATGTACGAAGATTATCCATTTTGGTTTACATTTTTGACAAATTTGGGATTTCGTGTGCTTATTTCAGAAAAAAGTAATCGAAAAACCTATGAAAAAGGAATGGAATCTATGCCTTCTGAATCGGTTTGTTATCCAGCAAAGTTGGCACATGGACACATCGAAAGTTTGATTGAACAAGGTATTAAAACCATATTTTATCCATGCATTCCATATTCGAGAAAAGAACATAAAGTGGCAGATAATCATTATAATTGCCCAATTGTAATTTCGTATTCAGAAGTAATTAAAAACAATGTAGAACAATTAAAAAACGTCAAATATCTAAATCCTTTTTTGCCAATAGATAACACCAAAAATTTAGTAAAAATCATGTTATCTTTGGACGAATTTAAAGAATACAATTTTAGCAAATCTGAACTAAAAATAGCAGCTGAAAAAGCTGAAACAGAATATCAAAAATACAAACAAGATGTGCGAAACAAAGGAAACGAAGTTTTGCAATATATGGAAAAAAATGATTTACGTGGTATTGTTTTAGCAGGACGCCCTTACCATGTTGACCCAGAAATTAATCACGGAATTGATACATTGATTACATCGCTAGGTTTGTGCGTACTTTCTGAAGATAGTATTGAAAATCAAGGAGAAATTAAAAAGCCAATTCGTGTAGTCAATCAATGGGTTTATCATTCGCGTTTGTATGCAGCAGCGGATTTTGTTGGAAAACATGATAACTTGGAAATGATTCAGCTAAATTCGTTTGGCTGCGGTGTTGACGCAGTTACAACTGACCAAGTTGAGGAAATTTTGAAAAGTTATGATAATATGTATACACTTATCAAAATTGATGAAATCAACAATTTAGGTGCCATTCGTATTCGTGTTCGTTCTCTTTTGGCAAGTATGAATAAGCGATTAGCCAGTAAAAAATCACCTGAAAAATTAGGAAATTATGAAATGGATAAGAAATTCTTCACAAAGGATATGAAAAAACAAGGTTATACCATTTTGTGTCCACAAATGGCTCCGATTCATTTTGAGCTGATGGAAAGTGCCTTGCAATCTTTAGGCTACAATTTGAAATTGCTAAAAGACTGCACAGAACATACCGTAGAAACTGGCTTAAAATATGTTAATAATGACGCTTGCTATCCATCCATTTTAACAACTGGGCAAATGATTGAAGCTCTAGAAAGTGGAAAATACGATGTAAATAAAACAGCACTGATTATGTCTCAAACAGGTGGCGGATGTCGTGCAACCAATTATATTGGATTTATTCGCAAAGCCTTGAAGGACGCAGGTTATCCAAATATTCCAGTGGTTTCATTTAATATCGTGGGAATGGAAAAAGCAAATGGTTTCAAAATTAACGCTAAAATGATTGAAAAAATGTTAAAAGGTGTTTTATATGGAGATTTGCTGCAAAAATTGCTTTATAAAAATCGCGCTTATGAAATCCACAAAGGAGAAACCCAAGAGAAATTTAACTATTGGATGGAAAAATGCAAAAAATTGGTGGCAAATTCTAGTATGTCAGAATTTAAAAAAAGCATTTATCAAATTGTGGAAGACTTTGAAAATATTGCACTTGACTTAAATCAAGTAAAACCACGTGTTGGCATTGTTGGTGAAGTTTTGATTAAATATCATCCTTTTGGAAATAATGATATTGTTGATGTTTTAGAGCAAGAAGGCGCAGAAGTGGTTTCTCCAGATTTTATGGGATTTTTGAAATTTATTTGCACACACAAAATTACCAATAATACTTTATTAAATACAGACAAAACAAAATCTGCTATCTTTAAAATTGTGCTAAAATTGATCGCACTTTTTGAAAAAGATCATGTCAAAGCTTTGCAAAATTCAAAAAAGGATTATTTATTGCCTTGTGATATTTGGGAATTGGAAAATAAAGTAAAAGATATTTTGTCGATTGGAAATCAAACTGGAGAAGGTTGGTTTTTGACAGCAGAAATGATAGAATATATTGAACACGGCATTTCAAATATTGTTTGCATTCAGCCATTTGCATGTTTGCCAAATCATGTGGTTGGAAAAGGTGTTATAAAAACAATTCGTGAAAAATATCCCTATGCCAATATTGCTCCTGTTGATTATGATCCTGGAGCAAGTAAAACCAATCAAATCAACCGAATTAAATTATTATTAACAGTTGCAAAAGATAATTTGACAGAAAAAAATAATCGAAAAAAAGCAATTGAAATTGAAAATATTTCAACTGAAAATAAAATCGAAGAAAAAATAAATTAACAAAAAGAGCTGAAAAAAACTCAAATCCATTGCATGAAAAATTAGAGAAACTCCCTTGAATTTCTCTAGCTTTTCTTAAATAAGATAGAGTTTTTGGCAGCCCTTTTTTAAATCTTTTGATAAAATATGTTGCAAATATAGAAAATTATGATACAATAAAAAAATCAGATAATAAGTAAGTCATAGCAAAAATATTCTTACATATCTTATTATGATTTACTATAAAAAAGAAAGGAGTATTTCACATGAATAATTTATTAAATTTTATTCGAGGATTTTGTATGGCTTTGACTGACAGCGTTCCTGGCGTTTCTGGAGGAACAATTGCATTTTTATTAGGCTTTTATGATAAATTTATTCATTCTTTGGATAATTTAATTTCAGGAACAAAAGAAACTCGAAAAGAAGCTATCACTTTTCTTATCAAAATAGGCATTGGTTGGGTCGTTGGATTTATCGCTGCTGTACTTGTTTTGGCTAATATTTTTGAAAAACATATTTACTTCATTAGTTCTTTATTTTTAGGATTTGTCTTATTTTCTATTCCACTTGTTGTGTTAGAAGAAAAGGAAATCCTAAAAGGAAAATACAAAAATTTGGTTTTTACCCTAATTGGTGCAGCGATTGTTATTCTTATTTCTGTATTTAATCCAGCTGCTGATGTTAATGTTGCTAGTCTAACTTTTGGTTCTAGTATTTACATTTTTGTGGTTGGCGCAATTGCAATCACAGCAATGGTTTTGCCTGGAATTTCAGGTTCCACTTTGTTATTAATCTTTGGATTGTATTTACCGATTATTTCTGCAATCAAAGAATTTCTTCACTTAAACTTTGCCTACTTTCCAGCATTACTTATTTTCGGATTAGGCATTTTAACTGGTATTATTGCTGTTATAAAACTAATCAGAATGTGCCTAGAAAAATACAGAACTCAAACCATTTACACCATTATTGGTCTTATGATTGGTTCTTTATATTCCATCATTCAAGGCCCAACTACTTTAGATGTTCCACAACCTGCTATGACATTAAAAACATTTCATATTGCGTTTTTTGTACTTGGCGGTTTAGTGATTTTTGGCCTACAAAAACTAAGAACTTTGACCGAAAATAGAAATTAGAAAGGACTGCAAAAAAAATTATAACTTCTCCAAAAAGAACGAGAGAAATTAGGAAAGTTTCCTAAAATTTCTCTCGTTATCTATTATTTATTTGTATCTCTTTTTTCTCTACTTTTTTACAACTAAGCAATCTTGCTGTTTATCTACAACCACTTGAACCACACTTCCATTTGTTATTGTTTGTGCTACAATTTCTTTTGCAATCATAGTTTCAATCTGAGCTTGAATCGTCCTTTTTAAAGGTCGTGCTCCAAAATTAATATCATAGCCTTTTTCAATTAAAAACTCAATTGCTTCTTTTGAAATTTTAAGTTCAATTCCCTTTTCTAGTAATCTTTTTCTCAAATCATTTAGTAACAATTTTACAATACCATACACTTCTACTTTTGACAATGCATTAAAATAAATAATTTCATCCAAGCGATTCAAAAATTCTGGTCTAAAATGATTTTTCAAAGCTTGGTCAACAAGCATTTTTGCCTCTTGCGTAATTTTCTCATGTTCTGAAATACTGTCCAAAATCGCCTGTGACCCCAAATTCGAAGTTAAAATAATAATAGTATTTTTAAAATCAATTAATCTTCCTTGTGAATCAGTTACCCTGCCATCATCCAGAATTTGCAAGAAAATGTTAAAGACATCTGGATGCGCTTTTTCAATTTCGTCAAACAACAATACGGAATATGGCTTTCTTCTGACTGCTTCGGTTAATTGCCCACCTTCATCATAACCAACATACCCTGGAGGCGCGCCAATTAATCTAGTAACACTAAATTTTTCCATATATTCAGACATATCAAATCGTATCATATTTTTTTCATCATCAAATAAGGTTCTCGCTAAAGTTTTGGCAAGTTCTGTTTTACCAACACCCGTTGGACCCAAAAACAAAAACGACCCAATTGGACGATCTGGATTGGCAATTCCTGCGCGAGAACGCACAATCGCATCACTTACCTTTTTGACTGCTTCTTCTTGTCCAATTACACTTTCATGCAAAATATGTTCCAAATTCAAAATTTTTTCTCTTTCACCTTCCACCAATTTTGTGACTGGAATTCCTGTCCATTTTGCCACAATTTTTGAAATTTCATCTTCTGTTACTTTATTACGCACCAAAGTTGATTTTCCTTGTGACTTCTCAAATTCTCTTTCTTCTTGCTCTAGGACTTTCTGCAAATTCGGCAAAGTCGAATATTTTAACTCTGCTGCTTTATTTAAATCATACACACGTTCTGCCTGCTCAATTTGGCTATTTACCTCATCAATTTTACTTTTCAAATCAGTGATTTTTTCAGCACCTTTTTTTTCGGCATCCCATCTTGCCTTCATATTCGTAAATTTCTCGCGCAATTTGGTCAATCGATTTCGTACTTTTTGCAAATCTTGATTTGCATCTCCTGCGTCTTCTCTTTGAAGAGCAGCTTCCTCAATTTCATTTTGCATAATTTTTCGAGATATTTCATCTAGCTCAATTGGCATAGATTCCATTTCAGAACGAATCATAGCACAAGCTTCATCCACCAAATCAATCGCTTTATCTGGCAAAAATCGGTCTGTGATATAACGATTGGACAATATTACAGCAGAAATTAAGGCTTGGTCTTGAATTTTTACTCCATGAAATATTTCAAATTTTTCTTGAATGCCACGCAAAATGGTAATCGCATCTTCTACAGTTGGTTCATTTACAATGACTGGTTGAAAACGCCTGGCAAGAGCAGCATCTTTTTCAATATATTCGCGATATTCATCTAATGTTGTTGCTCCCATACAATGAAGTTCTCCACGCGCAAGCATTGGTTTTAGCAGATTGCTTGCATCCATGGCTCCATCAGATGCGCCAGCACCAACAATATTGTGAATTTCATCAATGAATAAAATGATATTTCCGTTGCTTTTATCAATTTCATTTAAAACAGCTTTTAGACGTTCTTCAAATTCGCCACGATATTTGGCTCCCGCTATCAATGTTCCTAAATCCAATGAAAAAATAGTTTTATTTTTCAAACTTGTTGGTACGTCACCTCTGATAATTCTTTGTGCTAATCCTTCCACAATCGCAGTTTTTCCAACACCTGGTTCCCCAATCAGAACAGGATTATTTTTGGTTTTACGCGTTAAAATTCGAATGACATTTCGAATTTCGTCATCACGACCAATGACTGGTTCTAGCTTGTTTTGCCTAGCAAATGCTGTTAAATCTCGCCCGAATTTAGATAAAGCATCATAAGTTTCTTCTGGCGTGTCTGATGTTACAGATGTGTTTCCTCTGACATCTTTTAGCGCGCTTAAAAATTTGGCTTTTGTAATTCCAAATAATTTGAGCATTTGCTTAAACTCCTGACTTGCTTCATCAATCATACCAAGCATAATATGTTCTACTGAAATGAATTCATCTTTCATCGATTTTGCTTGTTTTTGAGCATTTTCTAAAGCCTTTTCGATGTTTTCTGAAAAGCGCAATGCCACACTTCCTATGATTTGTGACAAACGATTAATTCGATTTTGAAGTTCGTCTCTTAAACGATTGATATCAACATCCATTTTCTTTAATAGCAAAGTTACTAATCCATCATTTGCAGAAATTAAGCTAGTCAGCATATGAAATTCTGTAATTTCTGCATTTTTATTTCTGATAGCTATATTGCTTGCAACTGTGATTGCCTGTTTTGATTTTTCTGTAAAATTTGCAACATCCATTTTTCGCCCTCCTTTTTGTTTGTTCTAGTATATCCGATAAACCTTAAATTTACCATAAATTTCACAATGAAAATCTATTTGATTTTTAAAATTTGAGCAGACACTTTTGGTCTGCTACTACATTTTCTCTTTTTATGAAATTATTTATAGAATATGAATTTGTTTATTTCCTTCCACAACTTCCCCAATCAAATATGCTTCTTCTCCGCAATCTTTTAATATTTTCAAAGCTTCGTTCACTTGCGCCTCAGGCACAATGATTGCCATTCCAATTCCCATATTAAACGTATTGTACATATCATGTGTTGAAATATTTCCGTTTTTTTTGCATTAATTGGAAAATCGCTGGAATTTGATATGAATCTGCTTTTATATTCAAAGCAACGCCTTCTTTTAACATACGTGGCATATTTTCATAAAATCCACCACCAGTAATGTGTGAAATGCCTTTTACATTCACTTTTGAAATAAGCTCCAAAGCTGGTTTTACATAAATTTTTGTTGGCGTAAGCAAACATTCTCCTAAACTCATACCTAGTTCTTGTTTATAGTTATGTAAAACATTTTCATCTGTTTCTATATGAAACAATTTTCGAACCAAAGAAAAACCATTGGAATGAACGCCACTTGAAGCAATTCCAATCACTTTGTCTCCGATTTCAATATTTTCACTATTTATCATTTTTTCTTTGTCTACCATTCCAACAGCAAATCCTGCTAAATCGTATTCGCCTTCTGCATACAAACCTGGCATTTCTGCGGTTTCACCACCAATTAGGCTACATCCTGCTTGTTTACATCCATTTGCTACACCACTTACAATGTTTGCTACCATTTCAGGAATGTTTTTCCAAAGTGACATATAGTCCAAGAAAAACAATGGTTTTGCACCACAACATACAATATCATTCACGCACATAGCAACACAATCTTGTCCAATTGTGTCATGCTTATTCATTAAAAAAGCTAATTTTAATTTGGTGCCAACACCGTCAGTTCCAGACACTAGAATCGGTTCTTTCATGCCTACTATATTGGGCGCAAAAAGTCCTCCAAATCCTCCAATATCACCAATTACACCTTCTTGATAAGTACTTTGTATCGATTTTTTCATTAATTCTACTGATTTATAGCCAGCTGTAACATCAACCCCTGCCTCTTTATAACTTTCGCTAAAACTTTTTTCCATCAAAGTTTCCTCCCTTTTTCTAACATATCTGTATTATATTACAATTTTCAAAAAATAGCAATAAATATTATCAGATTTTGGCAAAGCTCTGTCTTTTATAATCTCACATTTTATATGAATCCTAGTTGGACAAATGAAATATTTTCCTTATCATCTGCTATATTAGCGTTTCATTTGTTTTAAAATTTCCTTTTGTGCCAAATCGATTCGGTAAGATTCACGCATTTTTTGAAGGGCTTTATTAAAGGTAAATTTATCTAAATGATTTTCATTTTTTAAATAGTTCATTGCTTTTTCATTAAATTTTATTCCAATTTCTGCGATACACCACGCGATTGCCATTTTTACATAATAGCCTTCGTGTGAAATTTGGTCTAGTTTTTCCAAAACTTCATCAACATACTTTTCCGTTAAATAATAATCTAACATCATAATGACAGCAAAACGCACATCAAATTCTTTTTCTGAATTCAAATATGGCAGGATAAAATTCCAGACTTTATCTAAATCTTTGGGTTTGATTTTAAGCGTTGGACAAAACGTATCGGAAATCGCCCAACTATCTATTTTGGGCACAAACTTTTTTGTATATTCTAATTTTTCATCAATTTCGATTTTGGCATAGCCAATCACCAAACCTTGTAACAATACTTCTTCAAAACAATTGTCGTCAGCTTTTTTTAAAAACTCTTGCCAGTCGTATTCTTTTACAATTTTTTGTGCTAGTTTGCGAAGAAGCGGAACACGAATTCCTAGCATTTTCTTTTTTGTATCGGGACAAAGTTTTTGATTGAATTTGGCGTATTCTTCGTCTACTAAATTTTGCATCTCTTTTCTAATTTGGTTTATCATGTTTGACTCCTTTGTTTTATCGTATCATATTTTGCTTGCCATTTCAATTATTTTGTGTTATAATTCTGTTAACGTTTTGGCAAAGGAGCTTTTTTATGCTAAAAAAAATTTGTGCTATTGGCACAAACATTGTTTTAACGATAATGTGGTTTATCATCATTAGCGTTATCATTTTACAATTCGTATAAAAATCTGAAATACTTTGCTGTGATTGCTATACTGTGTATGCTTTTTAGGCGCGTTTCGCGCCTTTTTTATTTATTTCTTCTAATTAATAAATTTATATCCAAAGTCGAAATAATGGACAAAATAAAAATTACATAAAATACATTAATATCGACAAAATAACTAATTACACTTTTGTAGAAATATTCTTTCCTTTTTTACTCCTCAATTTTCTTTCGCATTTGTTCTAAGCTTTGGTGGTTTTCATTGTAAAATTCGATGACTTTTCCTAAATTAATTTGATGATATTTTCTTCCGCGCCATTCTTCTTTTAGTTTGTAATAATCCATATTTTCTACTTTTTCATATTGATTTTTATACAAAGGATTATACTCGCTTCGTTCGTGAGCTGGATGCCTTTCATCACTAAAATCTCGTTTGATAATTCTATCCCAATTCTCATCAAAGTCTTCTACCATTGCATAAATCGTAATGACATCATATTGATATTTTTCACAAAATTCCTGAAAAATATTTCTCCATTTTACACTAAATGGATATTCAATAATAACATTTTCATCTTTTCGTTTCATACTTTCTTCTAGTAATCTTGTAAAAAATTGATTAGATAAATGGTTTAACTGCTTCTTTTGTTGTCTATTTTTAAAACCAATCGTATCTACAATAGCTTCTTTTACTTGGTCTAATGATAGTAAAACTGAATTTTGTATGGTTTGATTTAAGTATCTTGCTAACGTAGTTTTCCCGTGAGCCTGATATTCCAGTTATAATAATTAATTTATTCATATCTTCTTTCTCTTACTCCTAAATCTACTAATTTGTTCCTTTTAAAAATCTGCTTTTCTTCTTTTGTTTCACGCATTTCATCGTTAAATTCTGCAGAATTTAATTCATATAAAATTAAAAACATAGAAAATACGATAATCATAATATTTGTGCTTCCGTGTTAACGCCATTAAGATAAATAAACTTTGGCTAATAAATCTTCCTACATATAAGAAAAATTCATTTCCAACAAAAAATTCTACTTTATATTCTTTCTGCAAAACTTCTATGTTAGCAAGGTCAAACGTATTATAATTTCCAATTAATTCTGTCAATCCTTTAGAAATTGTTTGCAAAAAGTTAAACAAAATAACCGTAACCATATTGCAATGATAAATCATATAGAACAAGGAAAAAGCCGTAAATACTGTCGTAATTTTGATATTGCGACTATAGTTTTCTGGTTTCATGAATTTGGCAAAACCAATGCCAAGTAAACAAGTTACCACACTAAAAACAGAAGTAAAAATCCCTAAACTTACACTATCTGAAAATATTTTGATAATGTAAATCGTCACGATGCTAGAGAACGCGCCTTCTGAATACGTAAGTCCAGAATAAATACCAGATTTATATAATTGTCTGAGTTTTCGATTTTGACTTACAATTTTTATGTACTCTCTAAAATTCGTTCTGTCTCCTGTTGGCAAATTGTTGTCTTTAAATTTAAAAGATAATCCAATTCTAACAGCTACAATCACAAGAACAACTACAACTGCACTTAAGAAACCTGAAGTAAAAATGTAACTTCCCATTAAAATTGGGAATATGATTGCTAAAATTGATTTTACAGAAGTATAGCTTCCTGTAAATTTGGCTCTTTCCTCATTTGTAATTCCGTCCGATTCGAACATGTTATACACTGAAAAATAAAATCCTTCTTCTAAGCCATATAACGCCCCCACTAAATAGATGTAGTCTACCACTTTTTCACGCAATAATAAAATCGCCAAAAAATAAACAAAATCTAAACAAATTCCAATTCACATCAAATTCACACGATGTTTTGATTTTGCAATATTTCTCACACAAAATATCGTTCCAAATACAAACGTCATTGCCACTAATTTATAAATTCCAAGTGGCAAAATGTTGCTATCTGACAACTCTAAAAAATATAAAACTAAAAAACTATCTACAAATGTTGTCAAAATACTTTTTAAAATACGTAAACAAAATAATACTTTATAATTATTCATTTGTTACTTTCTCCTCTACTTTATCTATAAATTCAATATCTTCTTTTGAATATTGCTCTGGCTTTAATCCAAATCGTGTTCGCATATAATCTAAAATTAAAATCAAAATAGCAAATGACGCTAAACTAACTAACAAGAATGCATTTTTTATATCCACTACTTTTAATACCAAGCCTCCTAAAATCGCCATGATACTTGCTACGATTCCATTAATAAATTCATAAGCAAACGTAATTTTCCCTCGCATTTCAGGCGTACTAAAATTCTTCAAATATTTATATTCTAATATGTACCAAATGGAAGTTGCCATTCTAGCAAAACAATACATCACCAAAATAATTGGCAATAAAATTTTCCCTGAAAAATTCGTTACGAAAGTTCCTACAATGACAAAACTTACGATATAAATTAAGGATATTACTGTCAAGACTCGATTTTTAAACTTCTTTTCTAAATTCGGAATTAAATTAACCGAAAGTCCTCCTATGAAACACAAAATAGCAAATATCATAGAATATTGTTCTTCTGACACTCCTATATCGGTTAGCAAATCACCTTATACGTATCAAAAATACAAATAATTCCATAAAAAATAGCACCAAATAAAATGTAGGATTTCATTCTTCTGGACTTCGAAATAAATTTCATTGATATTTTTAAGTCATCTTTATACTCCTTCAAGAATTTTCCTATCGCTTTTTGTTCCTCTTCTTTCGGCGGATAAATCTCTTTAAAGAATAAAGAAATAATCGTTGATGTCAGTACAAATCCTAAACAAATATAAATTGGCAAATAATTATGAATCACAAATAAATAACCAGCTGTCAAAGAAGCAATGCCATCTAATAAATAATATAAGCTTCCACCTTTGGCATCTAGTTTGGTGTATAAACCGTCTCCACCACGTGTTGCAACCGAATCATACACAAGATTGGATTCAGAAATTGCTTTTATGCTCCAACCAAGAGAAGCTATTAAGTTACAAAGTATGACACTGATTGCACCTGGCATGACAATTAATATTACAATACTTATCACAACTAAGATGTTTCCACAAATCGTACTTTTTCGTTTGCCAATTCTATCACAAATAGCAATGGCTGGGATGTTCATTAACAATTTGAACACAATATAAAGTCCATTAATCGTCAATATTTCTGAAGCTGTTAAGCCTTTGGTTATGGTGTAGAATAAAAACTCTATGGAATAAAAAAATAGTAAATCCCATGAAAACATTTTATAAATAGGATATAATTTTGCATTTCTTCTTCTGGCTTTGCTTAATTTTTGTGTTTCTTTTAATTCCATTATTTCGTCCTTTCTTTTTTATGCATTGACTAATTTGTAATATTCGCCTTGTTTTTGCATCAAATTTTGGTGATTTCCTTGTTCAATTATTTTTCCGTCTGCCATTAAAAGAATTTTATCACAATCTTTTATGGTAGACAAGCGATGTGCAATAATAAAACTAATTTTATTTTTTGTAATTTCAGTAATCGCATTTCTAACAAGCATTTCAGATTTATAACTAAGAGACGCTGTTGCTTCATCCAAAATAATAATCTCTGGATTCTCGACCATAACTCTTGCAAAATTAATCATTTGTTTTTCGCCATTGGAAAACAAACTCGTTTCGCTATTAATCATAGTTTCATAGCCATTTTCAAATCCTATAATTTTCTCATGTAAATTCAGCTTTTTGCAAATTTCCATGATTTCTTCTTTGGAGATGTCTTTGTTATCATAATTAATATTTTCCAAAATAGTACCATCAAAAATGACAACTTTTTGCATAATATAGCCAATTTTATCACGCAAACTGCGTATGCTATAATTTTTGTAATCTTGTCCATTGATTAAAATTTGACCTTCTTTTAAATCGTAAAATCGACAAATTAAATTGACTAAACTTGTTTTTCCACTTCCTGTTCGCCCAATCAAAGCAACTTTTTCATTTTTTTCTACTGCCAAAGAAATTCCATTTAACACTTTTTGATTTTTATTGTAAGCAAAATGAATGTTTTGAAATTCGATATTTTCAACTTTATTGAGAACTTTCCCTGTTTCTATCTCCTCTTCTCTTTTTTCCAAAATCTCAAGAATTTTTTGATACGAAGTGCGACAAACATTTCTAATCTGAAACCCCTCGATAACCCATTTGGCATATATTTTCGGAGATGAGATATACCTTGCCAAAATAACTAATATCCCATAAGAAATCAGTCCCTGCAAAGCCCCTATTCCACTTAACAATATAGTCACAACCAAAACAAACGACACAATATAATCATACAAACAAGTATAAATTTGAACATTTTTCTCCAATTGATTGACACTTTTTTCATAATTTTTCAGCAATTGTTTCAAATCTGCCATTCTTTGTCCTTGTACTTCTAACGATTTTATGGTCTCAAATCCGTCGATTTGTTCATTGGAAAAATTTAAAATTTCACTATTGATTTTCCTTTTTTGCTCTGTAAATTTTAAAGATTTTTTATTAAAAACAAAAGCAACCCAAAAACCAATTCCATAAACAATCATAGAAACCATAATAATTGGTACATTCAAATACATTAAAACAAGCAAACTTCCCATTAATCTGAAAACTCCACCTGCATAGGAACGGTTAATTCCCCAAGTATAATATTTCGCCACTTCTTTCGTATCATTAAGTATATTTTCTAGTACAACTCCTACTTCCAGACAATCCATATCTGCTTGTTTCATATTTTGTAATTTGACAAATATTTTTTCTCGATAATCTGCACAGATATTTTTTTCCATATTAACATCAGAAAAGTCCTCAAACAATGTAACAATCGCCCTAAATATATTGACAAACATATACGTTATTCCTAATTTCACAATTAGATTGATATCGCCACTTGGAATCGCATATTCTACCATCACAATCATAAACGCAATAAAAACAATCACCATAATACTTGTAGCACTTCTTCCTAAGGTAGCACAAAGCGCTTTTTTTCTATAATTATTAAATATCTCTTTAAGCATCATTTTTCCTCTTCTAAAATATTGTTTCGTCTGATTTCAACAATTTGTCGATATGCCTCATTATGTTTCATAAAATTTTCATGTGTATTCACTTCAACTTTTTGTTGATGAATAAACACAACTTTATGGCAAGCCTTCACAACGTTCATATCATGCGATATAATAATCATTCCTTTATGAATCGCAATAATATTCTCCAAAATGTTAAGTTTTGTGCGTGTATCTAATTTAGACAAAGAATCATCCAAAATAATAAATTCATTCTCTGATAAAATATTTCTAGCAATCGCTAACCTTTGTTTTTGCCCACCAGACAAATTATCTCCGCCACTTTCTAACATCGTATTTAGTTTCTGATCAAACTTTTCAATATCTTGATAAATATCTGCTACCTTCAAAGCTTCTTCAATTTCACATTCTAATAATTCTTTATTCGTAATATTTACATTATTCAAAATCGTATCATGAAATAAATACGTATCTTGCAAAGCAATTCCTATGTAATCACGCACACTTTTAGGATTAACCTGTTTTATGTTAGTTTCACCAATCCAAATATTTCCTTCATATTCATAAAAACCAATTAAAGTCTTTGCTAGCACCGTTTTTCCGTGCTCCATTGTCTCCAATAATGGCAATATTTTCGCCTTGTTTTATTTCCAAATTAATATTTCGGATAATTTCTTTTTCTCCTGCCTTTATCGTTACATTTTCAAACACAATATTTCCATGCAATGGCACATATTCTTTTTCAGCATTTTCCTCCTCTACTTTCATCAAATTTGATAATTTTTTATACGAAACCAAAAATTCATTCACATCTTTTAATTTGTTTACTGAATCATAAATATAATCTGAAATCTTCGTCGCATATGTTAGCAAAATTGACACAACCGCAAGCGTCATCTGCCCTTGCACAACCAAAATTCCACCAAACAGCAAAATAAACGGCTCCTTAAAGTTTCGAATACTATGTGTTCCAATACCATAAATGGTTCTATATTTTCCAAGTTTGACATCCTTTTTTCGGTAATCTTCATTTATTTTTCTATATTCTTCTATCTCTATATTTTTTCGATTAAAAATTCTTTGCATTTTTGAATTTGTCACCGCATTTCGTGTTTTCTCAATCACGTTTTTATTTGCCTCAATTGTATCTTCCACCAAAGGCTTAGACACCTTATAATACCAAACAGACAAAACAACTATCAAAATACAAATCACTAACGCAAAAACTCCAACCATTTTATTTAACTCAAAAATCTGAAAAATAGAAAAACCAACAATAAAAATCGTATCCAAAAACAAATTCATTTGAGAGTTAAAAAATTCCGAATAAACCATCGCATCGTTATTTACTCTTTGAATAATGTCAGAATGATTAATCGTACTAAATTCCTTATATTCTAAATTAGCAACATGTTTTAAAATGGCTTGTTTCACATTTCGATTGATTTTTAAAGTAAACTTTATACTCATTTTATTCCTAAAATATTGCAAAACAACTATAATTGTATTTATCAAAACCAGCACAGCAACTAAAATCAACAATTTCACTACGGCAGAATCGCTATAAAATAAATTTCTAATAAACTGTGGAATTACCGTTTCATTTTGCAACACAATTCCATCTAACGCATACTCAATAAACATTGGCACATACACATTTAATTTGGAACCAATGATGGTTAAGACTAAAATTAATCCAATTAATTCTTTTGTTCCTTTTAACGTTTCTTGTAAAAAACTATATTTTTTCATTTTCTTTTGCACCTATACTTTAATTAAACTACCTAAATACTCCAAAGCTTCCTTTGTTTGTTTTTTACCAAGCCCAGCAGCAGATGTAAAAGTCAATTCACTAAAATAAATTTTGCCTTTCACATTGTACAAATCAACTCTTACATGCTTAAACCCTTGTGACAAATTCTCTGCCATTTTTAACATAACATCTAAATTTTCAGGTTTTGGAATTATGTTATCACTCGCATATTGTTTTTTCACATAATCTAACTTATTCCAATTCAAATCATAATAACTTAATTTCAAATCTTCCTGCCTATTTTCACACACCAAAATACATTCTGGTTTTCCATCAAAACAAAAAATTTTATAATCCGCTGGCGCATTTCCATTTTCGCCTTCTATAAATTCCTCACAAATAATTCGTGGTTTTATGTATTTATAATGATATTCCAAATGCCTTCTGGCAAAATTTCGTCTCAAAGATTGGTTTAATTTTTGTTTTGCACTTGCAAAATCAAACGTATTTTTATCTGTGCAAATAAAAATACTTCCAGAATCATGATTGGTTTTCAAAACAAACTTTTCTGGCAATTTTTCTAAATCAATTTCCTCTGCTTTTTGATAAACACCATATAATTTTGGTAATGTTTGCTCATATCCTTTTTCCTTTACAAAATCACGAACCAAATATTTATCCGCCAATCGAGCTTCTTTTTTACCAATTTCATTCACCATAAGATAATGAAGCTTTTGATTAAAATCACGCGGATTTTTCAAATCCAATTCTTCTCCCATTTTTTGCTTATAATATATTTTGTGCGCCATGCCTTTTGGAAAATAATACAATTTTTTTACATCCATATTTTTCATTTTTTTCTCCATTTCACCCATTATTTAAAGAATTAACAAACTCTGCAATCACATCAGTTCTATGATAACTCGTATTTAAAAATGGTACATTCCATTTTTCACATTCTTCTTTAAGATACTTACTTTCATCAATTAATTTCTTACATTTATTTTTAAGTTCCTCATCTGATTTTCGAAAATCTTCTTGCCTTTGTTCATATTTTCGCATTTCACAAAATTTCTCTTCTACCGATATATCTGGAAATCCAACAAAACAAACATCACAAATATCTCTATTGATAAATTTAATATAATCCTCTGGTACCAATTGATAGGTATCAATTAATAATTTATTCTTTTCTCTGTACTCAATCATTGTATTCAAAAAAGGTGCAAAATTTTTACTTACATTAAAAAACCTATCTGCATGTGTTATTCCAATTTCAGGGAAATTATTTTGAAAAGCTCTGACAATTATGTCCATTTCCATATACTGATAATCCATTTTCTTCATAATTTCATCACAAGTTGTCGTTTTTCCACCTCTTGAAATTCCTGCAATAATTAAATTTTTTCTCATATTTTTTCCCCCTATTACATAATTCTACATTATTATATCCATAAATGTAACAAAATTCAATTATTAACTAATAAAAATAGTAAAATATAGTTACCATAATAAAAAATGACATCAAACACAACCATTCAATGTCATTTTTTCCTTATTCTCTTTCCTTCACTTGCGTCTCTAAAACCTCTTTTTTCTCTTCTGCCTTTTCTGAAGAAAGCGCATTCATCGCCTTTTGAATCCTTCCAGACAATGCATTTTCTGGTTGGAGTCCACTAATTATCTCAAGATTTCTATCAAATCCATACCTTTCATACAAGTCTGGATGAACTCCTTTTAACGTTCTTGAAGCCTCCACAAGCTCTAAAAATTCTCTTGGATTATTATACTCTACTTTTCCTTCTCTGACTTTTTGCTGATTTAAAAACAATCCAATTCCTGCCAATCTCCTCAAAGCATGATGCGAAGCCTCATCATTTACCAATGCCCTCCCTTTTTGTGACGCTTCATAACTATCTTCACAAATGCGATAAACAAAATTATTTTCCGAAATTCCACATCTTGCAAAATCTTTAGAACGTATATCCCACATCTGTTTTAACGTATCTTTATTTACATCTACACCCTCAGAAGCATATTTTGCACCTAATAAAAATACATTTGTCATCTCAAACGCATTTGGGTCTTTGGCCCAATCCTCTTTTTCTCTAAATTCTTTTATCCAATCCAGAATTCCACTGCTTCTTTCATTAAATTCTTCCTCATAAATATTTTCTCCGCAAATTTCTATATTCCATAAATACTATTCCTTTCAC
Organism: uncultured Clostridium sp.; assembly: GCA_948470875.1. Taxonomy (GTDB): domain Bacteria; phylum Bacillota; class Clostridia; order TANB77; family CAG-508; genus Scatovivens. The sequence goes on from CAOKQM010000003.1 coordinate 52,927, forward strand.
CATATTAAAAATAGTATTTACAATTTTTAATATTATTTACAAGTAATTTTTGCCAATCAAAAAATTAAAATATAACACTAAAATGTCAAGTTTAAGATTGCAATTTTCACAATAATCTAGCCAATCTTTTCCAAACAGGACATTCTTCTCTCCTATTTAAAGCAATCCCAATTCCTTCAATTTTTCTTTTGTCTGAATATAGCCTTGCTCATACAATTCATCCACTTTTTTAAAATCAAGTAATCCCACATTTTCTGTCTGAATTTCTAGCAAATAATCTGTTCCATCCCACTCATAACGTGCCAGCTCATGGCATAAAATACCAAACGATTTATCCAATACTTGCACAATATTATCACAACACTTTTTCTCTGTTTTATCCACAAAAACAATACTAATTACTTTATCTGCACCAATTCTTTTCGTCTCACGCCACGGCAAATTCTCAGAAACACCACCATCAATTAAAAGTGTATTTTTGTATTCACACGGGCAAAAAACACCTGGATAACTACAACTTGCTTGAACCGCAGTCCCAATATCCACATTGTTGATATATTTAATATTTGCTTCATTTTTAATGTGACTTCCTGAATGAAAAACATACAGCTCTTCTGTATGAATGTTTACCGTTGGAATAATTAATTTTCTTTGAATTTGATTAATATTTTGAATTCCCTTTTTTCCACATAATTTATGCGCAAAACTGTAAATTGACTTTCCACTATTTAATCCAGTTACTTTTATTTTTCCCGTTTTCACAAAATTTTTTCCAACGTTCCAAACATTTCGAAAATCCCAATAACTAATTTTTTTCGCATATTTCTTAAATGCATCATAAATTTCATCTGTTGAATAACCACATGCATACAACGTCGCAACTATACTTCCCGAAGACGTTCCAGCAATATAATCAAAATGCATTCCAGCTTCTTTCAAAGCTTTTATTGCACCAATATGCGCTGCACCTTTCATGCCGCCACCTGACAAACATAACCCCAATTTCATAAAATCACCTAGCATATCATATTCCAAATTGCTACAAATGGTTATTTTAAATCTCCTACTTTATGAATTTTTCAATCTACTTTACTTTAACATCAATTTCTGTTATACTTCTTCTATGGAAAAAAAAGAAAGATATTATCATTTAAATCAATTTTTAAAAAACAAATTCGGTCAAAGAACCTTGAAAATATGCATCGATGGTGGCTTCACTTGCCCTAATCGAGATGGCACCATCAGTCAGCATGGTTGCTTATTTTGTAGTGAAAAAGGCTCTGGTGAACATATTTGCTCTTCAGAAAATATTACCAAACAAGTTGAAAATTATTTTTCTAGTTACAAATCTCAAAGAGCAAATCGATTTATTGCCTATTTTCAAAATTTCACCAATACTTATGATTCGGTTCCAAACTTGAAATCCAAATACGATGCTGCTCTCATCGATAACCGTATTGTCGGACTTGCTATTGCTACTCGCCCTGATTGCATTAATGCTGAAGTTTTGGAGCTCTTAAAAAGCTATCAAAATAATTATTATGTGTGGGTTGAACTTGGTCTACAAACCTCAAATGACGCAACTGCCAAAAGAATAAATCGTGGTTATCTTTGTTCTCAATTCACAAAAGCTGTGAAATTGCTAAATCAATTTGAAATTGATATTGTTGTTCACATAATGGTTGGGCTGCCTGGAGAAGATTTTAATGACATTATCCATACAGTAGATTTTCTTAATCAACATATTATACAAGGGCTAAAAATTCATTCTACTTATGTTGTCAAACATACTGGCTTAGCTAATCTGTATGAAAATGGCGATTATTCCCCTATTTCACTTGAAACTTACTTAAATAACTTGACTTATATTTTAACACATATTTCCCCTAACATCGTGATTCATAGAATTTCTGGTGATGCACCAAAAGATTTACTACTTGCACCAAGTTGGAATCTTCACAAAAAATGGATTTTAAATGGTTTGGAAAAACGCATGAAAGAAAAAAATTTATATCAAGGTATGAATTGGAACAAATGTGAAAATTTTTAAAATACACTTCCTTTATTTTCACTTTATCTTGAAAATCCTCAGAATTTTGATTTCAAATGTTGTTAATTTCTATTTTCTCTAAAATAAATTTAAAGAATACAATGGGCTTGTTTCAAAGTCAAACTTTTTAATTAATTACAAGCCCTACATTTGTAATCCTACGCCAAATTAGTACGTAAATTTTACATAAACTTCTATTGATTTCAAATAAAAAAACCAACAAATATATTTTTCATTTATTTGCTTACATTTTTCTAAATACACCTGTTACTTTTCCTAAAATTTCACAATTTGGTACAATAATTGGCTCCATTGTAGAATTTTCAGGTTGTAAACGGATGTGGTCATTTTCTTTATAAAAAGTTTTTACAGTTGCTTCATCTTCAATCAACGCAACTACAATTTCACCATTGATTGCTGTATTTTGTTTTCTGACTAAAATATAATCTCCACTCAAAATTCCAGCTTCAATCATACTTTCGCCTCTTACAACTAACATAAAACTTTCACTATTTCCAACAAAATCCAATGGAATTGGGAAAGTATCTGTTACATTTTCAACTGCTAAAATTGGCTCACCTGCTGTAATCTTTCCAATAATCGGAACATCAACCATTTCTCGATTGGTATAAAAATCCTTTTCAAATGTTTCTTGCTTTTCTTCTAAAGCGCCACCTTTCAACAATTTTAATGTTCTACCTTTTTGGCTTTCTTTTTTGATATACCCTTTTTTCTCTAGCGCTGCTAAATATCCATGCACCGTTGCAGTCGATTTTAAACCAACAGCTTTTCCAATTTCTCTTACAGATGGCGGATATCCTTTCATTTTTATTTGTTTTTCAATAAATTTAAGTATTGCTTTTTCTCTTTTATTAATGCTATTTGGATCTTTTTTCTTCATAAATTTCACCCCCCTTACTTTATTTCTTGCCAAAAACTTTATTCGTAAAAATATCTTATCACAAAACATTTGATTTGTCAAACAAAAGTTTATTTTTTATTGCAAATATTTCCTTTATCATAATTTTTTCATTACATCATATAATGAAATAGGTGATTTTATGAATTCTTGTAAATGTCTTTCTGGCTGTGAATTGGTTACATTAGCAAGCACTTTATCTTGCCTCATAGCCAAAAATTTATGCCCTGATGATATTAGCACTCTAGGCGACTTTTTCTCTGCTATTGGCTCTAATCTTTCCGTTATTGCAGATGTACAATCCGACTGTCAAACAGAAACTTAAAAATGATGTAGCCATAAAACTCTACATCATTTTTTCTCCTAATCTTCACAATCACAATATTTTCTCTTCAACATCTCAAAAATCTTAATATGATTTTCTTCATCCATAATTATTCTAGCAAATATCATTTTAAGATGATCACACTCACAACTTTCTATTAAATGTTTATAACCTTCAATTGCTCCTTTTTCTGATTCAATATTATAATCCAGCATTTCCATTAAACCATTAAAACTCGATTTCACATTATCTGAACACCATTTGTTCCCATATGTACTCATATAATACGGCTCAAGTCCAAGCTCGACCAACATTTCCCCCAACAATTCCAAATGCTTCATTTCTTGTTTTGAAATCGCTTTTAAAAGAAGAACAACATCTTGAGCTTCCTCATTTGTTAAATATTGAAAAACATAGCTTAAAATAGTAGTGAGCTCACTTTTACTTCCCGCATAAGCTTCATAAACCAATCTTCCAAATTGATGATTTGGCTTAATATTTTCCACTTTTGGATAAGCAGCACGATTCATTTCTTTTATCACATAATTCAATTCTTGCAAACTCATAAAAAAACCTCCTTTTTGCATATCATATGCAAAAAAGAAGTTTTCGTGAAAATCAGCAATATTAATTCTAACTCCCCTACCAGCGAAGTTGCCACTAGCAAAACCTAATCATAGCCACAAATTATCTGTCGGTAGAGCTTAGGCTGGAGGTTTCAAAGGGACCAGCCGTTGGTCCCTTTAGCCTTAATCGTACCACTCAAATTCCCAATCCACCAATTTTACACTATCTCCATCTTTGATTCCTTTTGCACGCAAAGCATCATCAATTCCAATTTTTTTCAAATTACGTTGCAAATATGCAAATGACTCATTATCTTCCACATTAATTCTTCGCATAATCCTTTCAGCCGCAGGTCCTTGCACAACAAATTCTCCATCCACAATTTCTACTGTAAACGGTTCTTCTTCCTCTTCCAAAGTATACACAATTGTATCATCAGCATCCACGATTTCTTCTTTGGGAAGTGTTCTTATCACACTTGACACATGCTGAAACAATTCTTTCAACCCTTCCCCAGTTGCTGCTGAAATCTTGTATAATTCCAAACCATTTTCTTCTGCTAATTTTTGGACTGCTTGCATATTTTCATCTTCTTGTAAACTATCGATTTTATTTGCTACAATAATTTGTTTTCGATTAGCTAATTTTTCGCTATATTTCTTCAATTCTTCATTAATTTTATAAAAATCTTGGACTGGATTTCTACCTTCTGTTCCTGCAATATCCAAAACATGCAAAAGCAAACGTGTCCTTTCAACATGCCTTAAAAACTGAATTCCAAGCCCTGTTCCTTCACTTGCCCCTTCGATAATACCAGGGATATCAGCAATCACAAAACTGTCACCATATTCTGTTTTGACAACACCAAGATTTGGGTCAATCGTTGTAAAATGATAATCTGCAATTTTGGGTGTTGCTGCTGTCACTTTTGATAAAATTGTCGATTTTCCAACATTAGGAAATCCTACTAAGCCAACATCTGCCAAGGATTTTAGTTCTAAAATCACTTCTTTTTCTTTTCCTTTTTCACCACCAATAGAAAAGTTGGGAGCTTGTCTTGTAGAGGTTGCAAAATGTGTATTTCCTTTTCCACCTTGTCCACCTTTTAAAATAAGCTCTTTTTGCCCTTTTTGAGATAAATCCACAATCACTTTCCCTGTTTTAAAATCTTTTACAACTGTTCCCAAAGGCACTTTAATATAACAATCTTCTCCACTTTTTCCATAACAATTGTTACCACGACCATTTTCTCCATTTTGCGCTTTGAATTTTTTGTTGAATCGAAAATCAATTAAAGTGTTAGAATCTGGGTCAACCACAAAATAAACATCTCCACCTTTTCCGCCGTCTCCGCCATCTGGACCGTCCCGCTGCCACATATTTTTCACGTCTAAAAGACGTAGCTCCATTTCCTCCATCGCCTGATTTAATAATGATTTTTGCATAATCAATAAACATATTTTTCTCCTTTTATTCAAATTTATAGTTGATTTTTATTTTTTGCTATGTTATAATTTATCATATTTATTCTTGTAGTTTTCTTGCTCATTTCTGAGCGCTACTTCCATAAATTGATCTTTATTTCATACATCCTTACCACTTTCATGAAAGGAGGTGATGTATGTATGAGATTTCTAAATGAAAAACAAAATAAAAAACTTAAAAGCTTTGTATCTGCTTTCGGAAAACACACTCTTTTTATACTTACTCTTGTTGAAAAAATAATAAACATCTTTGGCTTTTAAGTAAAAAATAGGTAGCTTAAACCAGAAGCTACCTATTTTTATTTGAGATTTCTAAATGATTTTATACAATATATTTTAATTTCATATATCCTATACATATATATTATACTATTTTTTTATTTTTGTCAATGTTTAAATAGGTTTTTTTAAATTATTAATCCAATTTTTTGATAAACATCTTGTACGATTTTGTTGGCTCTGTTTTTTGCTTTTTTAGCTCCTTGCTCATATATAGCTCTTAACTTTTCTGGATTTTTCAATAATTGATGATATTTTTGTTGTAACGGTTCTAGTTTCTTTATAACAGCTTCTGCCGTTTTATTTTTAAATTCTCCATATCCAATTCCTGCAAATTCCTTTTCAATTTCCTCCATCGATTTTTCTTCGAGTAAGCCATAAATTGTCATTAAATTGCTAACACCTGGCTTGTTTTCTTTGTCATACCTAACACAGTTTTCAGAGTCAGTGACTGCTTTTTTGAATTTTTTTCGAATATCTTCTGGCGAATCGGTTAAAAAAATGACATCATTTAGATTGGTCGTGCTTTTACTCATTTTAGACGTTGGATTTTGAAGTCCCATAATTCTAGCGCCTTGTTTTCCAATAAAAGCTTCTGGTATCACAAATGTTTCACCATAAATCGAATTAAACCTTTCGGCAATATCACGTGTTATTTCCAAATGTTGTCTTTGATCATCGCCAACTGGCACTAAATCTGCATTATAAACTAAAATATCTGCTGCCATTAAAACTGGATAAGTAAATAATCCACTATTGATATTATCTGCATGTTTAGCTGATTTATCCTTAAATTGTGTCATACGATTTAATTCGCCCATATAAGTATAACAATTCAAAATCCACGACAATTTTGTATGTGCGTTAACATGTGACTGCAAAAATATCGTATTTTTGTCTGGGTCAAGACCTGCTGCTACATAAATTGCCAAAACTTGCATAGCACGTTTTCGCAAAATCTCTGGCTCATTTCGAACAGTTAAAGAATGCAAATCTGCAATCATATAATAACAATCGTATTCATCTTGCATTTTTACCCAATTACAAATAGCTCCTAAATAATTTCCAAGTGTTAAATTTCCTGTGGCCTGGATCCCACTTAATATCGTTTTTTTTTCCATTTTTCCATTCTCCTTATTTATTTTATGCTAAAACTATATTAAGTTTGCGCCGCCATCGTTTCATTCTATAAATTTCTTTAAAAATTGATATTTTCATGTTTTTCTCCTTAAATGATGTTTCTATTATACCGTATTTTATTCAAATTTGCAAGTTTTGTATTTCATCTTTTCAAAATTTGCCAAAATTACAAAAAATGGAAACAATTCTATCATTTCCATTTTTGTTGTATTTTTACTACTTCAATGCTTCAATACAAGTATGACACAATTCTGGATTCTCTTTATCTTCTCCTACTGTTGACGAGTATTTCCAACATCTTTCGCATTTGTCGCCTTCTGCTTTTTGCACTTCTATCCCAATACCAACTTCTTCATCTTGATTTCTTCGATTTTCACTAATTTCCAATCCTGAAACCTGACAAATTTCTTTTAATAATTCTACCTTATCTTTGATGAAATCATATTCTTCTGCTTCTGCATACAAAATCACTTTTGCTTCTAATGCTAAACCAATTTTCTTTTCTGCTCTTGCTTTTTCTAGCATTTTTGCAACTGCATCTTTGATTTTTATCAATCTTTCCCATTTCAACTCCAAAGCTTCATTTTCAAATTTGGCATTTATCTTTGGATAATACTCTAACATCACACTTTCTGTATTTTCACCAGTTTTATGTGGCATATATTTCCAAATTTCTTCCGCTGTAAAACACGTCATTGGAGCTAAAATTCGAACCAAAGCAGATAAAATTTCATACATCGCTGTTTGTGCGGCTCTTCTTTCCTTTGACTCTGCACGATATGTGTATAACCTATCTTTAATAATATCCAAATAAAACGCACTCATATCCACCACGCAAAACTGGTTTAACGCACGATACGCAATATGGAAATCATAGGTATCATATGCTTTTGTACAATCCTTAATCAAGCGATTTAATTTCGTTAATGCCCATTTATCAATTTCCATTAAATTCTCATATGGCACAGGATTATTCACATCAAAATCAGAAATATTACCCAAAATATACCTTGCTGTATTTCTAATTTTACGATATACTTCTGTCACCTGTTTAATAATATCTTTAGAAACGCTAATATCGGATTTATAATCAGATGCTAAAACCCAAAGTCTTAAAACATCTGCACCTGAAGTATTTATCACATCTTTTGGATCAATTCCATTACCAATTGATTTAGACATTTTTCTTCCCTTTTCATCTACTGTATAACCATGTGTCAAAACTTCTTTATAAGGCGCTTTTCCTTTTGTAGCAACTGATGTCAAAATCGAAGATTGGAACCAACCACGATATTGGTCGCTTCCTTCCAAATACAAATCTGCTTCTGGAAGTCCACGCTCTGCCAAAACCGATTCATGTGTCGAACCAGAATCAAACCATACATCCATAATATCTGTTTCTTTTACAAACTTCGTACAACCACATTCACATTTAGCACCTTCTGGAATCAGTTCTTCAGCAGGCATGTCAAACCAAGCATTTGAGCCTTTTTGGGCAAATATTTTTTGTATTTTTTCTAAAGATTGAGACGTAACATATTCTTTTTCGCAGGTCTCACAATAAAATACTGGAATTGGAACGCCCCATGTACGCTGACGCGAAATACACCAATCGTTTCTATCTTCCACCATTTTTGTGATTCTTTCTTCGCCCCAAGCAGGATACCATTTAACACCTTTAATTGCTTCCAATGTTTGTTTTCGGAATCCATCAACTGATGCAAACCATTGGCTTGTAGCACGGAAAATAATTGGCTTTTTACATCTCCAACAATGTGGATACGAATGATTTACTTTTTGGCTTGCTAACAACAAACCATTTTCTTCTAGCCAACTAATTATCGTTTTATTGGATTTAGCATAATATTGCCCTGCAAATGGTCCAGCAGCTTCTGTTTGGTGACCTTTGCTATCTACACAAACCACAATTTCCAAATTATTTTTCAAGCCACACAAATAATCTTCTTTACCATACCCTGGAGCTGTATGAACAGCGCCAGTACCAGTTTCCAATTCCACCACAATCGTATCATCTGAACCTAAAACAACTCTAGAATCTCGCTCCAAAAATGGATGTTTACAAATCACGCCTTCTAACTCTTTTCCTTCCCATTCTTGAAGTGTTTTATAATTTTCAATACCTGCAATTGTCATTACTTTTGGAACCAATTCACTTGCTATAATCACTTTTTCTGTTCCGATGTCAACTAAACTATATTTAAAATCTCCACCAATTGTAATTCCCATATTTCCAGGAAGTGTCCAAGGTGTTGTGGTCCAAATCACAATAAACGTATCTTTTTCGTCGAATTTGCCTTTGGCATCTTTAACTGGAAATTTGACATACGCTGTCGCTGAGTCCACGTCTTTGTATTCAATTTCAGCTTCTGCTAGCGCAGTTTCACAGTCTGTGCACCAATACACCGGCTTCAAACCTTTATAAATATAGCCTTTTTTAAACATTTCACCAAAAACGCCAATTTGCTTGGCTTCCATTTCTGGTTGATACGTAATATATGGATTTTCCCAATCACCTAAAACGCCCAGTCTTTTGAAACCTTCAATTTGTTTGTCTTTATACTCAAATGTAAACTGTTTACAAGTATCTCTAAACTCTGAAACAGGAATTTCATCTCGATTTAAGCCCAACTTTTCAATCGCTTTTTTCTCTGTTGGCATACCATGTGTATCAAATCCTGGAATATACGGTGTGTAAAAACCTTGCAGATTTTTGTAACGCACAATAGTATCTTTTAGAATTTTATTTAGTGCATGACCTAAATGAATTTCTCCATTGGCATATGGCGGACCATCATGCAATACAAATGGCTTCTTGCCTTCGTTTTTCTTTAGCATTTTTTCATACAAACCTCGCTCAAAAACTCCTTCTAATGTTTTTGGTTCATTTTCTGGCAAATTTCCTCTCATTGGAAAATCTGTTTTTGGCAAATTCAAAGTTTTGCCATAATCCATTTTTGATTCACTCATTTTCATTCCTCCTTTTAATTTAGTTTAAACTTTATAATCTTTACAATCGTATCTTCTGTAACTGGCTGTTCATAATATCTTGAATAAGTTTCATACATTTCTTTGTCACTCGAAAACTTTTCATGTCCATCAAAATCTTCTTCCCTTAAATCTTTAAAAGGTACTTCTCGAACCGAAGCCACTTTTGCTTTTGCAAACTCCTCTTTTGTCTCCCAAACCAACAAAGACAATTCATCATTTACTTGAATATCTTTATCATCAAAAATTCTCCAAGTAGTTGTTTTTTCCCCCTTTAAAATCAATTCACTTAAACACTTTCTAAATTTTAAAGTTTTCATACAAAATCCATCTCCTTTTAAATTAAAACTCTTTCAAGAAGGATAGAGTCATTCCCTCCAATTATATCAAAAAACGTATTCATCCTTTCCATAGGACGAATACGTTTTAATCCGCGGTACCACCTAAATTAAAAATTCTAAGAATTTTTCTCTTCCTTTCTTTTAACGCAAGAAGCACGGATTGCCCTAGTTTCAATTTTCAAGCAATCAACTCCAAGGTGATAAATCATAATCTATTTTCTTACCAAAATTTCAGCTTTTATTTGGCTCTCTAAAAGTTTTACTATTATGAATCGTGTCCTTTTCTTTGTTTTTGATTTTATATATTTATTATATTATCATATTTCAGGGTTTCTGTCAATCACGTTTTCACGCATTTTTTCATATGATACATAAAAAATAAGAAAGGATTTTAAAAAATGGTTATTTTACGTTTAAATTCAACTGGTCCTTATGTAGAATTGCTACAAAGTACGTTAAAAAAACTTGGTTTTTACCGTGGTGCCATTGATGGAAATTTTGGCATTCAAACAGAAAATGCAGTTAAAAATTTCCAAAGAAATTTTGGCTTAACAAGTGACGGCATTGTTGGCAATCGTACATGGGATGCTTTATTTCCTTACATAAATGGTTATACAACCTATACTATAAAAAGTGGTGATACGCTTTTTAGAATTGCAAGGAATTTCTCCACAACACTTGACAGCATAATTTATGCAAATCCAGATATTGATTCCGAGAATTTACAAATTGGTGAGCAAATCATTGTGCCTTTTGGCTCGGTTGTTCCAACCAATATCAGTTACACTTCTGATTTTATGGAAATGAATTTGTCTGCTTTAAAAACAATTTATCCATTCCTAGAAATTTCGCTAATTGGCACAAGTGTTTTAGGCAAAAATATTCCGGTGGTTAAATTCGGAAATGGTTCAAAAGAGGTATTTTACTGTGCTTCAACTCATCGGAAATGAATGGATTACAACACCTCTACTAATGAAATTCTTAGAAAATTTGTCAAAGAGTTATGTTAATGGAATGCAGATTTATGGCAAAGACCCTCGAGAACTATTTTCAGAAGTATCACTTTATTTGGTGCCAATGGTCAACCCAGATGGTGTCGACCTAGTAACTGGTTTAATTTCCGAAGGTTCACGTGCTTATTCACAAGCTCAAGCAATTGCTAATAATTTCCCAGACATTCCATTCCCAAGTGGGTGGAAAGCAAATATAGAAGGGATTGACTTTCAAAAAGTCAATCCCATTTTTTCTTCTGTAATTGCTGAGTAGCAACAATTACACATATTTTTATTTTTTCTTGTTAAACCTCGACTTTCATTCCATTTGTTTGATTTTAACTTCCACTTTTACCATTTGTAAAGTTACACAACTTTACGTTTTGAATTTATAATTTCGTTAATTTCTATAAATTCATCGAAGTTTTGACTAATAATATTTAATTTTGAAAAATTAAAATGAATATATATATTTTTATCTTTGTCTATTTCTATTTTTTTAATTAGTCTATATAAACTCATTTTAGTAATCTCTTTTTGACTTAAAAACTCTCTAATATAGTTCTCACAGTCTTCATTTTCTACTTTTGCAGACATAATATTATGTCCTAGATTTTCAAGTTTGATTTCAACTTCTGTTTTCTCATTAATTAAACGGTTTCTATCTTTTACAAAACTTTCAGAATATCTTTTATAATCTTCATTAGTTATAATGTCATTTAATCTATCTTGATAAATTTTATCTAGCTTTAAATTAATATCTTTAATTTCTTTATCAATATCCTTGATATTTTTTTGATATTTTTCCCTAATATCTGTAGTTTTAGAAATTAAGTTTTCATATAATTCATAAAATACAGATTCACTATGGTACATCTCACAAATTTGTTTTATAATATCAATCATTTTCTCTTCAAATTTGTAATAATTCATATTTAAAGCATAACAACCTCTTGGCTTATGATCACTACAAGTTATGTAAGGTCTTTTTTGACTTTGTCTTTTAGCATTTTTCTTTAATACTATTTGCAATTTTCTACCACAATGTTTGCAATAAATTAGACCTCTAAATAAATACTCATATTTCAATTTTGTATTTCTTCCTCTTGCATTTGCTACTACTTGTATTCTATCAAACATATCTTTATCAATTATTGGCTCATGAGTATTATTTACTCTTATTCTTTCAGATTCATCAGTTTTTCTTGTTTTCTTTACCTTATAAGATATAACTGGTGTTTTATTTTGTACTAAATTGCCTATATACGCTTCATTTTTAAGCATATTCATTATACCAACTTCATTCCATTGCTTCTCACAAGTTTCGTCTTGCACTTTTCCAAATTGCCTATAACATCTTGGTGGTAAATAATGATTTTGATTTAAATATTTAACTATATTCACACTTCCAATTCCATTATCATACATTTCAAAAATTTTCTTTACTATATGAGAAACATTATAATCTATTGTTAGTTTGTTTTTTATATTAGGATGTCTTTTATAACCATAGGGAGGAGTACTACACATAAATTCACCATTTTTTTGTTTTTCTCTTAAAACACTTTTAACTTTTTTTGAAATATCTTTAGCATACATATCATTTAGTATTGCTTTAAATGGTGTTATATCATTTGTACTCGAATCTATAAAAGTATCTATTCCATCTAAAATTGAAACATATCTAACATGATTTTCCGGAAAAAAGTTTTCAATGTAATATCCAGTTTGAATATAATCTCTTCCAAGTCTTGATAAATCCTTTGTAATAACCATATCAATTTTTTTAGACTTTATATCTTCAATCATTCTCATAAAAGAAGGTCTATTAAAAGTTGTACCAGACCAACCGTCATCTACATATTCTTCAGCGTAACTTAAATCACTCTCCCTTAAAAATCTTTCAATAATTTTTCGTTGGTTTCCTATACTCTCACTTTCTTGTTTGTCTCCATCGTCTCTTGAAAGTCTAATATAAGCACCAACCTTAAAGTTTGTTCTTGTGATGTTCATATCTTACCTTTCTACTAGTAATCATCACATGATTACATAGTAACACAATACGACTTTGCTTTTCAAACACCTATGAAATTTTTTTATCTTTTTCTTTTATTTTTTCTTGAACATAATCTATAAATATTAGTCCTATAGTCTTTTCTACATCATTTTCATCATTTGAAAAACAACAGTAAATTTTAAAATCTTTCTTTTTTGTTTTATTTTTGCACATTTAAATCCACCTCTCATAAAAATCCTATTCTCTTTAGTCAATTTTTATGATTTATTTTCTTTACTACTATCTATAAAGTTTTTTATTACCGACCTTAATCTATCTACTGGAAAATCAAATAAAATACTTACACATTCAAAAGTTTTATTTAAAGAATATTTAAGCCAACTATTATTTTTCTTTATTTTAAAATACTCATCTTTAAGCTCATTATAATTATTTTCAAGTTTTTCCACTCTTTCTAAAGTTTTCTCATTAATAACTTTTATTCTTGTATATTGTTTTGCTAAAGTATTAAATTTTCTAATTACTCTCTTATAATCTTCTTTTAATACTTGAATATTATCTGTTTCAAGCTCTTTTTCATAATTTATAGCTTGTTTTTCAAATTCTTGAACTTCATAATTAGTTATTACTTTTAATTTCTCTATTGGTATATGCTCATTTTTTTCAGTTTCACCTCTACTTAGCTCAAATCCCGCTCTTGTCATATATTTATAGAAATTATTTTGTAAAACCTTATAACTATTTTTTCCTTGCCAAAATTCACTACAAGAAATTTTATCGATTACTTTTCCACTTTTTTTATCCATTTTGTGTACAACTGGAATAAAAACCAAGTGCATATGTGGAGTTGTTTCGTCCATATGTACTTTTGCAGAAATAATATATTGTTCTCCTAAGTTCTTAAATCCTGCAACAAATTTATATGCTGTTTCAAAGTATCTCTTTGTTTCTTTTTCTCCAATTTCTTCAAAAAATTCTTTGCTCGAAGTTATAACATATTCACAAGCTACATTAGATATTTTCTTTAGTCTTCCTTGCAAATTATACGCATTTTTTATCTCATTAAATCTCTTACTATATGGTACATTACAAAGTTTTATTGAATAGTTATGTATTCCATTTAATTTATTTATATCTTTATTAGAATAGTTAGTATTTTTTCTCTCGTTATGCCTAAAAATTCCATTCAGTTGTCCTATTGTATATTTAGTATTTCTAATTATCGCATAACCCACTTAGACATCTCCTTAATTTTTATCTTGCTTTTTCTTCGTAGAATTACTAATATTCTGCTATATTTTTTTGACTCTAATAACATAAGCAATTTTTTTGCTCTAACATACTAGAGGAAACAAGTTCCTCTGTATGATTAGGGGATTACTCCCCTAATAACCCCTTAGTTGATTCTCTATAATAGAGAATCAACCTTATCTGCTAAAATCTTCTTTGTTTTCAAAAAGTTTTTTTAAAAACTTTTCGGCAAAATTCTCATTATATTTCTTCAAGCCTTTTTGATATTCCTGTAAATCTTTATTAAAAATTTTACTTAAATTTATTTTAACTTGTTCATCTTTTCTTATAATCTCAACTTGCTTTGTTTGTTCTTCTAGTTCTGTTACTGATATTATTCCTCTTTGGTATTTTTTATCTAATTCTTTGTTAATAGCATTTAATAAATCATCATTAATTTCTGTTAAATTTTTATTTTCCATATTATCTCCGTTCCTATTTAGTTATTATTTGATATATTGTTTTTTATATATTCCAAAATATCATTTTGAATTTTTAAAATTAGCCCTAAGCTTTGATCATCTTTTTTATTTTCATCATTTAGTTTAACTAATCTAATTTTTTCATAGATTTCTTTCTTCTTGTCCTTGCTGGGGACTTTTCCTTTCTTCTAGCCAATTTTTATATTTCTGATATTTAAATGCTCTTTTAGATAAATCATCTTTATAATATTCTATTTCATCTTTAGTTAAACTTTTAAAATCACCATGTTCATAGTCATCTCCAATTACAAAGAAATCTCCTGCAATATAGTCATAATCAAATACAACATTAGGTGGCATATTTAAAATCTTTCCTTCTTCGTTACAAATAATTAGCACATCTTCATATGGCACAACTTCTATTAATCCGCCAACTAGTTCTTGTTTAGCTTCTAACGAAGCATTAATAATCTTTACAACTGGATTTTCTCCAACCTTCTTATATAAAACTCTCATTTTTCCTCTTGGAACAGAGGAGTTTATAAGTTCTTCTTCATTATTCTTATTTTCTTGTGTATATTCTTCTTGAGCATCACTTATTTTTAAATCATCAAATAAATCTGATTTTACTTTTAAATCTGACTTTTCATAAACATAAATTTTATCTGAATCATCCTTATAACATATACAGTCTTTTAAAATTCCACTTTCTTGAAATTTGACAGCTTTTTTATAAGTATCATTATCTTGTGTTGCAAAAAATACTCTCACACTTCCAGATTCTCTTGCTAAATTTCTAAAATATCCTTTTATTGGTGTTTCTTGCATATTCATAAAATGATTTGGAATATCTAAAATAAGTCTTACTTTTCCCATAGCATCTGTAAGTATTGCTGTTGAATAATCAGGACTATTTTTTATATGGTGCATTAAACTTACTAAATCATCTCTGCAAAGTATTTTTACATCATAAATACTTTTTTCTTTTAACTGTTTTGTCATATTCTTTAGTTTTCTTTTATTTATTTTTAAATAGTTTTCAGGAACAGCAACTCCTAACTTATCAATAGAAATCCAAGCATAACTTTCAGTATTCACTATTAGATGACCTTTAAATCCATTTACTTTTTTAGCAAAAAATTCAGTTGTTCTTAAATCATCTATTGAAGCTTTTGCATTCTCGCTTGGGTGGTTATGTACAAGATAATAATTATCCGCTTCTAGTCTATTCATTCTATCCAAAACTTTATAAATACATCTTTCTACACTTACTCGTCCTTGTTTATCTCTTTTAAAAATATGCACTAAACTTGGAGTTCTTGAACTTATAGATTCATAACCAACAATTCGGTTGCTTTTTAAATAAATAATTCTAAAAGTTTCATATCGTAAATCTCTAAAAATACTTGAGATTTCTACTAAATCATCTTTAGAATTTACTAACCTATGATTTAAGTTGATATAAGATTTTTTCTTTAGTGATTCTTCTAATCTTCTGTAAATTACTCTTGCATTTTTCATTAGCAATCACCAGCTTTCTTGTCATCATTTTCGCTATTTTCTTCTGATCGCTTTTTTAAGTAAATTTGATAAACTTGTATATCTAACATTTTTTGTACTTTCTCATCATCTAAGCTAACTACATCATCTGTAAATATACACTCTACTTTTTGCATTTTCTTAATCTTATCTTTTGTTTTTTTCTTATCAAAATATTTCATGTTTTCGCTCCTTAAAATATTTTGATTTCCGGAAATCTATTTTGCTTAAGCTTGATTTAATGATACTCTGAATTTTTAAGCAAAAGTAAAAAGCCCATAAAAACAAATTAAAAAACATAAAAGCCCCAAAACTTTTTTAGATAATATTCCTATAATAGGCTTTGTTAATACTATTTAAGGAATTGATAAAAACTCGGACGAAAAAAAATCTCGCAAAAGTTAGTTTAAACCTAACCTTTACGAGATTCATATATTACTAATTATTCTATTCTTCAAAAGTATATTTATCTATAACATCTACATACCAAATATCTTTTTCTTTAATATCCGATTTTTCTTTATCGGTAATTTTAAGTTTATTAAACATTTCATCAGTAAACTCTTTATCTTCTTTACTAATAATACATTTTTTAGTACAAGGAACATAATTCGCATTTGTTCCTGTATATGTACCTAACATATCATTTTTAGTTCCTCTTGCTATGTTAATAACAATATGAGCAACTTCTAATCTTAAGTTATTTTCTTTGTTATTTTCCAATACTATAAAAGCAACATTACTATCAGCTAACATATAACCTGTTAAATATGACATATTCGATTTATAATCTCTATATTCAACTTTAACTTGATCTGGTCTTTCATATAATTCTATTTTAAATTTTAATTTTCCAAATTTATTAGATTTAGGAAAATAGCCAATAGTGTATAAATATAGCATATTTGTTTTAAAAGGATTATTACTATTTTCTTTATTTATTATTTTATTACCACTTTCAAATAAGTCAGATTCATATACTTCAAATTCTTCGCATATTTTCCAAATTTGCTCCGCATTAGGTAGTATTTCTCCTGATTCATATCTTGCAACAGTTGCGTCAGTTACTTCCAAAGCGTCAGCTACATTTTTTTGGCTTAATCCTTTTGAACGTCTTATTTTTCTTATATTATTTCCAAAATTTTTTCTATCAAATTTAGGCATAGTATTTCTCCTTTATATTACTTACAAATTTATTATAACATTATAAAATTATATTTTCAATGAAAGCACTTATATTACTAACTTTATAAGTCTTAACGCATTGAGAAAAGTGTAAAAATATGGTATAATTAATATAACTTAATAGTAAAAGAGTAGTTTATTATCTTAATAAATAATCTATTCCACAGGTGCTTTGCCCTGATGTTCAAATAAACGTCTTGGCACTGCAACTGCCAAGATTATTTTATACACGAGATATGGGTTATTCTTCGTTATAAATATATTTGAATTTTACTAGAGAGAATCTATAACGAGGAGACCCTAAACAAATGAACTTTTCAATGTGTATGGACGGACGGAAGTCCAGGATGTGGTATTATAAGAGATACTATGTCTAGGATTTAAGCTATTCCATTATGTAAGGGGGAACAGTTTCCCCCTAAAACATTGTTAAAAGTAATTGATATTTATATAAGTTTAAGCTATAATTGAAGTAGTTAAAGTTAGATTGTTGCAGATTTTAACTTTAATCGATATGATTTATTTCATATCAAAACACGGAACTTTTTCATTTGTTTAGGGTCTCCGTGTTTTTTTATATTTCTTATATTACGTCAAACGTAATATTTTATAAAAATTTATTTATTTAGTGCCTTTTTCTTAAAGTATAAAAAAAATAATCAAGAATATTATAATCAAACTTACGTATAACGCAAAAAGCACTACGTCAATCGTAAGTTTTATATTTTTGAAGAATTAACATAAAACTGTTATATTAATATTGTAGTTACTAATGAATAATTGTTTAACCTCACAAATCTATACATCTACTATATGTTGGAGGTATTTTATGAAAGGAGAAAAAAACTGCAATATTAAAGTTTATAACATCTTACGACAAATAGGCTTATGCCCTAAACTTAAAGGCACTAAAATTTTATTAAGTGCTATTCTTATTGCTTTAAATTATAAAGACGATTTTATTGTAGTTTCTGATATATACAAACAGCTTTCAATTCAATATGAAATATCTACAAAAACAATAGAAAATTCAATAGCTTATTCATTAAAGCATTTAGTAAATAACAAATTTGAAGAAAACTTTAAAAAAATTATAGGAATAGAATTTTGTGAAGATTATTATTCTAATAAAACAATTATTGAGGAAATTACTCGTATTATTAAAATAGAACTTACAGATTAAAAAATTATAAAAAATAACGTCGGGGGTATACTGAACTCCCCCGACGTGAACAGATGTGAGTGAAAAATTATTAGTTACAAATACAAAATAAGATCAATACGGTTTACCCGTAAATCCAGACCTCTGCTGTAACCGTATGTCCAGAAGGAATTCCGCTGAAGTCAGCAAGGAAATATGCTGGACTGCCATGCAAGAGGTTGTTCCACTTGGTTTCTCCATTTGAGGAGATATGTGCATCTTTAATGGGATTTGCCCCAGTATTTGCAACGAGATTAAAGGTTATAGTCCCGTTTTTCCAAGTAGAACAGGTTGTTTTGACAGTTACGCCCATTCCGCCGATTCCAGAAGCATCAACCCATACAAGGAATCCATGTGAACTACTTGTAAGGTTGCCCTTATTGTAACCAGAGATACTGGATAGGGGCATGATGCCACTGTCTTCATCGGAAATGGAAACCTCATCGCCGTTTTCATCAGAAACCGAGACAATCCCTTCAGAGTTGAGCACCACGTTGTACATTGTGGCATTGTTCTCGTTGTTGGAATCGACAGCAGGTTCCGCCGCGAATGCCGTTGCGGAAAGAGAAAACGTCATAACCAGAGCTAAAAGGATGCTAAAAAATTTTTTCATTGTGAAACCTCACTTTCTTAAAGCCACTTCCACTCACACCTATTCTATTTTAAAAAGAAAGCTATTGCTTCCTTTCTAAACAATATAACACTAAAATGCTACACTATTGTATTATAACTTCAACTTTATAAATTATAAGGAAAAAATACTTAAAAATACCAAAAAATACCAAAAGATAATAAAAATAAAATTTATTTTGTAACAGATGATTAAATTTTATAGTCTATATAATTAGGAAAGGAGAAAAAATGGAAGAAATATATAAAGAGTACTCTAAATATGTATTTAATTATTTATTATCCTTGACTAATAATGTTGAAATTGCTGAAGAATTGATGCAAGAAACATTTTATAGTGCAATTAAAAACATATACAAATTCAGAAATGAATCAAGTTTAAAAACTTGGCTTTATAAAATAGCCAAAAATAAATGGTTAGATTACTACAAAAAAGTAAAAAAAATAGAAGAAATAGATATCGAAAAAATCAGTGAAAAGTTTTTATTAATGGATTCTTTTGAAGATAACTATGCTAATAGAGATGAATTAATAAATATATATAAAAAAATACATAAATTAGACGAAAAAACAAAAGAAGTTATCTATTTAAGAATTAAATGTGAATTTAGTTTTAAAGAAATAGCAACAATTATGGGAAAAAGTGAAGAATGGACAAGAATTACATATTACAGAGCAAAAATGAAATTAAAGGAGGAAATGAGAAATGAATAAAAATGATGAGTGCGAAATAGTTAAAGATTTGGCAATACAATATGTAGAAAATATAATTAATGATAAAAGCAAGATATTTGTTGAACAACATTTAAGTAATTGTGATAGTTGTAAAAGATATTATAGTGATATAAGTTTAAATATACAAAATGAGAAAAAAAATGAAAGAAAAAATGACAAATTTGAATTAGACTTTTTAAAGAAAATTAGAAGAAATATGAATATTTTAAAAATAACTTTAAGCATTATTCTATTAATTATAAGTATACTTGTATTTGGAACTTTTATAAAATATCAAAATATTACGCAACTTATAGATAAATCTTATGAAAGAATAGAAAATATTAAAACATTAGATAATTATAAATTAATTCAAAAAACTATATACATTGATTATGAAAATGATGCTTCAAATGAAATAACAACAAATTATTATTACAAGGACGGAAAATACAAAATTAGTTATGACAATACTACCATTTATAGTGAAGATGATTCAAATAATTTAATATATGTTTATGATGATTTAAAACAAATAGACTATTGTAAACAAAATTTTATATCAAAAAGAAAAGGAGATATTTTTGATGTATTTTCTGAAATAAAATCATACAAAAATGAATTATCTGGACTATATAAATTAATATTATCAAAGTATACAGACAGATTTAATGGAATAGACTGTTATGTTATAAGAATGGGAAATGATGATAGTTATAGAGATGTATGGATAGATAAAAATACTTATAATGTTTTAAGAGTTGTTGATGCAACATATTCAAAATATTATAGAGAAACCATATATACTTTAGTTGAAAATGAAGTTACAAACGAAGATGTAAATAGTTCTATTCTTAAAGAAGCAACATATAATGATTACACTAAAAAAGAAGTAACATATAATGCAACAGAAGAAATAA
>CAOKQM010000004.1 GCA_948470875.1 uncultured Clostridium sp.
GAAAACGTCTATCTCTTCCCTGTTTTGCACTTCCTCCTGCTGAATCTCCTTCGACAATATACACTTCGCATTCTTCCGGATTTTTGCTACTACAATCTGCTAATTTTCCTGGCAAAGTCGTTGTTTCTAATGCATTTTTTCTTCGAACCAATTCACGCGCTTTTCTAGCAGCTTCTCTTGCTCTTGCTGCACTAATACATTTTTCCAAAATAGCTTTTGCAACATTTGGATTTTCTTCCAAAAAAGCTGATAAATGTTCATTTACCATGGATTGAACAATTCCAGTAACCTCACTATTTCCAAGTTTTGTTTTTGTTTGTCCTTCAAATTGCGGATCTTTTACTTTTACTGAAATCACGGCTGTTATTCCTTCTCGAATGTCGTCTCCTTGCAAGTTTCCGTCTTTTTCTTTTAAAATATTTTTTGATTTGGCATAATCATTAAATGTTTTAGTAAGCGCTCTTTTAAACCCTTCTAAATGTGTGCCACCTTCAATTGTATTAACGTTATTCACAAACGTATAAATATTTTCAGAATAACTTGATGTATATTGAATTGCAATTTCAACTGGATATTCCCCATCTTTTTCAATATAAATTGGTTTTGGATGCAATTTTTCTTTATTTTTATTTAAATATTCTACAAAAGAAATTAATCCACCTTCGTAACAAAAATCTCCTTTTTTTGGCGTTTCTTCTCGCAAATCCTCAATAACAATATGCAAACCTTTTGTCAAAAACGCCACTTCTCTTAAACGATTTTCCAAAACTTCATATTCATATTGCAATGTTTCAAAAATAGAACCATCTGCAAAAAATCTAACCGTTGTTCCTGTTTTTTCTGAATCCCCAATTCTTGTAAGACTTTGAACTGTTTTTCCTTTTTCAAATTTCATTTGAAAAATTCCGCCATCTCTTTGAATGGTAACTTCTGTCCAATCAGATAATGCATTTACAACTGAAGAACCAACGCCATGAAGTCCACCAGAAACTTTGTAACCACTATCTCCCCCAAATTTTCCACCAGCATGCAAAACCGTATAAACTGTTTCCGCAGCTGAAATCTTTGTTTTCGGATGAATATCAATCGGAATTCCTCTTCCGTCATCTTCTACACAAATAATATTTCCAGGCTCAATTTTTACATGAATATTTTTACAATATCCAGCCAAAGCCTCATCAACAGCATTATCCACAATTTCGTAAACCAAGTGATGCAAACCTCTTACAGAAACACTTCCAATATACATTCCTGGTCTTTTTCTAACAGCTTCTAATCCTTCCAAAACTTGAATTTGTTCTGCATTATAATCATGTTCAAACTTTTCCATTTTTCTACCTCTTTCTAAAATTTTCTTTTTCCAATTGTATTGGAATTTATATTGCTAATATACGCTTTTATCATCTGATTTTTATTTGCTAAAATCATAGATTTGGGATTATTTTTAGAAATATCCACGATCCTATTTTCTTCTAAAAGTTGCTTATAAAACTTTTTATAATCTTTTGTGTTTTTTATATAATCGATATTAAAGATTGCAATAATATCTTTATCATTTAAAACAAGCCCATTTCCTATATGCAAATACATATGATTTTATTTCCTTTCTTCTTGTACCTTTCCATTTTCAACATAAAAACTTTTAATATGTTCTTTTTGCATTTCAATTTTATCTGTACAAGTGATAATTACTTGGCTGTTTTTTAGATTTTCCAAAAAACTTTTTCTACGATTTTCGTCCAATTCAGACATAAAATCATCCAACAATAATATAGGAGACTCCCCTATTTCTTCTGTAACAATCTTTAGTTCACACAATTTTAAAGTTAAAGTTGTTGTTCGTTGTTGCCCTTGAGAACCATAAATTGAAACAATTTTTTTGTTAATATAAATCATAAAATCATCACGATGAATCCCTGTACTTGTGTATCCTCTTGCTAAATCAACTTTTCTAGACTTTTTTAAATTGTCCAAAAAACCTTGTTTTTCTTGTGCATTTGAAATATATTTTATTTTGATTATTTCTTGCATTTTAGTATGCTTGGTTATAATATCATGTGTTTGTTGAATTATTTCAGCAAACTTTTGCAAATATTGATTGCGATACTCAAAAATACGATAGGAAAAATCTGCTAATTGCTCATCTAAAATATCCAATAAAGATTCACTTTTTCCCTCTTTTACAATCTGTTTTAAATACGTATTTCTTTGTTCTAATACACGATTATAGTTATTCAGCAAATAAATATAATTAGGTTTTAGTGAACTAATCATCATATCAATAAATTTACGCCTTTTTCCTGGTCCTTCTTTGATAATATCAATATCATCTGGCGAAAAAATGACAACATTTATTTTTCCAACAATGTCACTAACTTTTCCTTGTTTTACACCATTGATAAAAAATTCCTTTTTGTCCCCTATTTGCGCCTTAATTTTCCCACTTCTATCTTGTTTTTTATAATCAATTTCTACTGTTGTGGATAATTCATTAAATTCAATCAATTCTTTATCTTTTTTGCTTCGAAACGATTTTCCCATACTACATAAAAATATCGCTTCAATAATATTGGTTTTTCCTTGTGCATTATCACCATAAAATATATTAATTCCTTTATTTAAGAAAATTTCTTGTTCTTTATAATTTCTAAATTTATTTAAATTTATTTTTTCTATGTACATCTATTTATCCCCATTCTATTGACAAAATGTGGAAAACTAATCCTTCATTTTAATTGGCAAAATCATATAAACATAATCACCATTTTCAATTGGTTTTATAATACAAGGAGAACGATTTGTACCAAACTCAATATAAACTTCTTCATCGTCAATTGCTTTCAATGCATCTAAGAAAAATCTCGGATTAAATCCAATTTCCAAATCCTTTCCTTCTGTATCAACAAAAATCTCCTCTTTGGCATCTCCTGTTTGGTTCGAACAAGAAATGGTAACTTTTCCTACTTCAATATTGACTTTTACTGGATATTTCTTTTCCTTTTCTATCGATGAAGCTGAAATTAACAAAATTCTTTCAAAACAGTTTTGTATATTACTTTTATTCACTTTTATTCTCGTCTCCCAGTTCTGTGGAATCGTATTTGAATATTTTAAAAATTCTCCATCTAATAATCTTGTTACAATTTTGCAATTTTCCATTTCAAATAATGCTTGATTTTTAGCAATTCCAACTGTTATGATATCAAATGAATCGGCTATAATTTTGTTCACTTCATTTAAGGTTTTTCCAGGAATTACGCATGAAAAATCGTTTCCATCTTCTACTTCTTTACTTTTAATAGCCAAACGATAACCATCTACCGCAACAATATTTAATTTTTGATTGACAACTTCAAATAAACTTCCTGTAAAAATTGGTCTATTTTCTTCATTGCTCACAGCAAAAATAGTTTTACGAATCATATTTTTTAAAGTTGTTTGTTCTAATTGTACAGAATGATCGATATTAATTTTTGGTAATTCTGGAAACTCTTCTGGATTCATGGTTGCTAATTTGTATAAAGAACCTTCACATTCAATTTCCAGTAAATTATTCTCATTTA
Organism: uncultured Clostridium sp.; assembly: GCA_948470875.1. Lineage (GTDB taxonomy): Bacteria > Bacillota > Clostridia > TANB77 > CAG-508 > Scatovivens. The sequence goes on from CAOKQM010000004.1 coordinate 3,564, forward strand.
ATTTTATTTGAATTTCTGCATTTGGCAATTTTCGAATAATTTCACTAAACATAATAGCATTTACAACGATATTTCCTTGTTCTAAAATATTGGCATCTAAAATGTATTCAATTCCAATTTCTAAATCATAGGAAGTTAATTTTATTTCTGAATCATTTGTCTGAATTAAAATTCCTTCTAATATAGGCATTGTTGTTTTAGATGAAACACCATTTATCACAGAATTGATTCCTTTTAAAATTTTTTCTTTTTCACAAATAAATTTCATTTCTTATTCTCCTTTTTATTAATTAGATATTATTAGTAGTATTAGTAGTAGGGGCTGTGCAAAATGTGGAAAAGTTACAAAAACCCTTATTTCCCTAAGTAAAAATGAAGTGCATAACCCTGTGAATAATTCTCCTATTTTTCCACATAATCAACATCATTTGTGAATTTTAATTTATCAACATTTTATAGACAGGTTTTCAACAGGTACCCTGTGAATAACTTACGGAAGCCTGTAATATAAAGGATAATAAAATTCTTTTGTAAAAGTTTGTTTTATAAAAATTTGTTTTTATAAAACTGTATTTATCTTTAGAAAATAGTATTATTGATTGTCTCTAATTATATTTTTCAAACTTTCCACAATTAGTTTTGTGTTTGTGTTTTGTTTGATTTCTTTTTCAATTTTTCCATGTGCATGCATAACCGTTGTGTGGTCTTTTTTACCGAAATCCCTAGCGATTTGAGGAAATGACATATTAGCACTTGTCCTACATAAATACATAGCAATTTGTCTTGGATATACAATATCGCTTGATTTTTTTGTAGAGATTAAATCTTTTTTTTCGATATTGAAATATTTCGAAACAATATCTTGAATATAACTTGCAGACACGATTTTTTCTTTTTGAAGAACAACATCATTAATTGCTTTTTCCGCTGATTCAATGGTAATTGGACTATGTGTTAATGAAGCATATGCAATAATTTTATTTAAAACACCTTCTAATTCTCTAATATTGGTATTAATTTTCGTGGCAATAACCGATAAAATATAATCATCAATAATAATATTTTCTAATTGTACTTTTTTGCGTAAAATAGCCAATCTTGTTTCATAATCTGGCATAGAAACATCTGCTAGTATCCCCCATTCAAATCTTGACTTTAACCTTTCTTCTAATAAAGGAATATCACGTGGTGGTCGATCACTAGAAATAATCAGTTGTTTTCTATTTTCATGTAAAGTATTAAACGTATGAAAAAATTCTTCTTGCCCCATTTTTTTTCCAGAAAAAAATTGAATATCATCTACTAATAAAACATCAATATTTCTATATTTGTTTCTGAAAAGTTCGTTTTTATAATTTGGATCTTTGATAGAATTAATTAATTCATTACTGAAATTTTCAGAAGTTACGTATAAAATTTTTGTATTTGGATTATTTTGAAAAATTTTATTGCCAATTGCGTGCATTAAATGAGTTTTTCCGAAGTCCTACTCCACCATAAATGAATAATGGATTATAAGTGGTTGCAGGTGACTCTGCAACTGCGTAAGCAGCCGCTTGAGCAAATTTGTTGTTGTTTCCAATCACAAAAGTATCAAAAGTATATTTTGGATTTAAGAAACTATTGGCATAATTTTCAGAACTTGTGTAATCTGTAGGTTTTTCTTGTTCAAGTTCAAGATTTTGTAAATCTTTTTTTTCAATTATTTTAAGATCACAGCTTTTATTTGTAATAAAATTAAATGTATTCACAACTAAATCGTATAATCTAGATTCGATAGCGTCTTTTTGAATGGTAGATTGTGCAATTAAAGTAATTTTGTTTTCATTAACAGACTGAATTTCTAGACTTTTTATCCAGGTTGTGTAAGAAATATTAGTCATTTCTTCTTTTAAAAGAGCTTTTGCTTTTGTAAGTAAATCATTTTTATCTGAATACATTCATTTGTTCCTTTCTGTATATTTTTTTCAATAATTTTACTTACTTCAATATTATGAAAACCTAATTTCCGTAAGTAAAAAGATATTTCTAATCATATCAAAAAAAAAAAAAAATAGCAAGTAAAAATAAAAATAAAATAACTTATTTATTAAATTTATTTAATAGCTTGACTTTTTGGTAAGAAATATAGTATAATAATTAATATTTGCTAAAAATAGGTAATTTTAATAAAAATAGATATAGGAGGTGCAAAATGAAAAGAACATATCAACCAAAAAAAAGACAAAGAAATAAAGTTCATGGTTTTAGAAAAAGAATGCAAACAAGAGCTGGAAGAAAAGTTTTAAAAGCAAGAAGAAATAAAGGAAGAAAAAAACTTAGTGCTTAATTAGAAAATGGGGGCGTTTTGCGTCCCTTTTTTCAGTAAAGTATGTCGAAAAAGAGAAGAAAAAATGAAAAATACTAAAATAATTAAAAGAAGATATGAATTTAAAATGTTATTTTCTAGAGGACAGATTTTTTATGGAAAAAATATCACAATTTACCTTTTAAAAAACAAATTTAAGTATAATAGATTGGGGATAGCAGTGGGGAAAAAGAGTGGAAAAGCTGTGGATAGAAATAAAGTCAAACGATTAATTCGTGAGAATTATAGGCTTTTTGAGGCTCGAATAAAATGTGGATATGATATTTTAGTTTCTGTGAATAAAAAATGTGAAGTAAAAAACGTAAATTTTTATGATATAAAAAAAGAAATAGAAAGATTATTTACAAAATCAAGATTATGGTTAAATGAGAATGAATATGAAAAAAGTACAAATAAAAATAATTGAATTTTATCAAAAATATATTTCTTCGTATGTTTCTCAAATGTTTGATATTCATTGCAAATTTGAGCCAACTTGTTCTGAATATACCAAACAAGCAATAGAAAAGTATGGAGTGATAAAAGGAAGCTATAAAGGCTTGAAAAGAATTTTGAGATGTAATCCTTTTTCAAAAGGAGGATATGATCCATTAAAATAAAAAGGAGGAGATATTTTGTTTAAATTTTTTGCCAATATTTTTGGGTATGTTTTAAATTTTATTTATGGAATTGTTAGTAATTATGGTATTGCGATTATTTTATTTACGATATTGCTAAAATTAATTATGTTACCAATTTCAATCAAACAACAAAAAACAATGAAGAAATCTACGAAGATTCAAAAACAGGTAAAAGAAATCCAAAATAAATATAAAAATGACCCAACTAGAATGAATCAAGAAGTCATGGAATTATATAAAAAGGAAAATATGAGTCCATTTAGCGGATGTTTGAGCTCTATTTTGCAAATTATATTAGTAATATCTATGTTCTATTTGGTAAGTAGGCCACTTACTTATATGAAACATGTTGAGCCAGATTTAATTCAAAAGTACACACAAGAATTGCAAGAAACAGAGGGGAATACAAGTTATCAAGAAATTGGAATTATTCGTACGAAATCTGCTCAAGATGAAAGAGTTAACATTAATATGAATTTTTTAGGGCTTAATTTGAGTAGTGTTCCAACGCAAAATTATACAGATTGGAAAGTATTCATTATTCCAGTTTTATATGTATTTACTTCTTTTGTATCAACAAGAATGACTTCAAATATTAATAAAAATAAGAAAAAAGAGGAATCCGAACAAGAAACGAAAGAATTAACTAAAAAAGAAGAAGAAGACAATATTGATATGATGGAAGAAATGAATAAAAATATGATGATTATGATGCCATTAATGACAGTTTCAATTGCACTAATAGCGCCACTTGGTCTGGCTTTGTATTGGCTAATTAATAATTTATTTATGATTGGAGAAAGGTTCATATTGAATCGTTATTTTAAATCTGAGGAGGAATAAAAATGGAAGAAAAAACGTATATTTTTGAAGGAAAAACAACAAATGAAGCGATTGAAAAAGGTTTAAAACAGTTGAAAAAACATAAGAATCAAGTAGAGATAAAAGTATTAGAAAATGAAGAGAAAAAGACGTTTTTTAGTATTTTGGCACCTAAAGTTGTAAAAGTTGAAATTAAGATAAAAGAAGAACAAGAAAAACAAATAGAACCAATGAATATAGAAGAAGTTATCAAAGAAATTGACCATTTTATGAGCGATTTTATTGCTAATTTACCAACCAAAGATTTAAAATATGAAGTTAAAAAAGAAAAAAATTTGATAAAAGTTAATATCGATGATGAAAAAGCAGCGTATTTAATTGGATATAGGGGAGAGACATTAAATTGTTTGCAGAATATTTTGGCTAATATTGCAAGTAACGATAAACAAGAAAAAGTAAGAGTTTTATTGAATATTAGCAATTATAGGGAAAAAAGAGAAAAAGATTTAATAACTTTATCCAATAAAATTGCTGAATCTGTTGAAAAAACCAAAAAGACTATAACATTAGAACCAATGATGGCATATGATAGGAAAATTGTTCATAATGCATTGCAAAATCATGACAAAATAAAAACATATAGCATTGGAAAAGAGCCATATAGAAAAGTTGTTGTAAGTTTAAAATAGAAATTTATATGTAATTTTATTGATAGATAAATCAAATATTTGAAAAGTGGGGAAAGAATTCCTCACTTTTTCTTGCATTATTATGTTTACTGTGGTATAATGAGAAAGTTGGAAAAGGAGAGAAAAATGGGTACAATTGTTGCAATATCTACTTCGCCAGGTGTTGGTGGAATTGGAATTATTCGAATGAGTGGAGAAGATTGTTTTGAAATATTAGATAAAATTTTTGTTCCAAAAAACAAATCAAAAATAAGAGGATATTCCATGAAATATGGAAATATTGTGGATTGTAACAAAAATATAATTGATGAAGTATTGGTGTCTTATTTTTTGGCACCCAAAAGTTACACAACAGAAAATATGTGTGAAATTAATTCTCATGGCGGAATGGTTATTATGAATCAAATTTTAGATATTTGTTTGCAAAATGGAGCCCAGTTAGCACAAAGCCGGAGAATTTACAAAAAAAGCTTTTTTAAATGGAAGAATTGACTTATCTCAAGCAGAAGCTGTTATTGATATCATAAATTCAAAAACGGAAAAAGAATCAAAAGTTGCTATGGAGCAGTTAAAAGGGAATTTATCTGAAAAGATAGACATCATTCGACAAAAAGTGGTTTCGTTATTAGCAGATATTGAAGTAACCATTGATTATCCAGAGTATGATGTTGAAGAAGTCACACAATCAAAAATAAGCCGTTTTTTAGAAGAAGTCGACAAATTACTTGACGAACTAGAAAAAAGCTTTTATAACGGAAAAATTTTAAAAGAGGGGATAAAAGTTGCCATTATTGGTAAACCAAATGTCGGAAAATCATCTCTTTTAAATTTGATTTTAAACGAAGAACGCGCAATTGTAACAGACATAGAAGGAACGACCAGAGATTCGATTGAAGAATTTATTCATATTGATGGAGTTCCACTAAAAATTATTGATACAGCAGGAATTCGAAATGCAAAAGATGAAGTAGAAAAAATTGGAGTGGAAAAATCGTTAAAAATATTGAATGAAAGCGATATTGTTTTGGTGATTTTGGATATTTCAAAAAAACTAGATGAGCAAGATAAAATGATATTGGAAAATATAAAAAATAAAAAAAGTATTATTTTGTTGAATAAAATAGATTTAGAAAAACAAATAGAACTAGCGCAAATTGAGGAGTTTAGTGAATCTATTTTGGAAATTTCAGTCAAACAAAAAAAAGGCGTGGAACAATTATATAGAAAAATTTCAGAAATTTTTAAATTAAATGAAATTGCTGTAGATGGCGAATTTATTGTGAGTAACAATAGACACAAGAGTTTAATCTTAAATGCAAGAAAAAATTTGAAAAAATCGCAAGACATTATTCGACAAAATTTGCCAATTGATATTGTGTCAAGTTATTTGAAAGAAATTATAGAAGAGCTTGGAAAGATAACAGGGGAAAGCGTTACAGAAGACGTGATTGATGAAATATTTGCAAAATTTTGTTTAGGAAAATAAAATTTTGCGTACAAATGTTTTGCGAACACAAATTTATTGTTCCACGATTATCAGAAAAGTGAGTAAGGAGGAGCAAAATGGAGTATAAAGCAGGTAAGTATAATATTGCTGTGATTGGCGCAGGGCATGCTGGATGTGAAGCTGCATTGGCTGCCGCAAGATTAGGAATGAAAACATTACTGTTTTCGATTAGTTTAGAATGTGTGGCAAATATGCCATGTAATCCGCATATTGGAGGTTCTTCAAAAGGACATTTAGTAAGGGAAATTGATAGTTTAGGCGGAGAAATGGGAAAAAACATTGATAAAACTTTAATTCAACTTAGAATGTTAAATACATCAAAAGGACCAGCAGTGCATGCGTTAAGAGCTCAAGCTGATAGAAAAAGGTATCAAGCTGAAATGAAACATACTTTAGAAAAACAAGAGAACTTGTATTTAAAACAAGCTGAGATTGTTAAGATAAACGTAGAAAATCATGAAGTAAAATCAGTTGTAACAAATTTGGGAGCTGAATATGAAGTAGATTGCGTCATTCTTGCAACTGGAACTTATTTAAAAGGGAAGATATTTATTGGAGAGAATTCGTTTGAAAGTGGACCAGATGGAGTTTTTGCTGCAAATAAATTATCAGAATGTTTACAGGATTTAGGAATTAAAATTCAAAGATTTAAAACAGGAACACCAGCACGAATTAATCGAAAAAGTATTGATTTTTCAAAAATGGAAATTCAAGAAGGAGATAAAGATGTCGTTCCATTTTCATTTGAGGATGAAATGGTGGATGTGGAACAAGTTCCGTGTTGGCTAACGTACACAAACGAGAAAACACATGAAATCATTCGTAAGAATTTACATAGATCACCATTGTATGCAGGAATCATAGAAGGAACAGGTCCAAGATATTGTCCTTCTATTGAAGATAAAGTGGTGAGATTTGCAGATAAAGAAAGACACCAGATTTTTGTAGAACCAGTTGGTAAAGATACAGAAGAAATGTATATTCAAGGAATGAGTTCTTCTTTACCTGAAGATGTGCAAATTGCTATGTATCGAACTTTGCCAGGATTGGAGAATGCAGAATTTACAAGACCTGCTTATGCTATAGAATATGATTCTATTGAGCCATCACAATTAAAAAGTTCGTTAGAATTAAAAAACATAAGTGGCATGTTTTTTGCAGGGCAAATTAATGGAACTTCGGGATATGAAGAAGCAGCAGCACAAGGAATTATAGCTGGAATAAATTGCGTTCAAAAATTAAAAGGAAAAAAACCGATTATTTTGGATAGATCAGAAGCTTATATTGGTGTTTTGATTGATGATATTGTAACTAAAAGTACATTAGAACCTTATCGAATGATGACTTCTAGAGCAGAATATCGATTGGTGTTAAGACAGGATAATGCGGATTTAAGATTAACAGAGATTGGCCATGAAATTGGCTTGATATCAGATGAAAGATATGAAAGATTTTTGAAAAAGAAACAGCAAATTGAACAAGAAATTGAACGATTAAAAAATACCAATATTAAACCGACACAGCAAAATAATGAAATTTTGGTAAAATGTGGAACAACACCAATTGCGGCAGGAACGAAATTGTCTGATTTGCTCAAAAGAACGGAACTTACTTATTTGAATTTGACTCAAATTGATATAGAGCGACCTAATTTAAGTAGACAAGTTTGGGAAGAAGTAGAAATCATGGTAAAATATGAAGGTTATATTGAGATGCAAAAAAAACAAATAGAGAGTTTTAAGAAAATGGAACAGAAAATTTTGCCTGAAAATATAGATTATGAACAAATCAAAGGATTGCGATTAGAAGCAAGACAAAAACTAAATCAATTTAAGCCATATTCAATTGGACAAGCTTCAAGAATATCAGGAGTTTCACCAGCAGATATATCTGTATTGTTGATTTATTTGGAACAATGGAAACATGCCAAAAAATAAAAATATAAGGATAAGTAGGAATTTTTAGTAGAAGGAGAAAAATATGAATTTACAAGAATTTCAAGAATTTTTTGAGCAAGAATGTAAAAAAAATAACCTAAAATTTGAAGTTCAAAAAAGTGAATTATTGTATCGATATATGAAATTGATTTTGGAGTGGAACGAAAAAATTAATGTAACAGCGATAAAAGATGAAAAAGAGTTTATTGTGAAACATTTTATTGATTCATTAACGCTTTATTCTTTCATGAAAGAAGGAGAGAATTTATTGGATATTGGCACAGGAGCTGGATTTCCTGGAATTCCTTTAAAAATCTATTATCCAGAAAATGAAGTAACAGTCATTGATTCTGTAAATAAAAAAATTATGGTTTTAAAAGATGGAATAGAAAAATTAAATTTGCAGAAAATAGAGGCTTTGCATGTTCGTGCGGAAGAATTGGCAAAGCAAGATAACTATCGAGAAAGTTTTGCAATTGTAACGACTAGAGCAGTTTCTAATTTAGCGACAATAGCAGAATATATGTTGCCATTTGTCAAAATTGGAGGAAAGGCGATTTGCATGAAAGGACCTAATATAGAACAAGAATTGCAAGAAGCTCGAAAAGCAATCCAATTACTTGGTGGAGAAATTGAAAAAATTAAAAAAATTCAAATAAATGATGAGTTTGTGAGAAATCTTATTGTGATAAAAAAAGTAAATAAAACAGATAAAAGATATCCAAGAGGGCAAGGTAAGCCACTAAAAGAGCCAATTAAATAGACTGTCAAATTATTGGAAAGCAAGAACAGAAGAATTTTGAGGTTCTTCTGTTTTTTTGTAAAAAAATAGCAAATTTTATTGACATTTTTAAGAAATTTATATAGAATAGATTAGAAAAAGGAGTGAGTGATTTTGAGCAGAATAATATCGATAGCTAATCAAAAAGGTGGAGTTGGAAAGACTACAACCGCAGTCAATGTAAGTTCCATATTAGCTAAAAAGGGAAAAAAAGTAATGTTGATTGATTGTGACCCACAAGGAAATGCAACAAGTGGATTAGGAATAGAAAAAGATGCAGAATATTCAATTTATGATGTATTAATTAATGAAGTTGACATAAAGCAAACATTGCAAGATACTTGTATTAAAACATTAAAAATTTGTCCTGCAAATATGAACTTGGCTGGAGCGGAAGTTGAATTGGTCAATCAAATGTCAAGGGAACAAAGGATGAAAACAAGTTTAGAGGATATTAAGGATAAGTTTGATTTTATTATTATTGATTGTCCACCATCTTTGGGATTAGTGACTTTGAATGCTTTTACTGCTTCTGATTCGGTTTTAATACCAGTACAATGTGAATATTTTGCTTTAGAAGGGCTTGGTCAATTGTTAAATACCATAAATTTAGTGAAAAAGCATCTGAATAAAGAATTGGAAATTGAAGGGGCTGTGCTTACCATGTATGATGTAAGGACAAATTTGGCAAACCAAGTTGTAAAGGAAGTCAAAAAATATTTTGGTGATAAGGTGTATAAAACCGTAATTCCTAGAAATATTAAGTTAAGTGAAGCACCAAGTTACGGAATGCCAATTATTTTGTATGATGAAAAATCCAAAGGTGCTAGATGTTATGAACGATTAGCTAGAGAAATAGCAAGAGCTGAATATATTAGGAAAAAGAAATTGGAAGAAAAAATCAAAGGGGGAATAGAAAATGGCTAAAAAGACAGGTTTGGGAAAAGGATTAGATGCTTTGTTTTCAATGCCAATCCAAGAAGAAGAGATACATACAAATGAAAATGGGATTACAAAATTAAATATTAATGAAATAGAGCCCAATATGAATCAAGCAAGAAAAATATTTGATCAAGAATCAATTGAGGAATTGGCAAATTCAATCAAAGAATACGGTGTAATTCAACCAATTATTGTAACAAAAAAAGAAAAGTATTATGAAATTATTGCTGGGGAAAGAAGATGGAGAGCTTCGAAAAAAGCAGGGTTAAGTGAAATTCCAGTTGTAATTAGAGACAATGATGAAAGAAGAAATCAAGAAATTTCTTTGATAGAAAATATTCAAAGAGAAGATTTGAATCCAATTGAAAAGGCAAGAGGGATAAAATTATTGATGGATGAATATCATTTAACACAAGCAAAAGTGGCTGAGATTTTAGGAAAAAGTAGAAGTAGTATTGGTAATACTGTCAGAATATTAAATTTAGATGAAAGAGTATTAAATTTGGCGCTAGAGGGTAAGCTAACAGAAGGGCATTGTAAATCTTTGATGTCAATAGAAGATCCAGATAGGCAATACCAAATGGCGCTATATGTTATTGAATCAGGTGATTCTGTAAGAGAAGCTGAGAAGAAAATGAGGACAAGAAAGAAAACGCCAAAAAAAGATGACAAATATATACCAATTTATAAAGATATTGAAAATCGTTTTCAAGGATTTTTTGGTACAAAAGTGAAATTAGATCCAGGTGTAAAAAAAGGAAAAATCATTATTCAATATACTTCAAATGATGATTTGGAAAGAATTTTAGATTTGATAAAATAAGGATGTGAGTTAAAAATGGGTAATAATTTTAATCTGATACAAAATACGGATTTTGTTGCAATTTTGTTAATTGCACTAATTGCTATTGTGATAGTGGAAACTATTTTGGTTTTATTAATACATAAAAGATATGTTTCTTTTATGAAGAAAATTGGAAATGGAAGTAATTTAGATGAATTATTAAAAAAATATCTTAATGATGTTGAACAAGTAAAAAAAGATAATATTGAAATCAAAAATTATTATACAAAATTGGATCAAGATATAGCTGCATGTGTTCAAAAAGTTGGTTTAGTAAGATATAATGCTTTTAGAGATGTGGGAAGTGATTTAAGTTTTGCAATTGCGTTGTTAGATGGAAATGATAATGGTGTTGTATTGAATGGAATATATGGTTCAGAGTCATCTAATATTTATGCAAAGCCAATTAGAAAGAAAGAATCAAGTTATCAATTATCGCAAGAAGAAGAGTATGCAGTAGAAATTGCGCAGCAAACTAAAAATTTTATGACAAAAAAAAGAAAATAATTAAATTTCCTATTGACAAATGAGAATAAAATATGCTAAGATATAAGTGTTGTTCACAAAGTGAGCAACTTATGTGGAGAGGTGGTCGAGTTGGTTTATGGCACCAGTCTTGAAAATTGGCGTGCGTTTGTAGCGTACCGTGGGTTCGAATCCCACCCTCTCCGCCATTTTTTTTAATCAAGGAAAGGTGGATTCGAAAAGGAGCGTACCCAAGTTTCGAGATGGATGGAAGAAACAGCCGAAACGAAGGGGAAAATCGTCTAGTAGACGATTTTGCGACGCGGCCGAAAGGGAATCCCACCCTCTCCGCCATTTTTTTATATTTATTCATTAAGTAAAAAATAGAATCAAAATAGGCAGGGTTACCCAAGAGGCTGAAGGGGACTGTTTGCTAAACAGTTAGGGTTCGTTAAGGGCCGCGAGAGTTCGAATCTCTCACCTTGCGCCAATAAGGTTTATTGAAAAATAAACCTTATTTTTTTATAAAATATTAGTAATAAAGATAAAAGTAAAAATAATTCATTTTTATAATTTTTTAATAAATTTTTGGAAGAAAAAATTTAAAAGGAATTAAAAAAAAGAGACTGCAAAAAAATTCAATATATTTCGAGATAAAATACCGTTTTTTTTTGTAGTCCCTTTTATTTTATAATTTATAAGTAAATTTAAAGGAATAATAATTCTTTTTTTCAAAACGTACAGAAATTCCTTCTGCTTTTGCAAAGTTCTCAGAAGCGAATTTTACAGACTGTGCAGAATAAGAAGCATTAAATTCATAATAATTTGCCTCAGAAGGTAATTTATATAATACCGAATTCTTACTATCTTTTTTAATAATTACTTCAACAGTATAGCCATTTTCGCCAGCTAAAAGATCAGTTGAAGTATTTAAAAATATGTCTTTTAATTCATTCCAAAAGTCTTTTGCACCATTTATCATTTGTTTTTCTTGTAATTTTAATACACGAGCATCTAGTTTTTCTTTTAATGTCACAATGATACCTCCTTAGTAAAAATATTTATTAATATTATAAAATAAATTTTCTAAAATGTAAATAAAATTTTACAAAAAATAAAAAAATATTAGTTTTTTCATAAAATTAAAAAAAAATTATATAATTTAATAAGAAAAAATATTATTTTTTTAATTAATTTTAGAAAGGAAAAAATAAAAAAATGATTAATAAAATATGGTGCTTTTTTATTATAATTTCTCTTTTTTTTTCAGTCATAAATGGTAATTTAGAAAATTTAAATCAAAGTGTATTTTCTTCCATTAATGATACAACTCAAATGCTAATAAATATGTTTGGAAGTATGTGCTTTTGGTGTGGAATGATTAAAATTATTTCTGAAACAAGTTTGCAAGAAAAATTAAAGAAAATAATTGCGCCGATTAATCGAAATCTTTTTAAAAATTTGGACGAAAAAAGCAAAGCTTATGAAGCAATAAGTGTAAATATGGTTACCAACATGCTAGGAATTGGAAATGCAGCAACACCAGCTGGTTTACAAGCTGTAGAAGAATTAGAAAAAATGAATACAAATTCGCAAAATTTATCAGATGAAATGATTTTATTTATTGCAATTAATACTGCTTCATTGCAAATAATTCCAACAAACGTGATTGCCATTCGCAATAGTTTAAATTCGAACAATCCAAGTGGAATTATAATAGCAGTTTGGTTTTCGAGTATTATGACATTTATTTCTATTATTGTTTTAACAAAATTGTATTTAAAAATAAGGAGAAATTAAATGAAATTTGTACAATATTTTGGTAGTTCAGCAGTTATTTGGATTATTGGTTTTGTCATCATTTTTGGTGTTTTAGAAAAGAAAAATGTATTTGAAATTTTTATCAAAGGTGTGATTCAAGGACAAAAATTAGTCATAAGCTTATTTCCAACATGGCTTGCTTTATTTATTGCAATTGGCATGCTAAAAGCTTCTGGAATTATCGATTTTTTAACACAAAAATTATATCAATTTTTAAAAAATATTTTTATTTTTAAAGAGATTTTGCCACTTATTTTTTTAAGACCGATTTCAGGAAGTACAGCAACTGCAATGGGAATTGAAATTATGAAAAATTATGGAGTAGACACAGATATTGGACTTCTCACTTCTTGTATTATGGGGTCTACAGAAACTACAATTTATGTAGTGGCATTATATACTTCAAAATTAGGACGAAAAAATGTAAAGCCAGTGATTGTAATTGGTTTAATAGCCGATTTTTTATGTGTAATATTTTCAATCATGGCATTAAAAATTGGAATAATGTAAAGGAAAAAAATACAAGAAAAACTCTTTTTATGAGATAAAATTTTCCAAATAACCTTGCTTTTTTGCAAAAATTTATATATAATGAACCTATAAATTAAAAGGAAAAGAGGGAAAAAATGGAAAGACAAGAGGAAAATATTGTTGAGAGAAATATTGAAGAAGAGATGAAAACAGCCTATATTGATTATGCTATGAGCGTTATAGTTTCTCGTGCTTTACCAGATGTTAGAGATGGTTTAAAACCAGTACATAGAAGAATTTTGTATTCGATGCATGAAGATGGTATTACATCAGACAAGCCATATAGAAAATGTGCCAATACAGTAGGTTCTGTTTTGGGAAGATATCATCCACATGGAGACAGTTCTGTTTATGATGCTATGGTAAGATTAGCGCAGGATTTTTCTATGCGTTATATGTTAATTGATGGTCATGGAAACTTTGGTTCAATAGATGGTGACGGAGCAGCAGCGATGAGGTATACAGAAGCTAGAATGGCAAAAATTTCAGAGCAAATGTTAGCAGATATTGAAAAAAATACGGTTGATTTTATGCCAAACTATGATGATCGCTTACAAGAACCAACGGTGTTACCAACCAAAGTACCAGCTTTATTAATCAATGGTTCTTCTGGAATTGCAGTTGGTATGGCAACAAACATTCCACCACATAATTTAAATGAAATTATTGACGGAATCATTAAAATTATTGATGAAGATAATGTCACAGATGAAGAATTAATGAAAGTAATTAAAGGTCCAGATTTTCCAACAGGAGCCACAATTTTAGGCAGAGAAGGCATTAAAGATGCGTACACAACTGGTCGAGGAAAAATCATCATGAGGGCAGAATCTGAAATTGAAGAAATGTCAGGAAATAGACAAAGAATTATTGTTACATCTTTGCCATATCAAGTCAATAAAGCCAAATTGATTGAAAATATTGCAGCTTTAGTGCGAGATAAAAAAGTAGAAGGAATTTCTGATATCCGTGATGAATCGGATAGACAAGAAAGAGTCAGAATTGTGATTGAGTTAAAAAGAGATGCTAGACCACAAGTTACTTTAAATCAATTGTACAAACATACTCAAATGCAAGAATCTTTCGGTGTTATTATGCTTGCTTTGGTGAATGGCGAACCTAAAATTTTAACTTTAAGACAATGTTTAGATGAATTTATCAAGCATCGTAAAGGTGTTATTTTGCGTAGAACACAGTTTGAGCTTGACAAAGCAGAAGCAAGAGCACACATTTTGGAAGGTTTGCGTATTGCAATTGACAATATTGATGAAGTTATCAACATTATTCGTTCTGCTTATGACGATGCCAAAGAAAGATTGATGAAAAGATTTGGGCTTTCTGATATTCAAGCACAAGCTATTTTGGATATGCAATTAAAAAGATTATCTGGTTTGCAGCGTGAAAAAATAGAAGAAGAATATGCAGAACTAATGAAATTAATTGCATATTTGAAAGAAGTTTTAGCAAGTGAAACATTAGTATTTAATATTATAAAGGAAGAATTAATTGAAATCAAAGAAAAATTTGGTGATGAGAGATTGACCAAAATTGTGGCAGCAGAGGGTGAAATTGATGTAGAAGATTTGATTAAAGAAGAACAAACCGTTGTTGCATTAACGAATTTTGGTTATATTAAAAGAATGCCTGTTGATACTTATAAAAGCCAAAAAAGAGGCGGAAAAGGCATTATGGGAATTGCAACAAGAGAAGAAGATTTTGTCAAAGAAATTTTCACAACTTCAACACATGATACCATTTTATTCTTTAGTAACAAAGGAAAAATGTACAGATTGCGTGGTTATGAGCTTCCAGAGGCGGGAAGAACAGCGAAAGGAACAGCAATTGTAAACTTGTTAAATTTAGAATCAGATGAAAAAATATCTGCTATGATTCCAATTCAGAATTTTGCTGATGGAAAATATATTTTAATGGCAACGAAAAATGGAATTATTAAGAAAACAGCGTTGAAGGAATACGATACAAATCGTAAATCTGGTTTATTAGGAATTACGTTAAAAGAAGATGACAGATTAATTGATGTTCGTTTAACAGATGGAGAAGATAATGTTGTGCTTGTTACGAAAAAAGGACAATCGATTACTTTTGGTGAAAAAGATGTTAGGCCAATTGGAAGAGTTTCGCAAGGTGTGATTGGAATTCGTTTGGATGAATCAGATGAAGTGATTGGCATGGAACCAATTGTGACTGGCGGAAAAGCAACATTACTTGCCATTACGGAAAATGGATTTGGTAAAAGAACAGATTTGGATGAATATCGAGTTCAAACAAGAGGAGGAAAAGGTGTGATTACTTATAAAATAACACCAAAAACAGGAGATATTGTAGGAATTCGAATTGTAAATGGAAATGAAGATGTGATGTTAATTACGGATACAGGAACCATTATTCGTTTGAAAGTTTCTGAAATTAGTATTCTTGGAAGGTCAACACAAGGTGTTACTTTGATGAGAACAAATGATGGAAAAGTAGTAAGTATTACGACTTTAGAGCCAGAAGAAAATGAAAAGGAATAAGATAAAAGACGCTGTCTTTGCTAAAAAGACAGCGTTTTTTATCGATTTACTTTATTTTTTTCGGAATCTCAAATCTTCTCCGAAGAATCTCAGAATTCTATAATAGCCAGCAATTCTGGATGAAATTCTAGTGGTGTAAATTTTTTCAATTTCATCTGGTCTTAAATTTGTAGAAATAATCGTTTTTGTAATTTTGTTATTTTGATTTAATAAACGTGTATTAATGATGGTGAATAATTCAGTTAAATATAATTCATTTGTGCGTTCTGTACCAAGGTCGTCTATAATTAATAAATCACAAGTTAGAATATTTTTGATTAAATCAAATTTGGAATTTTCTTTACCAAATTTTGCATCAATAATTTCATCAAACATAACAGGTGCGGTTTGATATAAAACGGTTTTTCCGCAAAGATAAAAATTCATTGGCAATACAATTACTTAAAAAAGTTTTTCCCAAACCAGTATTTCCAGTAAATAATAAATTTTTTTCATCTGGATTATCGAAATTTTGAATAAAACTTTGCGTTTTTTCTTTGATAATTTCCATATTTTCTTTTGGCGAAATTTTGGATTTATAAAGTTCTGGACTTTTTTCATTTGAGAAAATACTCATATTGAATTTTGAGAAATTCTCTTTTTCCAAATTTCCAATATTAGATTTATTGTAAAAGGTATTAAATATTTTTTGCTTTAAACAATGGCACATGACAGAAGAACCATCTTTTTCGATATATCCAGTATCTTTGCAAGATTTGCATTCAAAATGAGGTTTTAAAAAATTGCTATCTTTGGATAAATCTTTGATAAATTTATTTTTTTCTTTGATTAATTGATTCGATTGTTTTTTCAAATCAGATAACAATTTTTTTTGTTCTGAAGTTTGAGATTGTAAAATTGTTTTTGCTGTTTGAATTGAAATACCCGCAATTTTTGCTTCTATTTGAGATAGTTTTGGATTTGCTAATAAAAGCTCTCGTTTTCTTTCTTCTGCTTGTTGTATGGCATGATTTCGTTTTGTTTCATATTCTCTTAAAATTGTTTTTAATACAGAATTGTCCATTTTTACCCTTTCTAATTATCATATAATGCGTCCCAGTTGTCAAAAGTACTTTGTGTATACTCAAAAGCAAGTTGTTTAACTTGTTTTATTTTTTTATCTTTTGTTTTTAAAGAATCCAAATAAGTATTGACTTCATTTACAGTAGAAAGACCTTTTTCGTGCCAATCCGATAGAAGTTTATCAATGTATTCAAAACTAATACTATTTTTAGAAGAAGATTTTTTTAGTGCAATTTCGATAATATCCATATTATATTGATAATTTTCAGTCCATTTTAAAATATATTCTTCATCATAAGCAGTAAGATTTCGAGATAAATTTAATTTTTTTGCAATCTTCTTTTTCAAGATATTTATTTTTTCTCTGCGCTCAAAATAAGCATCTAAATCATTATAAGTTTTGATATGTTCTTTATTCCAACCTTCTGCCACAGTTTGGATGTAATTACGATGCAAAGCGCGATTATCGTAAGCATAACTAAATAAAGCAAGCATGACTTGTTCATCAAATCCATATTTTTCAAACCATAAATCAATATCTGCATACCAAGATGGAGACATCGTTCCAGAAAAAAATTGGGAATTAATACTTTCCATAACTTTTGCATGATATTGATTTTGCGCATTTTTTTCTATTGTCTCAGGCGAAAGTGTAACTTTTGGATGATATAATTTATTTAATTCAATTTCTTGAATATTTGCTAAAGAATAACCATTTGGGTTTTTTATGAAAAGGCCACAATCTTCCCAATATTTTATAGCATCTTGCACAATTGGAAAATCCAAGCCAAGTGTTTTGGATAAATCATTAATTTTTATTTCAGTATTGTATTTTGATAAAAAAAGAATATAAAAATAAACCTTAACAAATTCACTTTTTGCTCCAGGTAAATATTCTGTAAAAAACACATCAGGAATCTCTGTACTTGAGAATAAAAAAGATTTATCATTTGACATTAATTTCATAATAAAAGCCCCCATTAATTTTTCTAAAAAAGTGTTACATAAAAATTCCCCAATTATTTAAGTAACATAAATTAAACATCTCTTTTGTACAGCAACAAAATTATATCATCAAGCACGAAAAAAAACAATATAGAAAATAATTTTGCTAATCAAACAAGCTTGTACGTAAGAAAAAAGCTATTGGACAAAACCAATAGCTTTTAATTTTTAGTCAAATTTTTTAAATAAATATATTTTTTGTTTTTTATAAAATTTAATTAAATAAAATATAACAGAAAAAATATTTTCGTTATTCACTCCTATAATACTAAATAACAAAAACGGCAAAAATAGGCCAATAAAGAAATAAATTTTTGTTGTAATAGAAGAAAAAATAGCATTTACAAAAAGGTATAAAATACCAGCCCAAACACTGTCTAATAAAGCCGTTTGATAATCGATTAAGCCCAACAATTTTGGTTTAAATTTATAATTTTTTGGTATGATAAAATTCATAAAATCTCCTTTTTTAAATAAAATTTTTTAATGAATTGCGACTATAATTATGCATTTGCGAAAAAAATTCTTTTGTGTGAAAATGAGATTTTGCAAGAATCATAATAATTGCACAATAAATTAGTTTGGATAAGGCATCGTTTGCATAAAATTCTAAAGAGAAACCCAAAACTAATACGATGAATACAAAAATTTGCATACTTAATAAGATTAAAAATTGTTTGAACCAACTTTTAAAAAATCCGTCAAAGCGATTGCAAATTAAAGATATAAAGGCAAAAGGACTTAGCAGAATCAATATTTTGCAAAAAAGATAGCGCATACAGAAGGTAAGCAAAATATAAAATATGCCAAAGGTTGTTAAAAGTTTTATAATACCATCTAAGGAAAATATTTCGAAAGTTTCGGATGATAAACATAAAGCAGAATTAATGGAATCAATTAAATTAGAAAAATTAGTTTCAATGCCATAATTAAAATAACCAATTTGGCAAATGGATTCTGAAATAAGTGACACTAAATAAATTATTTGTTTGCAAATCCATAAAGAGCAATTCATGCAAGTTATAAAAATAATACATTTAAAAATAAATTGATAAGGGGAATCTATTTTTGAATAAATAAGATGAGAAATGACTAGATGAAGTACATAGAATAAAATAATGCCAAAAATTAAACTATGAGCAATTAAAAGAAAACCATTGCTAGCATCTGTGCCAAAAAGTTTTTGGAATTTGAGATTGTCAACAATTGTGGGGCGAATTAACAAGAGATTATCTAAATTGGAATAAATAGTAGCATCGAAAAAAGAGAAAAATTTTAGAAAAATGGAATTAAGACAATTGCAAATTAGGTCACTTAAATAAATGGTTGTATTTTCCAAATAAATCCCTCTTTTCTAAGTTAAAATTGTAGAAATCAAAGAAAGAATTAAATCAATGCAAATGATTAATACATAAGATGTGATACTTCCTTTAATTAAATTATTTGCTCTGTAAATTTTTTTTTCGTCACCAAGACTGAATTTTCGCATTAATAATCCAGTAGCAACTGCCACTGCTGCAAAAGATGTTGCTATTTTTACGATATAACCTTCTAATTTTGTAAAGGCGCCAGTTAAAGTAGTTACTAATTTTGGATCAGCAGCAAAAGCAATGTTACCAAACATAAAAAAGAATACCGTGGATACAAAAATAGTGTAAATTAATAAAAATTTTTTTCGTTTCATAAAAAAACTCCTTTCTAAAATAAAATTTCATAAAAAATAATGCATTATCACCTCATTTCCTATTTTATTTTAAACCTTTGAAAGTTTGCAAGAAATTGCAATGAAAAAACATTTAAAACTGATGAGAAAATCAGTTTAGAAAAAATTTTCTTTTCAAATTACAAATATAATACAACAAATTTTCAAATATGTCTATACTTTTTTTAAAATTTGTGTTAAAATATTTTAAGAATACATTTTGAGGAGGTAAAAAATGATAGAAAAGACAACAAAAATCGGTGATTTATTAGAACAATTTCCAGATAAAGCA
This sequence comes from uncultured Clostridium sp., assembly GCA_948470875.1. Lineage (GTDB taxonomy): Bacteria > Bacillota > Clostridia > TANB77 > CAG-508 > Scatovivens. The sequence continues at coordinate 23,486 of CAOKQM010000004.1, forward strand.
GATATTTTATTAGAAGCAGGAATGCATTGTTTAGGATGCCCAGCTTCACAAGCAGAAACATTAGAAGAGGCTTGTGCAGTTCATGGGATTGATGTGGAAGAATTAGTTGCAAAATTAAATGCATAAAAAATAGGGAAAGGGATAGCCTTTCCCAAGCATAGGTATCCATAGCTCAGTAGGATAGAGCGTCCGCCTCCTAAGCGGAAGGTCGCTGGTTCGATTCCAGCTGGGTACACCAAAACAACTAATACTGTAGGATTTTACTATTTTAAAATCTTACAGTATTTTTCATTTCCCAACTTGGTTTTGAGTAATTAAATCATTTAACAAATCTGTAGTTTTGGATTTTGCTTTTTCATAACTTCTCGCTAACTGATTTCTTTACTTTTGCAGTTTTTTGTGTTATAATCCTTGACTGGAAACAAGCAAGTTAGGAGGAACAGATTAATATGAAAACAAAACGAAAAGTTGGGTTATTTATAGGAAGTATATTGTTATTGGTAATCGCTATTTTCTTTTTATACCAATCCACCAAAAAAGTAGTTTATCTGGAATATGAAAGATATGGAGAGCTTTGTGATCAACTGCTTGAAGTGTGTGACAACAATACTTTTATAGAGCAGGAATTTAGCATTCCATATCAAATGTTTTATGGAATTTCAGTGCGAATTGGAACATATGGAAGAGAAAATAATTCCACTTATGAACTTATCATAACAGATAAAACTACAAACGAAATTGTAACATCAATGGAATTTAATACTACGCAAGCCAAAGATGATCTGTTTTATGAATTATTATTAGATTCGCCAATAAAAGTTGAAAATACGCATAAATTTTCTGCTAAAATAAAAGCAAAATCTTTGGTAAATGGCGAAAATGGTGTAGCTTTTTATGCAGATTTAGGAAAAGAAAATGCGAATAATGGGGATTTGTATTATAAGGAAGTTTTGCAAAATGCTAATTTATGCATGAACGTGTATGGCGGTAATACAAATCAATTTTGGGTTTTAATAACATTCATTTTGGAAGCGTATTTCGCTGTTTTGATTTTTTATATGTTGTATTTAAAATCCCACAAAAAAAGTATCAAAAAGAATGCATTTGTGCAAGCTGGCTTAGTTGGAATTGCAACATTTGCTTTGTTATTTGTATTTTGCAAAATGGAGAGTTTTAGTGATGAAATCGACAATATGATAGGCGGAATGTTGATAGCAAAAGGAAAAATTTTATATGTGGATTACTACTCAGGTCATACGCCATTTGCATACTTTTTATGTGCAATTTTTTCACTATTGGGAGCAGCTTCACAAGAACAATTCCGTTTGTCATATTATATTTTGATTACTCTGATTTATGTAGGATTATTTTTAAGGCATAAAAAAAATTTTGGTGCTAAAAAAATGGCATTATTGCCAATCATACAAATTTTATTTGGAGTAGCTATCACAGAAAAATCTTTACAAGTTTTAAGTGATAACATTCAAGCAATTGCAATGGTTGCGTTACTTTTAGAATTTTTGCAATATTTAAAAGATGAGAAATTAGATTGGGAAAGAGTAAGTCTTGTTTCAGTGAGTATATTTTGTAGTTTTGGGTCAGCATTTGTAAGTGTTTATGGAATTTTTGCCATTGGGTTGGGAGTGTTTGTAAAAGAAGTTTTTTATTGGATTAAAAATGGCTCGTATTCTTTGAAAAATCTATTTCAGCGATATTGGAAATTAGCTATTGCAATTATACTACCTTTTGTGTTGGCATTTGCCTATCTTGTTCTTACGCATTCTTTAACAGAATTTTATCAGCAAGCTTACCAATTTAACACAAAAATTTATTCACATTATTTATCAGATGGCTATGGCACAAATGTTATACAACCATTTTTTATCGGCATCCAGAATCTTATACAAATGATTCCAAATGCAGTATTTTCCATTTTGCAACAAGAAGATAACATGGAAATCTTACATCAGATTGTAAGGATTTTGGTTGGCTTAGGCGTGATTGTAGGATTGTTTAAAATGGCACTAAAAAAGGAATATTTAAAATTGGTAACAATTGTGTTGTTTATTAGTTTTAATTTTACAAGGAATAACGAGATTTTCCATACAATTCCAGCTTGGGCAGTTATGCTTACAACCATTTTGCTAACACTTGATTTTAAAAATATGACTCAATTTTCTAAAAATATTTCGATTTTTTTGCTAGTGATTTCTATTTTGTGTGCTGTTCATATTTATTCAAATGCTTTTATAAAATATGGATTTAAGCCCCAAAAACCGATTTTTGATTTAGCACAAAAAGTTGTTCAAGAAACCAAAAACGATGAAAAAATCTTTTTAGACATTTTTTCAGATGTGGAATCTTCCATGTATTTAATTTATAAAAATAGATTGCCAATGAATAAATTGTGTTTTATTTTGCCATGGTATTTTGATTGGTATGAATTAGAAACGGTTCAAGAAATTCAGGATGAAAAACCTCGATTTGTGATTTATGATGAAGAGGCTAAAGTCTGGGAAATTTCTGGTTATGATGATTATTTTTTGAAAGTTCTGCATGAAAATTATGATTATGTTCCGGGAAATAAAAAAATTTGGATTTTGAAATAAAATTTATGTAAAGTATTGAATTTCAAGTTAATTTATGGTATAATAAAAGCAATAAAGCAATTTTAGCTTTTAGTGTAAACCGTAAAAACAAATTTTTTTACTTTATTAAGGAGGTATCAATATGATTGGATTTGGAGAATTTAGCAATTTGCGGTATATGGAAATCAAAAGCTTGTCAGACGAACGTCTGATGCTGATTAACCCAACTGCCCAAGGATTTTATGACAGGGTTTTGCAGTTCAAAACTGAGGATAAGGATATTAATGCATTTATCAGGGCAGTTTATGAGGTGCAGGAGGCAGAGCTTACTCCATTTTGGAGACTTGTTATGGATCCATCAGAGATAGGTGGAAAAATTACATATCTAAAAAGAAAGCTACCTGCAATAGGACATTCCTATAATTGGTGGAAGGATGAAGCTGAGAAAATGCCTTCTGTTGAAGATAAGATTTGGCTTCTTGGAAGCGAGTATCAATATTACGCTGACGAAGTCGATTTGATTAATCAGCTTGTTGAAGCAGGATATCCCCTGGATAAAGCAATAGAAGGGATTGTCTTGAATTCAACAGAATTTGGACACTACGTTAATTCAAAAGAAGCAAAAGAAGGAGAGTTTGAGAGAACAGGTTCCCGTGAGCTATGTGGTCGCTATGATTTGGGAAACACCTGTAAAATCCTGCGTTGCTCAGATGTGAAGGTAGGCGGATTTTGGATTGCTGGTGGTAGTTGCAAAAGCAATGGTCGCGGAGCAACATTGGCTGACCTTAAGTATGAGGTTAAAAGAGATTTTTATAGCAGACCGGTTAGTGTGGGCTGGTATGTACTTGAAAGTAAGCCAGGTCACTAAAATGATTTCCAAAAGAGATGGGACTTGCTGATTAGCAGGTCTCTTTTTCTATACTACGAAATAGCAATTTTTTAAATATTATGTAAAACATTGCAAAATGCCAAAAAATATGGTATAATGTAAAAAAATACATTATGAGAGCAAATTCTCCCTCTGGGGAGAAGAAGGAGGAAAGATGAAAAAAATGAAAGAAACAAAAGACACAAAAAAAACAGAGGTAATTTTTTTCGTATTACTTCTATGGATTCTGCTATGGGCTGCACTTGTGACCGAATCCAGAAAATTGGATGAAGTCAAAGGAACCATTCAACCTCCAGAGCGGCTGAAAATAGCTGTTGTTGAGGTAGAGACCGAATCAGAACTGGCAACGGAAAAAGTGGACACTTCTAATACGAAGCCAGTGATTGTGGGTGTGTTTCCCACAGAATTGCCACAACAAGAAACACAAAAAGAAGAGCCGTGGTATACCAAATATCAAGAATCTGAATATTTGTTGGCTCAAATTCTTGAGTGTGAAGCAGGCGGAGAGGGCAAACGGGAAATGTTCTATGTCGGTTCAGTTGTTTTGAATCGGGCACGGACAGATTACTGGGAGTTCGAGGAGGTTTATACCATAATAGAAGTGTTGTACCAATTTTATGGTAATAAACGGCGTCAACAATATGACGACCGCACAATCGGGAAAATCGAAAGTGGAATCGTGCCATCAGATTCTGCTTTGGAAGTGGCAAAAGGCTTGCTAGATGGTTCCCTTGAGTGCTTGCCAGAATATGTGCTTTTCCAAACATTGGAAGAGCTAAATGGTTTAAAAGTGGAAGAGGTGTACTTGCCAGGCGCAGTTCATCACTACTACAAGCCAATCGATTTTTGAAGAGAAACACTACTGCAAAATAATTTTTGTGGTAGTGTTTTTTTGGCTTGTCAAAAAATGTAAAATATGATATAAATATAAAATAATTGGGAGAAAAAAGGTTGAAAAATGAAAGAAAAATTTATGAAAGAAGCCTTAAAAGAAGCGAAAAAGGCATTTGACAAGGACGAAGTTCCTGTTGGGGCAGTGATTGTCAAGGATAATAAAATTATAGCGAGGGCACATAACATCAAAGAATTAAAAAAGGATGCCACAAACCATGCAGAAATTTTGGCGATTCAAAAGGCTTGTAAAAAATTGGAAGCTTGGCGTTTATCAGACTGTGATATGTATGTTACATTAGAGCCTTGTTCGATGTGCGCAGGAGCGCTGATAAATGCGAGAATCCGAAAATTGTATATTGGCACACAAGATGATAAAACAGGTGCTTGTGGCTCTGTACTTAATTTGTTGGAATATAAATTTAATCATAAAATTGAAGTGGAAAAATATATATTAAAGGACGAGTGCGAAACGATTTTAAAAACGTTTTTTAAGAAATTAAGGGAGAGAAATAAAAATGAGAAAAAAAGAAATATTTAAAAAGTGCATTTTTTTATTTTGCTTGATGATTTTGCTAATGATTGTTATTTCTATGATGGTACGTTATGAAGTAGAAGGTGAAAAAAAATTGCCTTATCAGTTGTCGAAAATTCTTGTTGTTAGTACAGTAGAAGGAACGCCAATAGATGATGGACAAAATATTTGGAATATTTCTTTGAAACAAGTGAATGATTTATATTTTTATTTTGGCAAGGAAAGTGTGACAGATGAAACGATTAAACAAATTACTTTGCAAAATTTTACGATTACGAAAGCGCCACAAAAAGGAAATCCAGCCATTTACAGACCAACAGGCGATTTAGAGAAATTGTATACGTATAGTGAGCAAAATTATTTAAAGGAAAGTTTAGTTTATACTGGCGCCATGATAGATGACTTAAAAACATTGGAAATTGCAAATACTGGTGGAGTGATAGGTTGCCGAATTTCATTGGATGAGTTAGGAACTTATATTTCAAATGATACAACGGAAATAACATACGATGGAAGATTGCTTCAAAATGTGGGGATTAATTTAGAAGAAATAAAGTTTGAAATAAAGTTTGATTTGTTAATAGAAACGGATCAAAATGTGACTTATAAAGGAAATCTTGTGTTACAGTTACCAGCTGAAGAGATTATTACAAAGGGATCTTGTAATTTTGAAATCACAAATTTTGATAATGTTGTTTTTAAAAGAATGTAAAATAGGAATTTGAGAAAAATAAAGATACGAATGCTACGAAAGGAAAAGAAGAATAAAATGGAAGAATATAAGCACGTTAGTGAATTTGTAAAAGAAAACTTATCTGCGGGGCGATTTTATCATTCTGAATGTGTTGCTAAACGATGTGTTGAATTGGCAGATATTTATCGTGCAGATAAAGAGGCAGCAAGATTGATTGGCATTGTGCATGATGTGGCAAAAGAAATGCCAAATGAAGAAAAAATAGAATATTGTAAGCAAAATTATTTGGAGATAGATGAAATAGAAATGTTAAATCCAGGTTTGTTGCATGGGAAAATTGGTGCACATATTGCAAAAGAGAAATTTGGTTTTAGTGAAGATTTGTGTTCTGCAATTCGCTTTCATACAACAGGAAAAGCTAATATGTCTTTATTAGATAAAATTTTGTATGTGGCAGATATGACAAGTGATGATAGACAATTTTCAGATAAGGACAAGGTTTTGAAGTTGGGAGATACAAATTTGGATGAATGTGTAAAATATATATTAAAAGTTGGAATTATGCAAAGGATTCAGCAGAATAAAAAAATCCATTTGAATTCTTTGAAAGCTTTGAATTTTTTCATGAAGTAAATTTGTAAAAAAATGTAAAAATATATTCACAAAAGCGATTCGAAATGATATAATAACAAATATAGTAATATATGGGGGATGTTGAAATGATATTTAAGGATTATTATAAGATTTTGGGCTTGGAGACGAATAAAGTTACGCTAGAGACAATTAAATTAGCTTACCGCAAGCAAGCCAAAAAGTATCATCCAGATGTTAATATTGGAAATCAAAAAAATGAAGAAATTTTTAAAGATATAAATGAGGCTTATAAAGTGCTTTCAACACCATCGGGCAAAAGAAAATATGATCGAATGTGGAATCATCATGTTGGAAGAAAAAATACAACTTATCAAGAAAGTAAAAGAACAAAAAATTCTATTTTTAGTGAGTTTTTTTTGATGTTTTTTGGACAAGTTGAAGAAATGCAGATTCCAAAGAAATCAGAAGCTTGTAAGGGAGAAAATGTTCAAACAGAGGTTAATATTTCGATTGAAGATGCTTTCCGAGGAAAAGAGCAATCCATTGCAGTTCGAACGATTGATGGAGATTTAAAAACCTTTAAGGTAGATTTGCCACCTGGCATTCAAAACAATGAAAAAATTAGGTTAGTAGGCCAAGGAAAACCTGGCAAAAATGGTGGCAAAAATGGAGATTTATTAATTAAAATTAAAATTGACAATGATTCTAAATTTAAATTAGAAGGATATAATTTAAGGACGAATTTATATTTGACACCTTGGGAAGCTGCCTTAAGTACAAAGGTAACAGTTACAGGAATTAATGAAGATGTTTCTGTTTACATACCACAAGGCATTCAAAGTGGAGAGACAATTAAAATTGAGGGTAAAGGTTATCGAGATGGAAAAGGTGGAAGAGGCGATTTGATTTTGGAGACAAAAATCATGATACCAAAGCATTTGAATGATAGAGAAAAGAAGTTATTTAATGAATTGAATCATGTTTCAAAATTTAATCCAAGAGCATATTAAATTGGTTGACATATTATCGTAAATGAGGTATAATAACAAGTGTAAGTTTATACATAAGAAAAGTCGCATTTAAAAATGTAATAAAGGAGAGAAAATATGGAAGAAGAAAACTTACAAGGAAAATATTTTAGTATTACAGATCCACAAGATGTAAATACAGTTATCTATCAAGTAAATAAGACAAAAAGAGAATTTTTAGACAAATCGCCAATGTTTACAATGGAAAGATTAGATTATTTAGAACAAATTGTTGGGGAAAAAAAGAAAAAAACTTTCTTTGTAGATGAGCCAGCTCCAGAAGGAAATCCATTGGTATTTTTATCATTTGGGAAAGATAAAGTGGTGGTTAATACTGGATTTTTAGATTATGATGAAGTGAAAATTTCAAAAAAACCAATGCCAATGAAACTTTCAACAATTTATCATGAAAAAGAAACAGTTTTTAGAGAGTTTGAATATACACCAAATATGAAAAGACCTATTTCGATTATAGATCCAGAAACGACAGAAGAAGTAAAACCAGTTTTGTATTTTGATGAAAAAGCAAATGAGGTAAAGGGAAAATGTACATTAAAAGCATGTAAAAAATATATTGCATTTGAAATCAATGTTAAAAAGAAAAAATAAGAGGCGTTATGAAGGAGGAGAGTTTATGAATCATTCCGGGGCTCCGATTGGGGAAAAAGGAAGAAAAGAATTGAAAGTTACAGAAGGTGAAGTAGATGATTTATTAACAGCTTATTTTGCAGATTTGAAAGAAGAAGGATATCGAATTGATTTTCGTGTTATGTCTTATATGGTTCCGCAAAGAGCTGCAACAAAAACAAAGCCAGAAGGAGTAAAAGACACTTCTGTTGGATTTGGTGAAATTCAAGATGTGGAAGCAAAATCAATCAATGTTGTAAAATTGCCAGAAAATTATATCAAAGCTGCAAGAACCAACAAAAGAAACGATAAAAATGCGGATAAGTATGATAAAGCAAGAAAAGCTGCAAAAATGGAAAGTGGAAAGAGATTAAAATCAGCAGTTGAAAAAGTAAAAGCAGAAATAGAGCAAAACAAAAATCGAAGGGAAAATCCAAATCAAGCAAGAGTTGAAAGATAAATAATTTACAGAAGAAAAAGGTGATAATTATGGGTTTTTGGGATAAAGTAAAAGTTGCATTTAGAAAAATAAAAATTAAATTGATTATTTATACAATTATTATATTAACTGTAGCAGTATGGGCGATGGCGCCATTAGCAGTTTCTATCCAACAAGGAAATGTTGTTGCACAAGCAGGACAGGATTTTTGGGCAGAATTTTTTACGCAGATGTTTTATAATATTCAAGAACCATTTTCGTGTTTAAAAAAATGCTTTAAAGAATATTTTCTAACTTATATGACTACTTTAAAATGGTATTTTATTGTTTGTGCATTTTTTGCATTAGTTGGAATTTTAAAAGCCATTCCAAAACATGAATTTGAAAATATTGAAAATGGCTCTAGTGATTGGAGTGAGAATGGCGAACAATACACAATATTAAATAGAAAAAAAGGAATAGTATTAGCTGAGAAAAATTATTTGCCAGTTGATAAACGTGGAAATGTTAATGTATTAGTTGTGCGGAGGTTCTGGTGCAGGTAAATCAGCTTCTTATGTTAAACCAAATGCATTGCAATTACTGGGTTCTTATGTTTTTACAGATCCAAAAGGAGAGCTTTATGATGATACAGCAGGTTATTTTAAAGCAAAAGGATATGATGTAAAAGTTCTAAATTTAGTGCGTCCGCAAAATAGTGATGGTTACAATCCACTTCACCATATTAATAATGAAATTGATGTGGATGTAATTGCTAATACAATTGTAAAAGGGCAAGGAGAAGGAAAAAGCTCTGATCCATTTTGGGATGATATGGCTGAAATGTTAATGAAAGCATTGATTTACTATCTAAAGGCAGTACGACCACCAGAAGAACAGAATTTAGCAAGTTGTTCAGAATTGGTAAGGGCAGCCAATAGTAAAAGTGGTGATAGTTTATTAGGAAATTTGATTAATCAATTGCCATATGATCATCCAGCTAGAATGTATTATAAAAATATTGAGATGTTGCCAGAAAAGACATTTGGTTCTGTTTTAGGTACTTTACAATCAAAACTTGGAAAGTTTGATTCCAAGGAAATTGCAGAAGTAACTTCCACAGATACCATTGATTTTACAGGTATTGGAAAAAGGAAAACAGCAGTATATGTTATATCTTCAGATACACATACAGCTTATGATTTTTTATTGACAATTTTTTTCTCACAAATGATTCAACAATTGTACGATTTTGCTGATATTAATGGTGGAACACTTCCAATTCCTACCTATTTTATGTTAGATGAGTTTGCCAATATTGGACAAATACCTGATTTTGATAAAAAAATATCAACTTCAAGAAGTAGAAAAATATCATTTAGTGTTATTTTGCAAAACTTAGATCAGTTGGAGGCTGTTTATAAAGAAGCGCATGAAACGATTATTGGTAACTGTGATACTCACTTGTTTTTAGGTTCTAACTCTCAAAAAACAGTGGAATATTTTTCCAAGGCTTTGGGAGAAAAAACAATTACAAGAGATAGTATATCTGTCAACAAAGATAGAGATAATTGGAAACAGGGTTTAAGCCAATCTGACCAAATTATGGCAAGAGCGCTTATGACGCCAGATGAACTTCGCAGAATGGATAATGATTTGTGTATTATTTATGAAAAAGGAATTAAACCAATTAAAGCAAATAAATATTATTATTTCAAATATCCAGAAGGAAAAATTATTAAAAAATATAAAGTAGATCATAATGATGTTCAAATAGAAAGAGGAGTTTGGAGGAAATATAATCCATACAATCCATATGTTGAAGGACAGGATAGTAAAGGTGGAGGCGTTTCTCAGACATTGGAAAATTTGGATAATTTGTTTCAAGAGGAAGCAGGACTTAAAACAGATGCAAATCCAGCTGGAAAACTTCCAGTAGATGCAAATGTAGATGAGCAAACAAAAGAAGAAGATTTAACAGATATTCAAAAAGAATTAGAAGCTAAATTTGACGAGTTATTTGGCAGTTTAGATGATTAAAAAAAGAGGCGGAGTGCAGTTAGCACTCCGCTTATTTTAGGTAAGCTTATTCCAGTATTCTTCCCACTTAATGGCTTCTTTTACAATGTGATGAATCTTAACTATTTCGAGAGCTGTAAAAGGTTGAGCAAGTAGGGCGTTTTTAGATGTTCGAATAGGAACCGTATAAAAATGATTGTTAATTAAGTTTATACGAGAATGTTTTCCTGTGTTAAATTCAATAACATCAATAAAGTAACTTTTTTTTGGAGCGGTAGGTGACTCAATTAAAATTGAAAATTTATCGCTCCGAATAATACATAAGTTTACCATAAAAAAATCCCCCCTAAATAGTAGAATAAATTTATTATACCCTAAATTTACTATAATTTCAAGTAAAATTTTTTAGTTCATATAAACGAACATTTTTTCGTATTTTCTATTGACGGAATAAAATATTTGTGATAAAATGGGGAACAAAGAAAGAGGATGTGATGGTTTTGAAATTTGTTCATATTGCAGATATGCATTTTGATAGTCCTTTTACAGGATTAAATAGCAATGGAGATTTAGGAAATGTTAGAAGATTAGAACAAAGAAAAATTTTTAAAAAAATGATGGATTATATAAAAAAAAATCAAATAGAATATGTATTGATTGCAGGTGATCTATATGAACATCCATATGTTCGAAAATCAACGATTGAATACATCAATCAGTTGTTTCAACAAATGAAAGATACCATGATTTTTATCAGTCCAGGAAATCATGATCCTTTTGTAAAAGGGTCGTATTATGACACATTTGAATGGAGTGAAAATGTAAAAATTTGCAAAAGTGAATTAGAGGTGTTTCAGACTCCAGAAGTAGATATTTATATGACAGCTTTTACAGATTTTTATAAAGAAAATTCTAATTTAGAACAAGTTAAAGTGAAAGCTCCAGAAAAGATAAACATATTGTTAACGCATTGTGATTTGAATGGTTCAAAAGACAAAGATGGATTTTCTTATCATCCGATTTTAGAATCAAAATTAGAGGCGTTAAAATTTGATTATATAGCTATGGGACATATTCATAGAACTAATTTTATGCCAGATAAAAAAATAGTATATCCAGGTTCAATGATGTCATTTGGGTTTGATGAATTAGGAAAACATGGAATGATTGTAGGAGAGCTTACAAAATATGAATTAAAAACAGAGTTTGTACAATTAGATGATAGAATATTTGAAAAATATGAATTTTCAGTAGATGATATTTTGAGCAAAGAAGAATTAATTGAAAAGCTAAATGATATATTTTTAGAAGAAAATAAAATGTATGAAATTGTTTTAGTCGGTAATCGAAAATTTGCAATTGATACAAGAGAAATCTTGAGATTAGTGAATTCAGAGGCTATTTTAAAAATAAAAGATAAAACGCAAGCTAGTTATGATATTGAAAAAATAGCCAAAGAAAATAATTTAAGAGGAATATTTGTCAGAGAAGTTATTAAGAAATTTGAGGAAGGAATTTATTCAGAGGAACAAGTAAAAAGGACGATTGAGCTTGGATTAGAAGTTATGTAAATCCAGAAGTGTAAGAAAGGAAATTAGATTGAAAATAGATAAGTTAAAAATAAATGGATTTGGAAAAATAAAAAATAGAGAAATTGAGTTAAAAGATGGTATTCATATTATTTATGGAAAAAATGAATCTGGCAAATCGACAATCTTAAAATTTATAACAGGAATGTTATTTGGTATAGCAAAAAATAAAAATGGAAAGAATATATCTGATTTTGAGCGATATAAGCCATGGGAAGATTCTGTGTTTTCAGGAAAAATGAAATACACATTGGAAAATGGAGAAGAATATGAGATTTTTAGAGAATTTAAAAAGAAAAACCCTGTTATTTATAATCATTTGAATGAAGATATTTCAAAAGAATTCCGTGTGGATAAAGCAAAAGAAATGAATTTTTTTGAGCAACAAACTGGAATTGATGAGTTCACATTTGTTAATACAACAGTTATTCATCAACAAGAGGTAAAATTGGAAAAATCAGATACTAATATAATGATTCAAAAAATAAGTAATTTAGTTTCTACGGGAAATGATACCATATCATTTAAAAAATCCATGGAAAAACTCAATAAGTTACAAAATGAAAGAATTGGAACAGAAAGAACAAAGCAAAAACCGATTAATATTGTAGAAAATAATATAAAAAATTTATTAGAAGAAAAGAAAAAATTAGAGCAATTTAAAAAAACAATGAAAATGCAAGAAGCTAGTAAAAATCAAATCAATCAAGAATTGGAAAAATTAGAAAACAGAAAAGAATTTTTGAAAAAAGCAGAAATTTATTTTAATGAAAAGAAAATGAAAAATGCGGAAATGGAATTTCAGCAAAATCTTTTAAAAGAATACGAAGATAAATTAGAAAAAATAAAGCAAAAAATGGAGACAAATGAGCAAGCCCAGAAACACAAAAAAAGAACTAGAAATATCAATTATAAACTTATAGTTTTTATAACATTAATTGCTGGTATCGCAATTTTTGTTAGAAATGTAATTATCGATTTAATGGCAGGCATAGTAGTATTATTTGGTTTGATATTTGATATTGTAAAAAAACAACAAAACAAGAAAAAATCTCAATTTGAGAATGTAACCAAAGATTTAGAAAATGAATATAAAATAGAAAAAGAAAATTACCAAAAGAAACGTCAAGAATTCGAACAAAAGCAAAAAAATTTGAAAATTGAAGATGAAAAAGCAAAAGCGTTATTCGTGAAACATTGCCAAGAAAAAGTGGAAATGCTATATGTTGAAAAGGTGCTAAATGGCAGTATAGAAGTAGAAAAAGAAAGGGAGTCAACTGTAAATGCGATTCAAGAATTAAATTTGCAAAATTGCCTTTATGAAAATCAAAAGCAAAATATGGATGAAAAGTTAGAGCAATTGATACAGATTGATGAAAAATTAATAGAAGAACAAGCGCATAAACAGGAATTAGAATTTCTTAATAGTGTTTTTTTGCTGACGAAAGAATGTTTAGAAAATGCTTATTATGAGATGAAAAACAATATTAGTCCTAAATTTGAGCAAAAATTGTGTGAAATTACAGCACATATAACAGATGAAAAATATCAAGAAATAAAAGTAAGTGATGAAAATGGTTTAAGTGTAGAAATTGAAAATGGTAGTTATATGCCAGTTGAGCGATTGAGTATCGGCACAATAGATGAGCTATATTTGGCACTTAGGTTAAGCATGTTATCTGAAATTACAACCGAAAAATTACCTATTTTCTTAGATGAAACATTTGTGCATTTTGATGATAAGCGTCTGAAAAATATATTGTGCTATTTGCAAGATCAATATTATGATAATCAAATTTTTATTTTTACATGTTCAAATAGAGAAGAGAAATTATTAAATGAATTAAAAATAGACTATCAGTTGATAGAATTATAGTAAGAGGCATGATGTAGATAAGAAGTTTTAGGATTCTTGGGTAAAATGCTATTTAAGAAAATTAATTTTTGAAAGAATTTTACAAATGCTTAGTTTTATTGTGTTGTAGACTTGAAAAATGAATAGAAATGGTGTATAATAGCAAGGATTAAAAATGAAAAGGGGAATGAGCCATATGTTTCAAAAGTTAGAAGAGGTAGAAAAAAGGTATGAGGAGCTAAATAAATTAATTAGTGATCCAGAAGTAATTTCAAACCAATCAGAATGGCAAAAGTTAATGAAAGAGCATGGTGGCATGCAAGATATTGTAGAAAAATATAGAGAATATAAAAAAGTAAAAAATTCATTAGAAGAAGCTAAAGAAATGCTAAATGATCCAGAACTAAAGGAATTAGCGGGATTGGAGCTAGAAGAAGCAAAAGAGAAATTACCAAAAATAGAAGAAGAGTTGAAAATTCTTTTAATTCCAAAAGATCCAAACGATGATAATAATGTTATTTGTGAAATTCGCTCTGGTGCGGGAGGCGAAGAAGCTGCTTTATTTGCAGGAACATTGTTTCGAATGTATTCAATGTATGCAGAAAGGAAAAATTGGAAAATCGATATTGTGAATGAAAATGCTACAGAATTAGGTGGGTATAAAGAAATTTCTTTTGTGATTACTGGAAAAGGAGCATATAGTCGATTCAAATTTGAAAGTGGTGTCCATAGAGTACAGCGTGTTCCAGATACAGAAAGTAGTGGAAGAATTCATACATCAACAGCAACAGTTGCTGTGTTACCAGAGGTAGAAGAAGTTGAAATAGAACTTAATCCAGCAGATATAAAAATGGAGGTGTTTAGGGCTTCTGGTGCAGGTGGTCAGCATATTAATAAAACATCATCAGCAGTTCGTTTAATTCATGAGCCAAGTGGAATCGTAGTAGAATGTCAAACACAAAGATCACAAGTTCAGAATAGGGAATATGCGATGAAAATGCTACGTTCAAGATTGTATGAAATTGAAAAACAAAAACAAGATTCAGAAGTTGCCAATGCAAGGAAGAGTCAAGTTGGTAGTGGTGATAGAAGTGAAAAGATAAGAACTTACAATTATCCACAAGGGCGTATAACAGACCATAGAATTGGTATGAGCATTTTTCAGTTTGAAAATTTTTTAAATGGGGATATTGATGAATTAATTGAAAATTTAATTGCAACAGATAGAGCTGAAAAATTGAAGGGCAATGAGGATTAAAAAGAAAACTTCATGGGAAACCATGAAGTTTTTATTCAAATAATGTTATGTATTGAATTTATCAAATACTTTTTTCTGATAATTTATAAGCGATGAAAAAGAAATAATAAAGGAAAGTTCAATAATAATAGTTGAGAAGATTTTATTTAAGTAAGAATGTTGGTATTTTTGAACCATTAAATCCGTTATTCTAGTAGCCAATTCTTCGGAAATAAATTCATATTGAATATAAGTTTGGTCAATTGTTTTTAAAAATGCAATATGATGAATGATGATATAAGTTATGCAAATAACAAATGATGTTAATATACATAAAACAAAAAATAAATTCATTTTTCGAAGAAACAAAATTGAATTTTCTGTATCTAAATAAGATTTTCGAAGACTTTCCAAAGTACTACTCTTGCAAATAAAGTGAAGCAAATGATAAATAAAAATTCCACAAATCAAGGAAAGTGCAATGGATAGAGGTAAACTAGATTTTTCTAGCAAAGCATATTTAAAGAATAAGACGACTAATAAAAAAATAAATCCAATTAAAATACTATAAGATAAAAATGAAAACAGATTATGTTTTAAAACTTGTTTGTAAGTTGCTTTTTTTGATTTCATAAATTTCTCCTTTGTGTAAAATAATGAGAGTATGACTCTTAAACATATCATATCATAAATTCAAAAATGTAACAAGCGATTTTGCAAAAATATTGGAATAAAATTCATATAATACTTGAAAAAAAATTGTATAACTGATATGATAGGAGAAAATATAGTTAGGCGGAAATGGATATGAAGGAAAAACCAATCATACAATCAAAGTCGAATATTGTAAAAATTTTAATATTTTTCTTAATTGTATTTTGTGTTGCTTTTTTGCTAGCTAGTTATTTAATTAATGATGCATTTAGGGATTTGGTAGACAGAAGAATTTTGAAAAAGCAATTAATGGAAACTGATTCAAAAGTAATTGAACTAAACTCCGATACGAATCCTCATGTATATGCTTATAATAAATATGTAACTGTTTTGAGCAAAAATGTTTTGACTTTTTATGACCAAAATGTAAATATTAGTGCGAAAGCGGATGTAAATATAACAACACCATATGTTGTTTCAAATGACAAATATTTTGCATTAGCAGAAGAAAATGGAAACAAATTATATTTAATTGAAGATACAATCATTAAATGGGAAAAAGAAATAGAAGGTCAAATTTATCGAGTTAGTGTTAATAAAAATGGATTTGTGAGTGTCCTTTTGAAAAATACAACCTATCAATCTATTGTGGTTGTGTATGACGTAGAAGGAAACGAGCTATTTCGAACTTATTTGGCAACAAGCTACGCCATTTGTTCCGAAATTTCCGAAAATAATCACTATTTAGCAATTGGACAAATCGATTATTCTGGAACGATTGTAAAATCAGTCGTAAAGTTAATTTCGATACAAGATGTGAAAAACAAAACGCAAAATTCAATTGTTTATACTTATGAATCAGAATCTAGTAAAATTTTGAATAATATAAAGTTCAATGGCAAAAATGAGGCAATTTGCATGTTTGATTCTTACGTCCAAAAAGTAACAGCCTTGTCAGATGAAAGATTATATGATATAAAAGATAATGATATTTTTGTTGATATTAATTTAAATAATGATATTGTTGTTGTGGAAAAAGAAACTTCTGGTTTATTTTCATACAAGTATCAAATGAACATCAAAGATACCATTGGAAAAAGTGATAATTTATATATTTTGGAGAATGAAATCCCCAGAAAATTAAAAGTAACCAAAAGCTGGATATGTTTAAATTTGGTTGGTGAAGTAAGAATGATTAACTCAAGTGGATGGCTTTTAAAATCTTACAAAACCAGAAACGAAATACAAGACATTGTGATTGGGGATAGAGTGATTGGGATTGTATATAATAATAAAATTGAAGTAATTGGGATATAAATTAAGGAGGAGCTGTAAGTGAATTCGTTAACCATGAGTGGAGTTATAGTGGACATGATTCTGTTTTTCGTTTTGGCAGGAAATGCTGTATTGGGTTATAAAAAAGGTTTAGCTAAAGTGATATTTAGTTTTCTTTCAAGTATTATTGCCATCATTTTGGTTTTAATTTTGTACAAACCAGTCACCAATTATGTGATTTACAATACAAAAGCAAGTGAAAAATTGGAAACAATTTTTGAAGAAAATTTAGAATCATTATTTGTAAAAGATGAACAAAATACAGAACAAACAAAAGATAGTAAATTAGATGTTTTGAAGATTTTTATTGGTGATGAAATGGGAAGTTTAGTGGAAGAAACCAAAGATAGTGTGATTCAATATGCTTCTGTTGAAATTTCACATAAAATAATTAGTGTAATAGTTTTCTTTGCCTTATTTACAATTATTCGTTTGCTATTATACATTGTAAGAAGCTATGTAGAAATGGTCGGAAACTTGCCAGTTATACGCATTTTCAATAGTTCAGGTGGTATGATATATGGAATCATAAAAGGATTTTTTATCATTTATATAACTTTTGCGATTTTATCTGTTTTATTGCCAATGATAGGAAATAATGTTATTATGGGTAGTATTCAAAATGCACCAATTGGAAGCAGAATGTTTAATCATAATATTTTGTTAAATTTAATATTTAGATTTTTATAAAAAGAGGTGGAAAAATCAAATTGAGAAGATGTGAAAATATGAGAAAACAAAAGAAAAAGAAGAAAAATGGAAGAAAAATCATGTTGCTAATATTGCTTATCATCATTGCATTAGGAATTTTTTTCGGGTATTCCATTCATAAAAATGGTGGTGGTTTACAAGGAATTTTGGCAACAGTTTTAGGACAGGATATCGAAAAATTAGAAAATTTAGATACAATCAATATTCTTGTTTTGCGGTGTGAGTGAAGACATTCAAGCTCAATTAACAGACACAATTATGGTATGTTCGTACAATCCAAAAACGCAAAGAGCTTCCATGTTGTCAATTCCGAGAGATACTTTTATCGGAAAAAACAAAAATAAAGCCAATGGATACGATAAAATAAATTCAGTTTATGCAAGTGATGGACCAGAGGAATCTCTAAAACTTGCAGAAAAAATAACTGGTATGGAAATTCCATATTATGTTGTAGTCAACAATCATGTTGTAATAGATTTAGTCAATACAATTGGTGGTGTTTATTTTGATGTTCCAATTGATATGGATTATGATGACAAAACGCAAAATTTACACATTCATTTAGAAAAAGGATATCAGCAAATTGATGGAGAACATGCAGAACAATTATTAAGATTTCGACACAATAACAACGGAACGTCGTATCCTTCAGAATATGGAGATAACGATTATGGCAGGATGAAAACACAAAGAGAATTTATGATGGAAGTAGCAAAACAAACATTAAAATTAAAAAATATAACTAATATCAAAACAATTATGACATCTATTTTCCAAAATATTGAAACAAATTTAGAATTAGATAATATATTTCCTTATGTTCCATGGGCAGTTAGTTTTGATACAGCTAATATCAATAGTAATCAAGTTGCAGGACAATCGCAAAAATGCAATGAATTATGGTTTTTTGTACAAGACGAAGAGAAAACAACTCAAATTGTAAAAGAAATGACGAATTATGTGCAAGGAATACAAACACAAGAGGATATGTCAAATAAAATAGATGTGGAAAACGATATAACATCAAATACAACAAAACAGAAAAATAGCACAAATACAACGAAAAATACCAATACGACTAAATCCAAAAACAAGACAACAAAAACCACAAATTCCACAAAATCAAAATCAACTAAAAAATAAATAAAAAAGCTTGCTTTTTTGATAGCAAGCTTTTATAATAAGAATAGGGAGTTGTTAAATTCCCATTCTTATTTTTTTCTTTTTTGTTTTTCGATTTTGCTTTCGCAATAATGAAAATCCCAGTATCAGCAATAAAATTCCTCCAATCAAAAGAATTATTTTTAAAGTATCATTTTTTTCCACATCATGACTTGCTAGAAGTTCTGTTGTGTAAGAAATTCCATCAATGGTATATGTTGCGTTTCCTAAAGTAGAACCTGCTACAATTGGTGCTTGCAGAGCGTCTTGTTTTAATGTAATTTCAGGTGTTACATTTTCTAAAGCTGTTTCTTTCTTAAAATAACTACGCAGGCTATCTTTTGCAATTAAATCCAAATTTTTCGTATCTTTACTTCCATTTTCAATTTCAACTTTTTGAACAACAGAGTTTTTTTCCACTAAATTAGAAAACTCAAATTCTTCAAAACCATAGTCAAATAAAGCATTTGTATCAAGATATCTTTCACTTAAACCTTCTTCATTTGTGCCAGCATGCAAAACAACTGAAATTAATTGTGTACCATTTTTTTGGGCACCTGCAATCAAACAATTTTTGGCTTCTGTTGTATAACCAGTTTTAATTCCATTTACAGTTTCATTATAATATCTGCTTTTTGGACGAAGCATATCATTTGTTGTAACACAAAGTCTATCAGAAGTTGGATAAAGATTTGTTGCTGGCAAAGTGTAAGAACTTGTTGAGACGAATTTTCGAAAAGTTTCATTTTTCATAGCATAGGCTGCAATTAAAGATAAATCATATGCTGTAGAATAATGGTTTTCGTCATGGATACCATTTGGATTTACAAAATGAGTATTTTTACAACCAAGCTCCATAGCTTTTTCATTCATCTTGTCTGCGAAAGCTTCCACAGAGCCAGAAATGTGTTCTGCCAAAACAATAGCAACATCATTGGCTGATTTTACCATTAAAGCATACATGAAATCTTGGATAGACATTTCTTCATTTTCTCGCAAATTTGCATTTACGTAGCCACTCGGAATCGAAAAAATTGCATTTTTACTAACTTTTGCCATTTCATCTAAATCGCAATTTTCAAGAGTTAAAATGGCTGTCATAACTTTAGTTGTACTAGCAGGATACATTTTTTCATAGGCGTTTTTTTCATATAATATTTTACCAGTGCTTGCTTCTATTAAAATTGCAGCAGTTGAAGCAATGGTTGGTTCTGCGCAAAATCCCAAATTGGAAAACAATAAGATAAATAAAACAAATAAATTGAAAACTTTTTTATTCAAAATAAACAACTCCTTAAAACAATTTCTTTATTATCATACATTAAAAAAAGACATAATTCAACAAAAATTTAAAATAAAATAGAAAGGATGATTCATAATGGATAAATCAAAAATAATAAAAGTAGCAATAGCAGCTCTAATATGCATTCTAGCTATTGCATATGCTATTTTAAATAGCAAAAACTCTACAGATTATGATATGGATTTTGCAAATGAAATAATTGTGGAAAATAAAATAGAAGAAACAAATCAAGAGGAAAAATCTTTGATTAAAGTGTATATAACGGGTGAAGTAAACAATCCAGGTGTAATTGAATTAGAAGAAGGAGCCCGTATTCAAGATGCGATAGAAGGCGCTGGCGGAATAAAATCAGAAGCAAATTTGAAAAATATTAATTTAGCTTATGAAATTGCAGATGGTGAAAAAATTTATATTCCTAATTTAGCAGAAGAAAGTTCTGAGGAAAATATAGAAAAAACTAGTTTGACATCAAATAACTCAAATGCAAATGCTAGTAATTCGTCTAGTGGAAAAGTAAATATTAATAAAGCAACTGCCATAGAACTTACGAGTGTTCCAGGAATTGGAGATTCTACAGCTAAAAATATTATTGCATATCGTGAAGAAAATGGAAAATTCAAAACAATTGAGGATATAAAAAATGTTTCTGGAATCGGAAATAATAAATACGAAAGCATGAAAGACCATATTTGTGTGAAATAAAAAACAAAAGTGGAATTTAGTTCCACTTTTGTTACGGATTAAGATATTTATTAGCAGATTTTTTTGATTTCCAAACAATAAGATGATTTTTGAAATAAGCGATCAATAATCTGATGATAACCAGAGCAATGAAAATATACACAATTGGCAGAAAATGAATAGTAGGTGTTTCTAAAATAGGAGCTAGCTCAACATTAGATTCTGCAATTAAATCAGAAGTATAAGTTTGATTATTTATAACAAAAGTTGCTGTTCCAAGTGAAGTTCCAGCTTCAATCGGAGCTTTGATGTCAGGATGAATTGAAATATCTTGTGATGTAATTTCTGGTTTTGCTGAATTTGGAAGGGCAATATCGATTTTGTCTTTTGCAATAATGTTTAACTTTTTGGTGTCTTGGGAAGCATTTTCAATTTCCACAGTATTCATAACTTGCCCTTTTTCTAAAATAGTGTGAGAAGAATAAAGGCTATTTCCATAATCCAATAAATGTATGGTGTCCAAATAGCGAGCACTTCTGCCATCTTCGGTTAATTCAGCATGTAAAACAATAGAAATTAGTTCTAGCCCATTTTTATGACTAGCTGCAATTAAACAATTTTTGGCTTGTGTTGTAAAACCAGTTTTAATTCCGATACAATCTGGATAATAAAAGTTATGTTCTGGAATTAGCAAACTATTTGAATTTTTTAAAATTCTATCTGTAGAAGGATATTGCTCTGTTGCAGGAAGTGTATATTCTAAAGTCGAAACCATTTTTCGAAACGTTTCATTTTTCATACAGTAACGTGTGATTGTTGCTAAATCAGAAGCGGTTGTATAATGATTATCAGCATGAATTCCGTTGGCATTGGCAAAATGAGTATTTCTACAACCGAAGCTCAATAGCTTTAGCATTCATGATATTAGCAAAATTTTCTGTTGTTCCGCCAAGATATTCACCAATTACGTTAGCTGCTTCATTGGCAGATTTTAGTAAAAGTGCATAAAGCAAATCTTCCATAGAAAGTGTTTCGCCGACTCTGAATTTTTGCATTCGTGTAACCACTTTTAATTGCAGTAATCGCTTGCTCACTAGCTGTAATTTTTGTATCTAATGGGCATGATTCAATGGCAATAATGGCAGTCAAAACTTTTGTTGTACTAGCAGGATACATGAGAGAATTCGCGTTTTTTTCGTACAAAACATTACCAGTATTAGCATCCATTAAAATCGCAGCTTGTGAATAAATGGTTGGTTCTTCTGCTAAAACCGTAGAATTTATAAAAAAATTTAAGCAAAAAAATAAAAATAAATATTGGATAAAATTTTTTCGAAATGTCATTAAAATCTCCTTTTTGGGTCATAATATATAATATATAATTATATACTTAAATAGAACAAAAATAAAGAGGAAATGATAAAATTTGGTAATTTATATTTTAACTTTTATAATGATAATTATTTTAATATTTACAAATGCAATAACGGATGCCCCGAATGCAATTGCAACATTGGTTGGGACAAAAGTTATGTCATTTAGAAAAGCAGCTCATTTAAGCGCCATTTTTAATTTTATTGGAATTGTGATAATGAGTTTTATCAATATTTCTGTAGCAAATTGCATTAGCTCAATGGTAAATTTAAGTGATGGAAAAAATGGAATGTTGGTTTTGTTATCTGGCATGGTAGCAGTTGTTTTATTTGCTGTAGTTGCCATGAAATTTGGCATTCCAACAAGTGAAACGCATGGTTTAATTGCTGGATTAACTGGTGCTGCAGTTGCTATTTATGGTTGGAATTCGGTTAATTTAGAAGAGTGGAAAAGTGTATTAATTGGATTAGTATGGTCAATTTTTGGGACACTGATTATTGGTTATATTATTTCTAAAATATCTGAAAAACTCATTGTTTTTATGCAAAAAAATCAAATTGAAAAATGGCAAGTAATTGGTTGTTGTGGCATGTCTTTTATGCATGGAGCGCAAGATGGTCAAAAATTTATTGGAATTTTAATTTTATTTTTTAGTTTGGTTAATCATACACCAATTCCTAGCGTTATAAATCCCAAAAATTACATTGTAATTATAGTATATACCGCATTTATTATGGCAATGGGAGTATCGATTGGTGGCAAAAAGATAGTGGATAATATTGGAAGTCAAATGGTGGAGCTGGATAACAAACAAGCATTGATGAGCGATATTACTACAGTTTTAACCTTATTTATAGCTAGTATGACAGGAATGCCAGTTAGTACAACACATGCCAAAACTATGTCAATTATTAGTATTGGAAAAAATAAAAATACTAGAATTGACCAATCTAAAGTATTTAGCATAGTAAAAGCTTGGTTCTGGAATTTTCCTATATCAGGTGGAATTGGTTATATTTTAGCATTAATTTTGCATAATTTTATTTAGAATTATGCAAAAATTTCTTGAACTACAAACATAAAGAATGTCTTGCGAATAAATTTTTATTTTTTAATGATTAACTTTTTTTCATAAAATGGTGAATTTTCAACGTTTTTAAAAACAGAAAATTCACCAAATTTTTTCAATTTTTTATTTTTAGATAAACTATTTTTGTAAAATTCTTAAAAAAATTTAGAAACTATTGAAAAATGTTAAAAAATGTAGTATGATAAAAGTAGGGTAAACGTTTATAAGAATATTTACAGCATAGTGAATGAAATAAAATGTTCAGATAAATGATAAAGAATCTAGATCTAAAAATAAAATATAAAGGGGCGTGGTTATTATGATAAAAATATCAGAGGCAGAATATCAAGTAATGAATGTTATTTGGGAAAAAGGAGAAGCAACATCAGTAGAAGTTATTAATGGGTTAAAAGACTGCAAGTGGAATTTTAATACAGTACGAACATTGATTAAACGATTGGAATTAAAAGGTGCCATAGAAGTTGCCAATAAAGTAGGAAAAGCGTATACATATCGACCATTAATTGAAAGAACAGAATATAGAAGACAGCTTGCAAAAGATTTATTTAAAAAGTTATATAACAATTCAATTAAAGAATTCATTTTAGATTATTATAGTGGTCCAAATGCAACTTCTGATGAATTAAAAGCTATTTTGAAAAGAATTGATGAAAGAGATAAAAATAACGAACAATAGTAAAATTAAGATTGAAAAACCAACTTTTATAAAAGTTGGTTTTTTTAAACTCAGCAAATTGTTTGGAAAGAGGATAAAATGGAATTAGGAATATCGGTATAAAATGATAAATCATTAAGTGGAAATTCAATATCGAAAATGTAATATTGGTTGTCGATTTGAAGCCATAAAATTTGTAGATAAAAGGCTTTATTTAAAGATTTATCCAAATAATGAAAACTATAGGTGTAGGCAATATGGTTTTCATTTGCCAATTCTTTTATTTCTGACACATTAGAATAACTTTCGAAATTGCTTAAAAATGCTGGCTTATCCGCTTCCACAATTTCCAGTAATGCTTTATTGGATAAAGCCGTTTGGGTAGAAAGAAATAGATTTAAGTTACGATCAGAGCGTAATTCTAGCAAATAGCCTAAGTTAGAATCATAATTTTTTAAATTTAAAAGATTGGAAAGTTCTATGCAAACAGAATTATCGTTGCTATAAAAAACCGTAGAAGTCGCATTTTCTTGCACAGTTGGTGTATTTTCGGGAGTGGATATTTTTCTGGCTATCCCAAAAATAATACCCAATAAAATTACGATAAAAATAACTGATATCGTAACAACTTTTTTCATATTTAAAACTTCTGGACCTCTATAAAAATTCTTCATGATTCAACAACCTCTTTTTTATTTTATAATAGTATATTACAACATTTAACAAAATTCAATATTTTTTTGAAAAAAATATTGACAAATGTAAAATAGCATGATATTATCTAAACAATTATTTTAAAATGAAAAATCTAAATTGTTAAAATTTATTCTTATTTCAATCGAAATATAACAATCCATTATAAAAAAATAAAACCAAGAAAGGAGAGATAATTTGTCATTATCCATTATTAAAAGTATGTCGCTTCAAGGGTTAGAAGGAGTTCTTCTAAATGTCGAAGTTGATATTTCAGCTGGGATGCCATCTTGGGAAGTGGTAGGTCTGCCAGATGCTTCCATTCGTGAGTCAAAAGAAAGAGTAAGAACAGCTATTAAAAATTGTGGCATTCAGGTTTTAAGTAGAAAATATATTATTAATTTATCACCAGCAAATTTAAAAAAAGAAGGGTCAATGTTAGACTTAGCAATAGCTGTTGGAATTTTACGTTCTATGGATGTAATTATGGAAAGCAATTTAGAAGATACAATAATTGTTGGAGAATTGTCGTTAGATGGAAAAATTAATCAAATAAATGGCATTTTACCAATTTGTATTGAATCCTTAAAATATGGAATGAGACGAGTAATTGTTCCAAAAGCAAATGCAAAAGAAGCAGCCATTGTAAATGAATTAGAAGTTATTGGAGTTTCGCATTTAAAGGAATTAATTGAGTTTTTAAATGGAGAAAGAAACATAAAAAAAGAAACTGTAAATTTGGAAGAAATTCTAAAAAATAATCGAAAGCAGAAATTGGATTTTAAGGAAGTAAAAGGGCAAGAGACAATAAAAAGAGCTTTAGAAATAGCGGCTAGTGGAGGACATAATTGTCTTATGATAGGCAGTCCAGGTTCTGGAAAAACAATGATGGCAAAACGTTTGCCAACGATTTTACCAGATTTAACTTTTAAAGAATCTCTAGAAATCACGAAAATACACAGCATTGCTGGAAGTTTAGAAGAACATACCTTAATTACCAACAGACCATTTCGAAGTCCGCATCATACGATATCAGCTAATGGGTTGATTGGGGGTGGGAAAATTCCGAAGCCAGGAGAAGTTAGTTTGTCTCATTATGGTGTATTGTTTTTAGATGAACTTTTAGAATTTAACAGAAATACATTAGAAGTTTTAAGAGGTCCGCTAGAAGATAGAGTTGTAACGATTAGTAGAGTGAGTGCAAGTTTAACATATCCTTGCAATTTTATGTTGGTAGCTAGCATGAATCCATGTCCTTGTGGTTATCTGGGAAGTAAGGAAAAGCAATGTAGTTGTACACAAAAACAAAAAGAAAATTATAAAGCAAAATTGAGTGGACCATTGTTAGACCGTTTTGATATTCATATACAAGTACCAAGTGTGGATTATAAAAAGCTAGAATTAAAAACAGGTGAGAGCTCAAAGGAAATAAAAAAAAGAGTAAATGAAGCAAGAAAAATTCAAGTCGAAAGATATCAAAAATTAGGGATTTTTTCTAATGCTGAATTAACACCTCAATTAATCGAAGAATTTTGTGTTTTAGATAAGCCGTCCAATGAAGTTTTAAGCCAATCTTTTGAAAAATTAAATTTTAGTGCAAGGGCCTATTCTAAAATATTAAAAGTTGCACGAACAATAGCAGATTTAGACAAAAGTCAAAAAATAGAAAAAGTACATTTAATAGAAGCAATTCAATATAGGAGTTTGGATAGAATATGAAAAAGATCAAGATAATTAATTTGCAAGATGCAGTTTTTCCAGAAAAACTAAAATTAATAAAAAGTCCGCCAAAAGAGTTGTATGCAATAGGAAATATAGAATTGCTAAATAAACCAAGTTTAGCAATTATTGGAACCCGCCAAATAACTCAGTATGGAGTGAAAAATTGTGAATATTTTGCTAAAGAAATTGTAAAAAGAGATATTCCAATTGTGAGTGGTATGGCAGTTGGAACAGATACAATTGCACATAAAACAGCGTTACAGTATGGTGGAAACACGATTGCTGTTTTGGGAAGTGGTTTGAATCACATTTTTCCGCAGGAAAATAGCAAATTATTTGAAGATATTGTACAAAAAAATGGATTAATTATAACAGAATATCCGCCTAACACAAGACCAAAAAGTGAAAGATTTTTAGAAAGAAACAGAATTGTAAGTGGTTTATCAGAAGGGGTTTTGATTATTGAAGCAGCGTATCGTAGTGGAACAAGTGTAACAGCTAAAATAGCGAAAAGTCAAGGAAAAGTAGTTATGGCGTTACCAGGAAGGCTAGATAATTCTTATGGAGTTGGTGTTAATAAATTAATACAAGAAGGTGCAAAACTGGTAACAAATATAGAAGATATAATCAAAAATTTTCCACAGTTTATGAACAAAGTGGGGAAATCTTATAGACCAAAACAAATAAGTTTATGGGATATAAAACAAGAGTACAGAGAAATTGTAGAAATATTGCAAAAAGATACATTATCAATAGAAGAAATTGTACAAAAAACAAAACAAAAAGACCTGCGCAAAACATTAAATTTATTAATCAATATGGAGTTAGAAGGCGTAATTATACAGGAAATTGGAGTTGGATATAAGTTATCTTAGAAAGGAAAATATGACAAAAATAGAATTAGGAAAAAAAGGAGAAATCTATGTTCAGAAATATTTAGAAAAATTAGGATATTTTATAGTAGCAAGAAATTTTAAGTGTCCTTATGGAGAAATTGATATAATTGGAATCGACAAAAATGAACTTGTTTTTATTGAAGTTAAAACAAGGTGTTCAAAGCAATATGGTGAGGGAAGAGAGGCTGTTAATAAAATAAAAAAGAAGCATATTAAAAAAGCAAGTAATTATTTTATTTATCAAAATAGTTTAGAAAATCACTACATTCGATTTGATGTGGTAGAAGTATATTTTAAAAAAAACAAATTTTGGATTTACCATTTAAAAAATGTATTATGGTGAAAGCTTACGCATTTAGCCAAAACGCAATCATAGGTTGTAAAGTAATAAAACAAATAAAAACTTGTGAAAAACCTAAAAATTAAGGAAAATAGTTGAGTTCAAAAAAGAAAGATTAAAGAGGAAATTTAGCACATGTTACAAAAAAGTAATATATCAATTGTGTAACAATGTTGAATTATGTAATTTGTATTTATATAATATAATTAGTAAAGGAGTAAGAAAAACAAATGAGAAAAATTGTACGGAAAAATATTGAAAAAATATAAACTACATATCGCAATAATTTGGATATTAATTACAATCAATATGTATTTACTGACATTCCCACCCAAAATTATTGGAAATATTGTAGATTTATTATATCATATTGATGTTAATAAAAATTTAATTATGAAACAAACAATTTACTTAATTATTACTTCAGTTGGGTTATTGGTTATTAGAATTCCTTGGCGATATGGAGTTGGAATGGTTACACGTAGCTTTGAAAGAGACATAAAAAATAAACTATTTGATCATTTCATGAAAATCAAAATGGTTAATTTACAAAGCACAAAAAATGGAGAATTAATGTCCTATTTTACAAAAGACATTGGAGAAATAAGAGTATTTTTATATAGAGCAATTTCGCTTCGGTTCAAGAATTATTATAACATTTGTAATTGTAACGTATCAGATGATATCAGGCGTAAACATTATGTTGACATTAGCTACAATGTGTCCTATTGTAATTACTACTATTGTTGTGATAAAAATCAAAAAATATGTAGAAAGAAGTTTTCGAAAATCACAAAAATATTACACGGAATTAGCAGAATATGTGCAAGAAAGTACAGATAGTATACGAACCACCAAAGCATATTCTGGAGAAATGAGCCATTTGAAAGAATTTATTAAAAGAAACAAATTATTAAAGCAAGCTAACAATGCAGTAGATGTTCACTCAACATTATTATCCACTTGTGTCAATATTTGTTTTGGATTGTGTTATGGAATTTCATTGATATATGGTTCAAAATTAGTTTTAGAAGGAACCATTACAACAGGTGAATTTATAGCATTTAATGGTTATATTGGTTTATTTGTAGGACCAGTTTCATGGATTCCAGGACTTATTGCAAGATTTAAAAGAGCACAGATTTCATATTATAGATTAGATGAAGTATTTCATTTAGAAAGAGAAAAAATTTCAATTCAAAGCCAAAAATCAGATGATACTATTTCTGGCGATATTGTTATTCAAGATTTGACTTACAATTATACACAAAATATAGAAGTTGCCTTAAATCATATTAATCTTGAAATCAAACAAGGAGAGACATTGGGAATTATTGGAACAATTGGTAGTGGAAAAACCACTTTAATGAATTTGTTGTTAAAATTATATCCTGTTTCAGATGGAAAAATTAGTATTGGTGGAACAGACATTAATGATATTCCACTTTCTATTTTAAGAAAAAGCATTTGTTATATAACACAAGATTCTTTCTTGTTTTCAAGTACATTAAAAGATAATATTAGTTTATTTAAAGATGATTATGATGATGTACAAATTATGGAAAGTACAAAAAATGCAATGATTCATGATGAAATTAATAAAATGAATGCTGGAATTTATACTATGATTGGAGAAAGAGGGGTTGATTTGTCTGGTGGGCAAAAACAAAGAATCGTGATTTCCAGAGCATTTTTAAGGAAAAGTAATATTGTTATTTTTGATGATACATTTTGTGCTTTGGATAATAGAACAGAGGAAAAACTATTGAAAAATATAAAAGAATTAACAAAGGGAAAAACCTGTATTATTATTTCAAATCGAATTTCAGATATAAAAGATGCAGATAAAATTATTGTATTAGATGAAGGTAACATAATAGAACAAGGCAATCATGAACTATTAATAAACAGAAGAGGTCTATATAGTAAATTGTATTTACAACAATCATCTAAAGAGGAGGCTACTGATGAAAAATAAGACAATATCAAGAGTTTTAGAACTAGCAAAACCACATAAGAAAACAATTATTATTACTTCTTTATTATCATTATTGATTGGTATTGGAGAAATTATAAAACCATATTTATTAGAAGTGGCAATTGATGAATACATAGCCAAAGGAATTTTTCAAAAAGGAAGTCTCACAGTTGCTATGATAGGTGCAATTTATATTGGAATTGTACTTTTGTCGAATGTAATTGATTTCATAACAACCACAACCGTAAACATGATGGGGGAAGACGTTATCTATACTTTAAGAAATAAGTTATTTAAATTTACCCAAAATACAAATATAACGTTTCATGACAGGACTTCTGCTGGCAAATTGTTTGTTCGAATTACGAATGATGTAGAAGATATCTCCACTTTATTTAAAGACATTGTGGCAACACTCATAAAAGACATCATTTTAATTATTGCAATTGCAGGAATTATATTGTATTTCAACTGGAAATTAGGAATGTTGTCATTTATAGTAGTTCCATTTATCATACTATTTTCTGTAACGTTGACAACAATTTTAAATAAACAATATGATGTATCAAAAGTCATTCGAACAAACTTAAATACGTTTTTAGCTGAATCAATTTATGGTGCCAAAATTATAAAAGTGTTTAATATTCAAAGGGAAAAACAAAAAGAATGTGAAAATTTTACAAATGAATATTGCAAAGCAAGAGTTAAAACAGGATTTATAGAAGGCTTGTTACCAGCCTTAATGACAATTTTAGAAAATGTTGGTGTTGCAATTATTGTAGTTACTTGCACAAATCATATTTGGGGAATTCAATTAGAAGTTGGATTTATTTATGCTTTTATTACTTACATCAAACAGATATTTGAACCAATTACAAGAATTATAGAAAATGTCGAAACTGTACAAGAAGCGCTTGTTTCTATTGATAAAATATATGATATTTTAGAACAAAAGCAATATTTAGAAAATTTTGATACAGGAATGAAACTTACAGAAGTTAAAGGAAAAATCGAATTTAAAAATGTATGGTTTTCCTATGATAATGGAGAAAATTGGATATTAAAAGATGTTAGTTTTACGATAAATCCAGGAGAGAGTGTCGCATTAGTTGGAAAGACAGGTTCTGGAAAAACAACAATTACAAACTTAATCAACCGTTTTTATGATATCCAAAAAGGTGAAATTTTAATTGATGGAATTAACATAAAAGATATTAATTTAAGAAGTTTACGAAATAATATAGGAATTATTTTACAAGATCCATTTATTTTTGCAAAAAGTATAAAAGATAATGTAAAATTGTATAAAAACTTAGAAGATGATGAAATTCGAGAAGCAATTGAATTGGCCTCAGCAGATGAATTTGTAAATTCTTTACCAGAAGGAATGGAGCATATTGCTAGTGAAAGAGGAAATTCTTATTCAGAAGGACAAAAACAATTAATCGCATTTGCGCGAGTATTTGCAAACAATCCTAATATATTTGTTTTAGATGAGGCAACAGCCAATATTGATACGTATACAGAAAGCTTAATTCAAAAATCAATTGACAGATTATCTAAAAATAAAACCTCTATTTTTATTGCCCATCGATTATCAACCATTGTAAATGTTGATAAGATTATTGTGCTAAGTGCTGGAGAAATTGTAGAAGAAGGAAATCATGAGACTTTGCTTCAAACAGGTGGCTATTATTCAAAATTGTATAATGCTTATTATGAAAGTTTAGGGTAATTTTTTAAAATAAATCAATTTTTAGAAATAGAATTTTAGTTTTTTTTGTAAAAAACTACTAAAAACAAGAAAAAAACTCATGGTAGTATTGATTTTTTTGCCAAAATGTTTTATAATAAATGTGTAATAGTATAAAATATTTTATAGTAAGGATGGTAAAATATGTTAAAAAGTAAATTTTTAAAAATAACAACAGCAATGGCTTGTATAGCAACACTAATATTGCCACATACAAGTGTTGTATTTGCTGCGGCCTTAACCAATGAAAACCCAAATGATGTCAATAAAGTAAAACTAATATCATCAGAATATCATGAAGGTGGACAAGAATCTAGCCAAAGTCTTTCAGAAGAAGGAAAAAATAATTATGATAAAAACCAATATGAATATTGGTTTGGTGCAGAAGGAGCAACTCCAATTCTAAAAATTGTTAGAGAAGATGATAAAAATTCAGATGGAGCCTATGAATTTTCAGATGCTTTTTATTGTTTAGATGGAAACAATTCATTTCCTAGCATCGAAGGTTCAATCGAATATACAAGAACAATTCCAGATTTTTTTGATGAAAATCCATCAACTCTTGGACTAGATGATTCTAATTATAATGCATTGTGTTGGCTTTTAGATAATATGTATCTACGAAAACAAATGACAGTAGAGCAACGAGCAGAGCAAAAAAATGCAATCATTGAAAATGCATATTCAGAATTATTAAATTCTGAATATGAAGATGCAACAACCATAGATGATATAAAAGCAAGAATCACAGATGATGATATCGAAGTCGTTCAGCAATGGGCTATTTGGTATTTTACCAATTATGGAGAAGAAACTTTACAACATGTACCATTTACCAATGATGAAAAAACCTTACCGAATATAGATTTAACTAATATCATGCAACAAACAGATAGCATGGAACAAACTAGATATAATTGGCTTACGACTTTGTATCAATATTTTGTAAATACTGCATTGGAGCATAAAAATGAAGAATATCTAGCAAGTTCATCAAAGTACCCAAGCATTGAAAATAAAAATGCAACTTGTGAATTAGAGGAAAATCATTATAAAATAGGACCTTTCAAGATAACAAAACCATCCTCAAATTTGTCAAACAACGATTATCAAATTACTTTAACAGATGGAACAAAACCAATCCCCACGGATTCTTATACGATTAAGGATAAACAAGGAAATGTTTTAACAGATGTGAATACTATTTTTGACACAGAATATTATATTTATTTGCCAGTTAGCGAAAACACAATTTCAGAGGTAAAACTAAAAGTAGCCTATACAAAATCTGGAACAAAGGCGTCTGTTTGGCAAGCTGAGGATAGAACCTATCAGCCTTTGGTATTGATTACAAAAGGTGGAGAGCCAGTTGAAGATGAAATAGTTATTCCAATTAAAGAAATAAATTACGATTTGGCTTTAAGAAAGTATATTGTTGGTGTGAATGATAAAGAAATAACAGACAGAATACCAGATATTGATGTAACAGGTTTACAAAATAAAACAAGCACAACAGCAGAGTACAAACACAAAAAAACACCAGTAGAAGTACAAGTAGGAGATATTATTACTTACGAAATCGTAGTATATAACGAAGGAAATATAGAAGCAAGTGCTACAGAAATTGTAGATTATTTACCAGAAGGTTTGGAATTTATTGAAGATAATCAAACCAATAAAGATTTTGGTTGGACAGCAAATGGAAATATTGTTACAACCAATAAAACTTCTAATATAGCAATTGCACCATTTAAGGATCGTCTAACAGGAGTTTCTGTTCGCATTGTGTGTAGAGTAACAGAAGCGGCAAAGTCTGGTTCAATTTTGACCAATATTGCGGAAATCAAGTCAGATAATATAAAAGATAGAGATTCTACACCAAATTCTTTGGAAGATAAAATAAATTCAATTGATAGACAGACACATAATCAACAATTTGAAGATGATGATGATTTCGAAAAATTAGTTGTTGCTGGAAAAGCATTTGATTTAAGTTTGCAAAAATTTATTACGAAAATAAATCGAAAAGAATTATCACAAAGTAGACAACCAGTAGTCAATACAGCACCGCTAAAAAATGGTTCTACAAATGCGGAATATGCCACATCAAAAACACCAATTTTGGTGCAAAAAGGAGATATTGTAACTTATACCATAAGAGTCTATAATGAAGGGGAAGTAGATGGTTATGCAGAAAGTATAGCAGATTATTTACCAGAAGGATTGGGCTATTTAGTAAATTATAATACCAATATAAATAATTATTGGGCACTTCCAACAGATACAAATGTAAATACAATAAAATTAAGCACGATTACAAACGCAAATAAAAATTTAAAAGTAGAGGATTTTACAGGAATTACAGATTTAAACAATGTAGATGTTGTGACAGGGAAAGTTAAATTGACTTCAACAGCCTTAAATTCAAGCAATTCGAATCATTTAATAAAAGCATTTGATGGTTCTGATAAATTATCATATAAAGATGTTGAGATTACTTGTGTTGTATTATCAGACAGTAATTTAAAAAATATTGCAGAAATCACAAAAAATGTAGATGCTAATAAAAATGAAGTTGTGGATAGAGATTCGACTCCAGATACAGTGAATCCAGATAACTATCCAGGTGATGATCAAAATCAAGATGACCATGATTATGAATTATTAACAATGAAAAAATTTGACTTGGCATTACAAAAATTTATAACAGGACTAAATGATAAAGAAATTACAAATAGAATACCAAAAATTACGTATCAAGATAATAAGATTACTTATGAACATCCAGATACGCCATTAGAAGTAAATAATGGAGATGAAATAACCTATACTATTAGAGTGTATAATGAAGGTGAAATAGACGGTTATGCCGCTGAAATTGGAGATAATATTCCAAATGGATTAATATTTGAAACAGACAATGAAATCAATAAAAAATATGGCTGGAAAATGTATGATGCAAATGGAAAAGAAACAGCTGATGTTAAAAAAGCAGTTGAAATAAGAACAGATTACTTGTCAAAAGAAAAATCAGAAGAAAGAAAGGAAAGTGCACTATTAAAAGCATTTGATACACAAAACGGAAATTTATTTTATTTAGATGTTAAAGTTGTATTTAAAGTAGATACCAAATCTTCTGATAGTGTGATTGTTAATATAGCAGAAATTACCAAAAATACAGATTCAGATGGAAATGATATTGAAGATATTGATTCTACACCAAATAACAAAAAAGAAGGCGAAGATGATTTAGATAAAGAAAAAGTCCATGTAGGATATTTTGATTTAGCACTTCAAAAAGATTTAATCAAAGCCATTGTAACAGAAGGCAGTTCTACCAAAGAAATACCAACTGTAAATGGAGAATTAATGAAAGTGGAAATTCATAGAAAAAAGGTAAATTCTACGATTGTTAAATTTGTTTATCATATCACAATAAAAAATGAAGGAACCATTGCAGGATATGCAAAAGAAATAAAAGATTATATTCCACAAGGTTTGCAATTTGTAGAATCTGATAACAAAGGTTGGAAGGCTAATTCAGAAAATGTCATTACAACAGAAGCATTAGCTAATACATTGCTTCAGCCAGGTGAAACAGCAACTGTTGAAGTGGTTTTAAGATGGATTAATGGCGAAAGTAATTTAGGGCTAAAAACCAATGTTGCGGAAATAAGCAAAGATTACAATGATGCAAATGATACAGATGATATCGATTCTACGCCAGACAACAAAAAAGAAGGCGAAGATGATATTGATGAAGCACCAGTTATTCTAAGTATTTCAACAGGACGCGCTCCAATGTATATTATTTTGTCAACAACTGTTTTGACAATCATTAGTGCAGGTGTTATCATGATTAAGAAATATGTATTATAATAGAAATCAAATGAAAATAAGAAAGTAATTTGATGACAAAATAAAAGAAACTCCATAGGTTTTGCCTATGGAGTTTTTGTGTGGAAAGCTTTTGTGAGTTAACATATAATTTTATTTTGTAAAATGAGCATAATAAAATTATAGTTTGTTGTAAATAAAATGTTTTTATTGGAAAAAAATGCTTTGTCGAAAATTTAGTAAAAGAGGTAAGAAAATGTTGAAGTTTTCAATAAAAACAGGAACTTTACAAAAGTAAAACATAGGAAAATAGATAGTGAAAAAAGGCTAAAATAAGGCATTTTTAAAAAAAATTAAAAAGTAATTTACATTAAAAAAGCAATATGTTATAATAAGGATAAATGTTAAAATAGAGGTGAAAAAATGAATCAGATTTTAGATTATAATCCAAATAGTAATTTTAATAAATCAAGTGGCTCGGATAAAATTGTTCGAGTATTTGCTATCATATTGATGATATTTGCTATTGTTTTGATAGCAGTTGTTGGGTATGGAATGTACAAAAATAAAAAAGAAGTAAACACAGCTCAAACGGAGCAAACCAAGGCAAACATTGCTGTTGAAATAAAGGAAAAACAAGCAACCATTAAAGTTACACACGACAAAAATATTCAAAAGCTGATTTATAGTTGGAATACAAAATCTGAGCGAACAATACCTGGTTCTAGCAAATATATGGAAGAAACAATTGATGTTCCATTTGGAGATAATACTCTACATATAAAAGTGATTGACGCAAATGGATTTGAAACGACACATGATGAGCAAATTTCTTCTGAAGAAGGCGCAGATTTAATTAATCCAGTCATTGAATTATCACCATCAGAAAATGAAGCTAATAAATGGAAAATAAAAGCAACAGATGAAACAGCTTTGAATTTTATTACCTATCGCTGGAATGAAGGTGAAGAAGAGACAGTTTACGCAGATGAAGGAAGCAAAGAACTTGAAACAGAAATAGAAATTTTAAAAGGAAAAAATGATTTAACAGTTGTTGCAGTTGACACAAGTAACAATGTTACAACAGAAATGAAAAGCTTTACAGGCCTTACTAAGCCAGTCGTGACAGTAACGTTATCAGAAGATGGAAGTAGCATTAATATTAAAGCAACTCATGAAAATGGAATTGAGTCAATTGGTTTTAATTTTAATAATCAAGAATTAGGGATTGATATAGGAAATGATAATCCTACAATTGCGCAATTTTCGAAAGATTTAGATGTTGGTTATAATCGAATTATTTTAACAGTAAAAAGTGTTGATGGCACAGAAACAAAATTTGATGGAGAATGTACGTATGGAAATACAGGAAGCGACTCTTCAGAAAATACAAATAATACAAATAATGCAACTAACACAACCAATACAACACAAGAACCAACCAACGAAACTGAAACTACAGATGAAAATGAAAACCAAGAACAAGAATAAATACACAACAGAAAAGTAGAATAAGGAGAACAAATGATACAAGATATTTATGTCATAGACGATAAAGGCGAGTTAGTGAAAATACTAAACAATTTATTTAATGATATGCCCAAATATAGATTTATAAATGTCCGAGCAGAAGAATTAGAACTGGCATTGAAAAATATTCCATCTTTGATTATTATTGATGAAGATAACACAAATGTTGACATTGTCCAAATTTGTAATACGATTAGGAAAGATGACAATAATAGCATTACACCAGTTGCAGTTGTTAGTTCTATTTTTAATAAAAAACATAGAATAGAGGTTTTGCAGACATCAGTTCAATATTACATTAAAAAACCAATTGATAAACAATATTTGTATTACACTGTAAAAAACATCATTGATTTATTGTATACTAATCGAAGAATCAGTCCACTAACAGGGCTTCCTGGAAATGTGCAAATACAAGCAGAAATGAAAAAAAGATTATTACATCAACAAATATTTGCGATTTTGTATTTAGATTTGGATAATTTTAAAGCATATAATGATGTGTATGGTTTTTCTAGTGGAGACGAAATTATAAAATTTACAGCAAAAGTAATTTCTAAGTATATTCATAACATAGAAAAAAGCGACAATTTTGTAGGGCATATTGGTGGAGACGATTTTGTTGCTATTGTTAGTAAAACAGATTATGATAAAATTTGTCAAGAAATCATTATAGAGTTTGATAGAGGTGTGGAAAATTTTTATAGCAAAAAAGATGTAGCAAAAGGATTTATAGAAACTGAAAATAGAAGAGGTATCATAGAACAATTTCCACTTACTACAATTTCAATAGCAGTAGTTGAAGTGGACCCCATTATTTTTAAATCTCCATTGGAAATTGGGGAAGTTGGCGCACAAGTAAAACATAAAGCAAAATCAATTATGGGAAGTGCTTATGTTATTAATAAAAGAAAAAGTCAAGATGGAAGCTAAGGCACTTTGTTTTGGGCAAAACAAGTGTCTTAAAAAATGTCATAAATCAAGAAATCATTCATAATATATAAAAAGGGGATTCGAAAAAATAATATTTCATTTTAAAATTTGATTGACAAAAATTGATTTTAATAATATAATCAGAATGTCACTTGAAAAGGAGGGACAAATTTATGAAAACAGATGAACAATTATCGATTAGGATAATTCGTAAAATTGCTTTCGTAAGTATTATATTTGTTTGTATATTTGCTATTGGTGTTATGGCAGTAAAATCAGAAGTGAATTCGATTAAAATTGTTTTTGCAGATGATTGTGAAACAACCGTGATGACTTCTAAAACAGTAGTTTCAGAAATATTAGAAGAAAATCATATAATGCTTGAAGCAGATGAAGTTGTTTATCCTGCTTTAAATTCGCCGATTGATTTAACCAAAACGATAACCATTAGTAAAGCGACAGCGGAAAAGAAAATTATTTCAGAAGAAATAGAAAGTGTATCGACAGAAGAAATTTTAGGAAATTATGTAACAATAACCGAAAAAATAGTAGTAGAACAAATTGAAATACCTTATGAAACAATCACAAAAGATGTTTCTTCTTCAGGAACAGACACCACAAACAAGGTTTTACAAGAAGGAGAAAATGGGCTAAAAGAAGTAAAATATAAAATTAAGATACAAAATGATGTAGAAATCGATAAACAGATGATTTCAGAAACAGTCATAAAACAACCAGTTGATAAAATCATTCAAATATCTACAAAAATCGTTGCTAGATCTTCTGGAAGTAGATATTCAAGTGGAACAATTGCAGCAAGTGTAGAAGGAAAAACACCATCCGTTGTTACATTAAATACATCAGCTTATTGTGCAGCTTCTTGTGGCGGAAACACAAGAACAGCTAGTGGAGCAACAGCTTCAGCTTGGTATACAGTAGCTGCAGGAAAAGGATATCCAGCAGGAACTGTCATTTATATTCCATATTTTGCGAATAAACCAAATGGAGGTTGGTTTGTTGTTCAAGATACAGGTGGTGCAATTACAAATCGCCATTTAGATGTATGGATGGATTCAATGGCAGAATGTATTAGTTTTGGTAGAAGAAATTTAGAATGTCATATATATCAATAAAAAGAAAAACAGATTGTGTGAAAAGCAATCTGTTTTTTTGTAATAAATTTCATACAAGGACTTTGCAAGTAATTTACGTTTGACAGTTAAGAAATTTTGCTTTATTACATACTTGGAAATATCTGTGAAATTCCTATTTAGCTTGTCAATTTGGCGCAAGAACAATATGCAGACAATTTAGTAAAATTTTGTTTTTTGCAGATTATAGATTGTCTGCTTTGTTTTATAACAAAAAAGTTTTATGAAAAATCTTCCAAATTAGCCATTCCCTAGGAGAAACTTGTTTCGTAACTGAAAATGTAACCAAAAAGATATATTTGCTTAAAAAAAACCTAAAATATGCGAAATCCCTAGGAAGGACGTTTTGAAAAAGTGGCTTAAAATCAACGTTTTCCAGTTTTTGACTATTGACATAGAGCCAAAAAAAAGGTTTAATTAAAGATAGAAAAAAGTATTTTTAAACTTATGGGAGGAAACATATGAAAAAGATGAAGTTTGGAAAAGTATTAACAACGGTTGCATTAGGTGTTGCACTAGTAACAGTAAAGCCGCCAATTCAATATGCTGCTACAAGCGATTTCGATAATCCTTTCAAACATACTATGAACAAGTTGGCCACAACAATTGGTGTTATGACGCCACATCAAGATACCTTTACAGCAACTATGCAATCTGATATGGGAATTGATGCTGGAGTAGCCAATTACAGAACTTATTTTAAAGCAGGGGAAACTTTGAACATAAAAATAACGTTCACATCTACTGTGCAAGAGAATAATGAAAATCCAAGATTGGTTCTTAAGTTTGGCGAAAATGGAACAGAGCGAGTTGTTGAGAATCCTACAATTGAAAATGATTATGTTTTATTTGAATATACAATACAAAATGGAGATAATGGAGGATTAATTTTCACACATCTTTCAGGAAGTGTTTCAGATGAAAATGGAAATGTTTTGGAAATTGCTTTGCCAACAGATAAAAATTTATATCAAAATAAAATTATAGCAGACACGACTAAACCTAGAGTAAACTGGAAAATTTATAAGGAAGAGTCTATACATTATTTACCAGAAAAACACATAGAATCATCAGAAAAAATCTATATTTTGGAGAATGGTATAATCCGTGATATCAAAAATGAAGATGTTTATTTTATTAAGGAGAATGGGGTTGTTCAAGGAAGTAATCAATCTGTATATTTCTATAATAATAATATTCATGTATCAGATACTGCTATAAGTGATTCAAGTTTATTAGCAATCTGTATTAATGCTGTAGATATTGCAGGAAATCCAATTTCGATTCATTATGATAAAAATGCA
Organism: uncultured Clostridium sp.; assembly: GCA_948470875.1. Classification (GTDB taxonomy): domain Bacteria; phylum Bacillota; class Clostridia; order TANB77; family CAG-508; genus Scatovivens. The sequence goes on from CAOKQM010000004.1 coordinate 63,551, forward strand.
TTGAGTTCCGAAATAAGGGGTAACAAAAGCGATATTGTGGATTTTATGATAGCAGAAGTGACAACTGATGAAGACACAGTAGAAAATAACTCAAAAGATGGAATTATTTATTTAAAAGCAGGCAAAAAAGTTATCATCAAAACTTGGCAGGCAGATGATACTTCTAAAGCGCACGTAAAAGTGGCTTTTGGTGATAATCAAAGTTATAAAGAAGCTACCTATGTTGAGCGAGAAGGAAATTTATATGTTTGGGAATATGAAATCCAAGAAGGAGACGATGGAGCAGTAAAAGTAAAACTAGAAGGAGAATGTCATTGTGGGAATCCATTTACCAATACAGCGGAAAAGGTTTTTGATAACATGATAGCAGATACAATAGCACCAGAAGTTACAAGAGCAACATTAAAAATAGACAAATATAATAATGGTTGGTTAGCAAGTGCTAAATTAAGTGATGAAGATAGCATTTATAATTATAAAGGCAGAAAAACTACTGCTAATGACGAGATAATTTTATATACCAATAGACAAAATGAAGAGGCAGATAAAGGAGCTTTGTGGTTTTATGATACTTATTTGAAATTAAAATGTGATGTAATAGATAATGGTAGTCTAGTTGATAAAGCAGAAATAGAAAGAAGTCATGTGAATAATCCAGAGTTGAGTTCTTATGAAGCAAGCTTAATAACTGACTCATCTTATGAAGGCAAGGTGTGGACTTCTGTAGGATCGTCTGGAGAATGGAATTTTAAAATGAAAATAAAAGATATAGCCGGAAATGAACTAATTTATGAAATACCACATGATAATTTTAAAACAGTGCTTGATTATCTAGGTCCAGAGGTTAAAATAGAATATCTTGAAAATGAAAGTGATAAAAATCAGTTGAAATTTAATATTATTGCAAAAGATCCAAAATTACCAATGTTTGACGAAACAGAATACGATGGTTCTGGCTTTTATAGTAAAGATGGTAGTGCTCACAAAGATATTGACATAAACAAAATAATTGTAACAAATGGTACGATTATAGAGAATAGATTCGTTGGCGGCACTGCGTCTAAAGGATATATTGCAAGAAAGATAACTGTCATTCCAAATGGAGATGGTTTGGTGAAAGTTTGTGTGTTAAAAGAGGCAACAAAAGACAACTTAGGACATAGAAGTGGAATTTCTAATATTGCAGAGGTTACAGCGGACAGAACGGCTCCTGTGATTACTGATATTCAAGGAAATCCAACCAATTGGGTAAAAGAAACAACTTTGACAGTTGTAGCTTATGACCAACATTCTGGATTGGCAGAAGAGGCGTATAGTTTTGATGGAGGAAACACTTGGCAAGCCAAAAATTCAATCAAAGTTACTCAAAATGGAACTATTACTGTTGCTGTAAAAGACCAAAAAGGAAATATAACAACAACCAATATTGAAATTGCTAAAATTGATAACACGTTACCAATGATTGAAAATATAGAAGCAGTACAAGCTTCACAAAATACAGCAGAAGTTAGGATTTATGCAAATGATGAACATTCTGGAGTAATGGCGTATAGTTTTGACGGCGGAGAAAACTGGCAAACTGGTTCAACGAGAATGTATACCAATTCAGAAAAAATCGCTAGTGGACAAATAAAAGTAAAAGATCAAGCTGGAAATGAAATGACATATGAACAAGAATTTGTTGTTCAGCCAGATACTTCAAAACCAATGATAAAATTTGAAAATAATGGTGGACAATACACGATTCAGACAGGAAAAACCAAAGTAACTGTGAATGCTACTGTAGAAGCAATTGCTAAAAATAATTGCACAATTTATTATGGTATTTCAAAGAGTGAAACGCAAGAGCCATCTAATTATTCACAGATTGTGTCAAATAAAACAAAAGTGAGTATGGAATTGACAGAAGGAAAATGGTACTTATGGGCATATGCCAAAGATAACAAAACAGGAAAATATTCAAATAAATATACTACAAATGCATTTGATGTAAAAAAATCAACAGAGATAGAAAATCCTAAAACGTCGATTGAATTTGACACAACAACACGGAGGAACTTGCATTAGTAAAGTAAAACAAATAGACGGAGTTAATTATGTGATTGTAAATCCAGGAACAAATGTACAAAGCTTGTTAAAATATGTAAAATCAGATGCAAGCGTATCAGTTAAATCTGCCAATAATGGTGAAGTTTTAGGTGGAGAAGCAACTTTGGCTACCAATCAATTGCTTGTCGCAAATGGCGTAAATGAGAAATATGTTATTGTTGTAAAAGGCGATGTAAATGCAGATGGAAACATTGATTGGAGTGATGTTTTAAAATTGAACAAAGCACGATTAGGACAAATTGATATAAATCAAGCAGAATTCTTAGCAGGAGATGTGGCTGAAAATTCTGAAATTAATGTAAGTGATATCATTAAATTGAATAAATTTAGATTAGGACAAATTAGCAATTTATAGTTTAAAATTATTGACTTTGGAAATAATTAAATATATAATAAGGATACTAGAAAGTTTTTAGATAGCTTTCTAGTATCATTTATAAGAATTGTAAATTAGGTTTTTGCAATGCTTAAGTTAGAAAGGATTGTTGCAAATGAGGAAATTTATTCGAATCGTGTTCTTATTACTGATTGTAATACTATATGCGCCAACTGTAATGGCAGCTTCAGGAGACGCGCCAGTTACAGTAAAATTTGAGCCAAGTTCAAATTCTGTTAAAGTAGGAGAAACTTTTACAGTTGTTTTATCACAAGAATGTAGTGATGGAATTATTTCCATTGATTCTAATTTAGAATATGATAAAAGTGTTTTTGAATTAACAAATTTGTCTTTTGCCAATGGTTGGAGTAATTATGGTGCAGGAGATAACATAACAGCTATGGCAAATGAAGATATCAAATCAGGAAATGTATTTACACTTTCTTTTAAAGCATTGTCAAGTAAAACAAGTAGAATATCTTTGGTGGGTATAAAAGCTTATAAAGATTATGATGATATTGTTAATATAGAAGATAAATCAATTGAAATTTCTGTTACAGACGAAGCAGGAACACCAGGAGCAATTTTGACAGGAATTTCGGTAACCAATCAACCATCTACGACAACTTATATAGAAGGAACAAGATTTGACCAAACAGGAATGGAGATTACAGCAAATTATAATGATGGAACAAGTAAACCAGTTACCAATTACACATATTCACCAACAGAAGGCTTAAAAGTTGAGAATCAAGAAATTACAATATCGTATACAGAAAATGGTGTAACACAAACAGTGAAGCAACCAATAACGGTAAGAGCTCAGACAAATAATGATCAGAATAGTAATAATAATGAGAATAATAACAATGATGAAAATCTTGGAAATAATGCACAATTACAAGGAATTACATTAGATGAAACTAATTTAGAGCTTGTATTGGGAGTCACAAAAGAATTTAATTTAATAGCTAAAGCAAATCCAAGTGGAGCAAGTTTGCCAGAAATTGTATGGTCAAGCAGTAATGAGAAAATTGCAAAATTGCAGAAAACGAATTCAGATAGAAGTATTACAGTTGTTCCAGTTGCGGCTGGAGATGTGACAATAACAGCTAAAACAGCAGATGGAAAATATTCTGCTACAGCTAATGTAAAAATTAAGGAAAATGGAAATGTATCTGGTGATACAAAAAATACGACTAATACAGCTAAAACGACTAAAGATAATACAACTTCTGGTACGAAGTTGCCAAAGGCGGGAAATATGACACTGATTGTTGTAGGAGTTGTACTTGTACTAATTGGTATTGCAATTGTATTTTATAAACAATATGAAAAATATAAAGGAATTTAAGAAAAAGCAGGCAGTTGCCTGTTTTTTTATAAAAATCATAAATAAATTATTTTAGTTTCTATAAAAGATTTTTTATATTTATATCATATTTTTTCATTTTTGGAATATAATAGAATTAATAGATTTCAAAAAACTTATTATTTTTAAAAAATCTATTGACATATCGTAGAAAATGATTTATAATATTATTTGTTCAAATATCGCGGGGTGGAGCAGTTGGCAGCTCGTTGGGCTCATAACCCAAAGGTCGATAGTTCGAGTCTATCCCCCGCAACCATTTTTGAACGTTTTTAAGCACTCTATACAGAGTGCTTTTACTTATCACAGAATAACACAAAGTGTTACAAATACTGGAGTGTAGGTCAATGATTTCATTTTGTACTTAACACAACTTATCATAAAATGATACCAGTATCGACTTCAAATTGCATTCCATTACATTACACAGGATAGTAAACAAACCTAGTAATACCAATTAAAAGCAGGAACTAATCGAGTAAAAATCGCATTCCGAAATTAACATAAGGCACCAATACAAGGTGTCTATTATTATGCCTAAACTATTTCTAATACTAATAAAACTTGTAATAGAATCCGACTTAGTTTAAATTGAAACCAAGGAGGTAACTTATGAATGAAAATAAGATGAAAGAATGTTTAGAGAAACTGGAAGTGCCACTAACCGAGGCACACAAAATCACTCTAAACAAAGTAGTAGCAGACTTAAAAGCTATGAAGGTCAAAAAAAGTATTGACGATTATGTTGAAGAATTCTACAAGGTATTTGAATTTACTTCTGATGAAAGAGCCAAAAGATACCCAATGCTAATGGAATTATACATCAACTTTATGAGGGAAATTCAAAATATGGACAAAAACTATCGCTTATTAAGAAAGACAAAAATTGAAATAGACCAAGCAATAGAAAACACCTGTACCAAGGGGCAAATGCAATTAGTAGATTGTTCACAATGTATTCAGAGCATTATCAATGATGAAATGGCAGAAAAAGCCTTTATATTCGGTTATGTTATGTGTAACGAGATAAAGGAAGAAACAAAAAATATCTTTGAATAAATAGTCAATATGGGGCAATAAATTAAGGAATAGCACAAACCTTAAATTTATTGCTCTTATTTTGGCTTATTTAGGGGGATAATTCCCCCACTAATTTATTATTTATTTAATTATGAAACAATCTCTAATCCAATAAGCACAAGACGTCTCCCTTATGACAGAATTATAATTAAAGAAATCAAA